>NZ_JBEPSX010000004.1:0-458185 GCF_040548995.1 Rhodococcus sp. PvR044
ACGCGCAGGCCCGCTCCTACGTCAACGTCACCGTCGACACCGAGAACGTCAAGGGCACCGTCACCCTCTGGGGACAGCCCTTCAGCATCGGCTGATCAGACGCCGCTAGCGACTGCTTGCAGGTCGCTCGAAACTACGCCGCTAGTGACTGCTTGCAGGTCGCTCGAAACTACACCGACCTGATCTGGAAACGTTGGGCCCGTACCGAATTCGGTACGGGCCCAACGTGTGTCCGCCTCCTCAGCCCCGATGCCTTGCGGTGTCGCTGCCCAGCAGGTCGCGGATCTCGGTGAGCAACTCGATGTCCGTTGCCTCCTTCTCCTCCTGCCTCATGTACCGCTCCTTGGTGTGGTTGTAGGGAACGATGAGGATGAAGTACACGACGGCCGCGATGATGATGAAGTTGATCGCCGCGGTGATCACGGCGCCGATGTTCACGAACGTCTCCGGGCTGTCGGTGATCTGGAAGCCGAAGCCCATTTCGTTCGAGCCGCCGAGAGCGGCGATGAGGGGTTCGACGATATTTGTGGTGAATGCGGTGACGATGGCGGTGAAGGCCGCGCCGACGATCACCGCGACGGCCAGGTCGAGCACGTTTCCCTTGAGCAGGAAGTCCTTGAAGCCCTTCAACATGAGTTGGGTCTCCGTTCCGTCGGCTGGTGATGCTCTCGGACAGGGAAATGCTATGGACACCGGACCTCGCGGGGCAACCGGACGACCGTCCGGGCGTCAGTGGAACGTGACCGTCAGCGCTGTCGACAACGAGGCCGCGGCGACCGTGGTCGCCTCGCCTGCGGGCAGCGCGAGCATCACAACCCGCTCGCGTGCACCTCGGGCGGAATCATTGGGGGACACCAGGATCACCGTCGCGGCGGAGGCCAGTACCCGGGCGTCGGGCTCGGGCCCCTCGGTGTCGGAGTTCACGGTCAGCACGTCCACCCGGTCGCCCTCGCGTAACAGGTCGGTCACTTCGGGGTCGGCGAGTCGGATCGGAACCACGCGGGCGTCGGGCGAGTTGGTGGCCGCGTTGGCCAGGCGGGGACCGAGCATGCGGAGGTCGGTCAGGGTCTCGCCCGCCCTGGCGGGGCCGGTCAGGGTGTGGCCAATGGCGTCCTCGATGCCGCGCAGGGCGCCCGTGGGCACCGTCGCGGCGCCCAGCTGCACGAGCCGCACGTCGTCGGCGCGCAGGACCAGGCCGGGCGTCAGGTCGCGTGCGGCCGCGACGACGGCCACCTGATCGTCTGACGGGTCGCCGCGCAGCAGCAGGATCACGGCGGTCAGGGCCAGTGCGCCGGCGAGCACCCGGCGGGCGACGGCGACGCGGGCCGATCCCGGCCGGGTCAGTCGGGAGAGCCGGTCGGCCCATGTCGGGTCGAGCCGGTCGGCGCGACGGCTGCCGGGGATCGGTGCGCGGTCCATGGGGCCACGCTAGGGGCCGTGGCCGGCCGTCGGAGTCGCCGCAGGGCGCGCCTGTGGAGGGATCGGATGGCTGTGGAGAACCTAGGGGGCTAGGTGGCAGACGAGGTCGCGCCCGCGCTCGCGGTGGACGTCGACGTGCTGGTCGACGGGCTGCTCGCGGGGGTCGAGGACGCCGACGAATCGGACTTGGCGGGCTCGCTGGCTGTGCCGCCGCTACCGCGGCTGTCGGTGCGGTAGAAACCGCTGCCCTTGAAGACGATGCCGACGGAGTTGAACAGCTTGCGCAGCTTGCCGGAGCACTCGGAGCACACGGTCAGGGTGTCGTCGGTGAAGGACTGGACGATGTCGAACCGGTTGCTGCATTCGGTGCAGGCATACGAGTAGGTGGGCACTGAAGGATCCTCCGCACGGGGTACTCAGGCCTGGGTGGTGATACGGCAGGCGTTAGCACTTTACAGTCAGGAGTGCCAACGCCGGTAATCAGCTTCCTATTCCCAGTGCACGAAGCCCGCCGACCGGGGTGAGGACCCAGCCGACCCGGATGTCGTGTGACTCGTCGGGCAGCTCGCCGACCACTTCGTCGTCGCGGACCACCGCGATCAGGCGGGCGGCCGGATCGGCGAGGTCGAGGGTCCGGTCGTAGAAACCCGCGCCCCGACCGAGACGGACCCCCCGTTCGTCGACCGCGAGCGCCGGGATCAAGATCGCCTTCGCCTCCGAGATCGCCGAGGGCGGTAAGTGCGGCTGCCCGGGTTCGCGCAGGCCGAACGGTGCGCTGACCAGGGCCTCGGTGCCGTGATACTCCGCCCAGTACAGCGGGCCGGGATCCCTGGCCACGGGCAACAGGACCCGTCCGACCCGAGGCAGGAGGGCGTCGAGGAGCGCCGTCGATCCCGGTTCGACCCCGACCGGCACATATGCGCAGACCGTGGCGTCGGGTCCGAGCGTGTCGCCGAGCGCCGTCGCTGCAGCGGCGAGGGCGCGGTCTTCCGCCTCCCTGGTCACGGCGTCGCGTGAACGACGCGCGGCGAGCACCCTGGCCCGCCACTGCGCTTTCGTCGTCACCTCGGTCACCGATGCCACCCTGTTCCCCTGATCCGCGTTCCCATCGTGCTCACCCTAGAATCCGGTGCGCACGGACGAGATGGATAGGGTGTGCTCATGACACAGGCCGGCACCAACAAGAACAGGCACTTCCGCACGGCGGTGGTGCCCGCGGCGGGTCTGGGCACCAGGTTCCTGCCCGCGACCAAGACGGTGCCGAAGGAATTGCTCCCGGTGGTGGACACGCCGGGTATCGAGCTGGTCGCCGGTGAGGCCGCCGATTCCGGTGCCAGCAGGCTGGTGATCGTCACCTCGGAGGGCAAGGACGGGGTCGTCGCGCACTTCGTCGAGGACCTGGTGCTCGAGAGCAAGCTCGAGGCCAGCGGCAAGTCGCACCTGCTCGAGAAGGTCCGCAAGGCGCAGGGCCTGCTCGAGGTGGAGTCGGTGATCCAGGAGGAGCCGCTCGGGCTCGGTCACGCCGTCGGGTGCGTGGAGTGCGTGCTCGACGACGACGAGGATGCGATCGCGGTCCTGTTGCCCGATGACCTGGTGATGCCGCGTGGGGTGCTCGAGACGATGGTCCGGGTCCGGGAGAAGCGCGGCGGCAGCGTGTTGTGCGCGATCGATGTGCCCAAGGATCAGGTCAGTGCGTACGGCGTCTTCGATGTCGAGGAGGTGCCGGACGCTACGAATCCGGACGTCCTCAAGGTCGTCGGGATGGTGGAGAAGCCGAAGCCGGAGGATGCGCCGTCGACGTTCGCGGCGGCGGGCCGGTACCTGTTGGACCGGGCCATCTTCGATGCGTTGCGCCGGATCACCCCGGGTCAGGGTGGCGAGTTGCAGTTGACCGATGCGATCGCGTTGCTGATCTCGGAGGGACACCCGGTGCACGTGGTGGTGCACCGTGGGTCGAGACACGACCTCGGAAATCCCGGAGGCTACCTGCGGGCTGCGGTTGACTTTGCCCTGGACAGTGACGAATACGGTCCTTCACTGCGCGACTGGCTCACCCAGAGACTGCGGCAGACGGGACATTAGTGGGGTCGGGAGGCAGTGACTACATGCGCTCGGTTGAGGAGCAGCAGACGAGAGTGACGGCCGCCGCGGTCGCACCCCGGCCGGTCCGGGTGGCGATCTCGGAGGCTCAGGGTCTGCTGTGTGCCGAAGAGGTGGTCACCGAGCGCCCGCTGCCGGGATTCGATCAGGCCGCGATCGACGGTTACGCGGTGCGCAGCGTCGATGTCGCCGGTGCAGGCGGGGAGAACCGGGGCGAGGACGACGAGCCCGTCGAGGTGACCCTGCCCGTGGTCGGCGAGGTCGCCGCGGGTTCGCGCCAACCGATCCGGCTGCAGCCGCGTCAGGCGGTGCGCGTGGACACCGGGGCGCCGCTGCCGACCCTCGCCGATGCGGTCCTGCCGCTCGACCGCACCGATGGCGGCCTGAACCGCGTGAAGGTGCTCTGGCCGGTCCGTTCCGGTGACTACGTCCGGCGCATCGGCGACGATGTGCAGCCCGGCGACGTCGCGGTGCGCGCGGGCACCATCATCGGCGCCGCCCAGGTCGGTCTGCTCGCCGCGGTGGGGCGCGACAAGGTGCTGGTGCATCCCCGACCGCGGCTGTCGGTCATCTCCGTCGGCGGCGAGCTCGTCGACATCGACCGCACCCCCGGTCCCGGTCAGGTCTATGACGTGAACTCGTACGCGCTCGCCGCCGCCGCGCGCGACGCAGGCGCCGACGTGAACCGGGTGGGCATCGCCGGCACCGATCCCCGTCGCCTGCGCGAGGTGGTCGAGGGTCAGCTGATCCGTTCGGAGATCGTCGTCATCGCGGGCGCGGTCGGCGGCGGGGCCTCCGATCAGGTCCGGGAGGCGCTGCGTGACCTCGGCGACCTCGAGGTGGAGCGGGTGGCGATGCACCCGGGATCGGTGCAGGGGTTCGGTCAGCTCGGCCGCGACGAGGTGCCGACGTTCCTGTTGCCGTCCAACCCGGTCAGTGCGCTGGTCGTGTTCGAGGTGATGGTCCGGCCGCTGATCCGGATCGCCCTCGGCCGTAGGCAGCCGATGCGCCGGGTGGTGACCGCGCGCACGGTGGCACCGATCACCTCGATCGAGAACCGCAAGGGCTTCCTGCGTGGGCAGCTGATGCGCGACGAGTCGACGGGGGAGTACCTGGTGCAGGCCCTCGGTGGGGCGCCAGGCGCCTCCTCGCACCTCCTGGCGACGCTGGCGGAGGCGAACTGCCTCGTCCTGGTCGCTCCGGAGGTCACCGAGGTCCGGACCGGCGACGAGGTCGACGTGGCCTTCCTTGCGCAGCGAGGCTGAGGGTTGGGCACATCGCTGCGCAAGTACTCGATTCACCCGGGTTGGCCGGCGCATCTGGGTCCGCTGACGGTGGGCGCCGGACGGGTGACGTTGCGCCCGATCCGGCTGCGTGACGCCGCGGCCTGGAGCCGTATCCGAATTCGCGACCAGGAGCATCTCGAACCGTGGGAGCCGACCGGTGAGGGCCCGTGGGAGGACCGCCATCACATGGGGAACTGGCCCGGGCTGTGTGCCTCGCTGCGCTCGGAGGCGCGCAAGGGCCGGATGGTGCCACTGGTCATCGAACTCGACGGAAAGTTCTGTGGGCAGCTGACGATCGGAAACGTCGTGCGCGGGGCGCTGCGGTCCGCGTGGATCGGCTACTGGGTGACCAGGGAGGTGGGTGGTCAGGGGGTGGCCACCGCCGCGGTGGCGCTCGGGCTCGACCACAGCTTCGGCGCGCTCGGGTTGCACCGGGTCGAGGCCACCGTCCGCCCGGAGAACCTGGCCAGTCAGGCGGTGCTGCGCAACGTCGGGTTCCGCGAGGAGGGACTGTTGCGCCGGTACCTGGACGTGGACGGTGCGTGGCGCGATCACCTGCTGGTGGCGATGACGATCGAGGAGGTCGAGGGCACCGTCAGCGACCGGTTGGTCCGGGCGGGCAAGGCCGCCTGGGGGTGACCGCCTGACCCGGGCGGATCCGCTTGGTGACGGGTAGTGCAAAACACCACTGGAGCGAGTGACTATTGTGACAGTTGGGAAAGTTGAGTCGGCGCGTCTGCGGGGAACTGCGCGCCGTGGCAATTAGCCTGAATGGGCTGATTGAGTCATATGTGCTGGTAGACGACTGGGAGGGAGGTCGCCGGTATGCCGAACTCGATCCTGTGGATCGCCTTGGTCGGGATGTGGCTGTTCGTCCTGCTGCCCATGCAGGTGAAACGTCGCCCCAGAATCCGTCAGACCACCGATGCAGCACTGGCGACCCGTGTGCTCGACCGCGACCAGCTCGCGCGTCAGCAGCACCGCGGACCCGCCTCAGGACACCGCAGCGACCCGAACTGGCGCCGCGAACCCACTCGCCCCAGGTATGCGGAGGACCGCATGGACACCCAGGTAGAAGTCGACGAGTTGGACGACGAGCGGGCTGCGGCTCGTGAGTACGTCCCACAGCGCCGCGGTCGCGGCGGGTTCGACCCCGAGGCCGATGCCCTCGCGCGGGCCGCGCGGTACGGATTCCGGCAGCGTGCCGTCCTCGGTCTGATCCTGCTGACGATCATGTCGGCGGCGCTCGCGCTCATTGTGACGCCGATGCTGTGGTGGGTCGCCGCGGCCGCCTTTGTCGGCCTCGGCGGGTACCTGGCCTACATGCGCAGGCAGGTCCAGTTCGAGCAGGAGATCCGACGTCGCCGCATGGCACGCCTGAGCCGCTCCCGGCTCGGGGTGGAGTCCCGCGAGGACGACGAGCTGCGGTTGATCCCGTCGCGGCTGCGCAGGCCCGGGGCGGTGGTGCTCGAAGTGGACGACGAGGACCCGGTGTTCGAGCACCTCGAGCACTACGACATCCGGTTCGAGGAGGAGGCGGCTCCTCAGGAGATGCGCCGAGTCGTCGGTCAGTAGCCTGACGCGGATGGCGGACGGAGCCGTGCAGGAGAGGATCGTGCTGCTCCGGCACGGCGAGTCCGAGGCGAACATCGATCCGGGGATCTACGAGCGGGTGCCCGACTACCGGATCCCGTTGACCGCGCGCGGCGTGGAGCAGTCCAGGGTCGCGGGGGAGCGACTGCGCGAACAGTTCGACGGGCAGAAGGTCTGTGTGTACGTCTCGCCGTACCTGCGGGCCTACCAGACCCTCGAGGCGCTCGGCATCGACGATCTGATCGAGCGTCGGATCGAGGAACCGCGCCTGCGCGAGCAGGACTGGGCGAACTACCAGGACCCGGACGAGATCGCCCGGCAGACCGGGCTGCGCAACACCTACGGGCACTTCTTCTATCGGTTCAACGAGGGTGAATCGGGCGCCGACGTCTTCGATCGCGTGAGCACCTTCATGGAGACGCTGTACCGGCATCGCGCCAAGCCCGGGTTCCCGCCGAACACTCTCGTGGTGACGCACGGGCTGACCATGCGGCTGTTCTGCATGCGCTGGTTCCACTGGTCGGTCGAATACTTCGAGTCGTTGAACAACCCGGGCAACGCCGAGACCCGGACGCTGGTACGGCAGGCCGACGGCCGGTTCGCACTGGAGCAGCCGTTCGATCAGTGGCGGGCCGTCCCGGAGGGACAGACCATCCTGGACACCACTCGGGCGGGCGTCGCCTGCCCCGAGTGACCCGCGTTCGGCAGGGTCGGAAACGCCGCCGTTGCGAGGTGAATCCCCTCCGGACCGGGCGATTTTTTCTGTGGCGGGCCGGGCTGCTACAGTTGCCGAGCGTTCCTACGGGAGCGTGGTTCGGGGCTGTGGCGCAGTTGGTAGCGCGCTTCGTTCGCATCGAAGAGGTCAGGGGTTCGATTCCCCTCAGCTCCACCAGTCGAAAGGCGCTTCTCCTCCGGGAGGGGCGCCTTTTGCGTTGCCGGCCCACCCCGCGGGGAAGCGCTCGGCCGACAGGCTATCGGACAGCTGTCCATGTCATTCACGAAAGAGACATTCGGCGCATGTTGAATGTGATCTACTTCATCTCGCCTCAGCGGCCCGGGACGTCATCGCCGGTGCGACGGAGGGGCGCTGGTCATTTACAAAATCTGGACGGCCTGGACGTCTTTCTGTGTCCGCGGTCTGCCGCATAGAGGGGAAATGTATGTCTGACAAGAGCATTCGTCGCGTGGTTGGCGGGGCCGGCGTGCTGGCGTTGTCGGCCGGGTTCGCGGCAACGGTGGGCGCGGGTGTCGCGGGCGCGGCGCCTGCGAGCGTGACGTGGGACGACGGCAGCGAGCGGATCACCCGCACGATCAGCGACACCACCCCCGCCGAGGGCGACATCATCACCTCGACCACCCAGTTCGACAGGACCGGCGGCGTCGTCGAGTACATCTACGAGGTCAAGGACGTCCACCCGACCTGCCTGACCTACGTGGACGGTTCGGCGAAGGTGGACGGCTCGCCGCGCGGCCTGGACAGCCAGGGCGCGGACTTCGCGAAGGTGAAGGGCAGCAGCGTCGAGTGGCCGCTGTACCCGCACATCAGCCCCAACCTGCGGACGTTCGAGTTCTCCTACAAGGTCGGCGCGAACTGTGACCGCACCGTCCCGCTGATGACGACGGTGCATTACGGCGGCTCGCTCGGTTCCGGCACCTACCAGGACAAGGGACCCACGGTCTCGGTGCGGATCAACACCTCCACGACCGCTCTGGCCACGCCGCCCAACGTGCAGGTCGGCCAGTCGGTTCCGCTGAAGGCGACCGTGACCGGTGGTGCCGAGGGCAATCCCGTCGAGTTCTTCGACGGAGCGGTGAAGATCGGTCAGGCCGCGCTCAACGGTGCAGGCGAGGCAACGTTCAACTGGACGCCCGCCACCCGGGGCGCGCACGGCCTGTCCGCGAAGTTCCTGGCGACCCCGCGGGCCGAGGGCTCGCAGTCGCCGGTGCAGACCGTGCAGGTCTCGCAGGCAGATGCGGTGTCCTCGACCGTGCTCGCCCCGATCTCGGGCGCTGAGGTCGGTCGGTCCACCGTGCTGAAGGCGACCGTGTCGCCCACGGGCGCAGGCGGCACCGTGGCGTTCAAGGACGGCGCGGCGACGCTGGCTGACGTGCCGGTCGATACCAATGGCGTGGCCACCTACACGTGGGTGCCGTCCACCGCGGGCAGCCACTCGATCGCCGCGACGTTCTCCGGGCGCTCCGGCGTCACGGGGTCGACCGCCAACGCGACGGTGACCGTCGCGGAGGCGCCTGCGGGTAACACCAACTCGACCACGGTGCTCACCCTGGGTGGCGCTCCCAAGGTCGGCGCGGCGCAGACGATCTCGGCGCAGGTCACTCCCGGCGACGCGGGTGGCACGGTCACGTTCAAGGACGGCGACATCGTCATCGGCACCGCGCCGGTGAACGCGGGCGGCCAGGCCGGCCTCTCGTGGACTCCCGCGAACGAGGGTCAGCGCGTCATCACCGCCGAGTATTCCGGTTCGGGCACCGTGAACGCGTCCGCCGACCAGGAATCCGTCGTGGTGACGGGCACCGGCGGTGGCACCCCCGGCGGCGCAGGCAGCCTTGGATCGATCTTCGGATCCTGATCGGGTTCCGCCGGGCTGTCCCTGGCGGAGCGAGCTGAACACCGGAAGTGGCCCCCGACGATTCGTCGTCGGGGGCCACACCCGTATGGAGCCCCGTCGGCGTCGACCTTCAAACCCCGAGCATCCTGTGCATCAGCTTGATCGTCCGGTCGGTGTAGGGCGGGTAGAAGAACCGGGGATCGGGTTTGAACGGCTTGAGCAGCACAGCCTTTCGGTGGCTGAGGGTCTCGAACCCCCACCTACCGTGGTATCGCCCCATCCCGCTGGCGCCGACGCCGCCGAACGGGAGCTGGGGCACCACCTCCTGGAGGGTGAGGTGATTGACCACCGCCCCGCCCGAGCTGACTTCGGACAGCACCCGACGGCGAGTCCGCGCCGACCTCGTGAAGACATAAGCGGCCAGGGGTTTCGGCCGCGCGTTGACGAATGCGGTCGCCTCGTCCAACGAGTCGACGGCAAGCACCGGCAGGATCGGGCCGAAGACCTCCTCGCGCATGACCGGATCCTCGGGGCTCGGGTCCACCAGCACGGTGGGCTCGACCGTCAGAGTGGCCCGATCGGTACCGCCGCCGAACGCGACTGTGGCCCCGGTGCTCGCGAGGTACCCGGCCAACCTGTCGAACTGGCGCTCGTTGACGATGCGAACGCCCCGCGTAGTTGCCGCAGACCGGAACTCGGTGAGACTGCGGACTATTCGATCGACCAGCTCGTCCCGGACGGCGCGCTCGACCAGCACGTAGTCGGCCGCGATGCAGGACTGGCCCGAGATGAACACCTTCGTCCAGGCGATCCGGCGGGCGGTGACGGCGAGGTTCGCGTCCCGCATGACGATCGCCGGGTTCCTGCCGCCGAGCTCGAGGGTCACCGGGGTCAGGTGCGGCGCGGCCCCGGCCAGGATCTTCCGGCCGATCTCGGTGCCGCCGGTGAAGAACACATGATCGAAGCCCTGGGCGAGCAGGGTCTGGGTGGTACGCCCGTCGCCCTCGACCACGGCGATGGCCTCGGCGTCGAGGTACTTCGGGAGCAGCCGGGCCAGCAGGCGAGACGTCGCCGGGGTCAGCTCCGACGGCTTGACGACAGCGCAGTTCCCCGCCGACACGGCACCGACCAACGGTCCGAGGGTTACCGTCAGCGGAACGTTCCAGGACCCGATGACGAGCACCACCCCCAGCGGCTCGTACTGCACCCATCCCAGCGCGGGCATCTGGTTCAGCGGCAGCGGCCGCGGCCGGGGGCGCATCCACCGGCGCACCCGTTTGCGTGCGTAGGCGGCCTCGCTCTTGGCGGTGAGGATGTCGGACATCCACGTCTCGAAGGCGTCGCGCCCGAGATCCTCGGCGAGGGCCTGTGCGATCTCGCCCTCACGCTCGTCCAGCAATCGCTCGATGCCGCGCAGTTGCTCGATCCGCCACGCCGCGGGCCTGGTGCGGCCCGAGGCGTAGGTCGCGCGCAGCGCCGCGACCACCTCGGGAATCGGGACCGGCGAATGGGTGACTTCGGGTGCTGCGTGCAGATCGCTCTTCATGGCTGCCTCTTCCTTGCGTGCGAAGAAGGCCGGACTCACCACATCGGTTGCGGGAGCGCGGGCGAAACGGCGGAGGCCGCGGTCGAGGCGGGTGCGGACTGCGCGGGAGCCGGTGGTCTCCACGCTGGTCAAGGGGTGCCCGCACGAGCCGTGGCGCGGTTCGTACGTATGCGACTTCGCGAATGTCCTCGCGACCCTTCCATCGGGGCGCGAGGCCCCCGAATACATGTGATCAACACTCGTCGCGTGCGGCGTGAGCGTCAAGGCTCGCCATCGCGCATCGTGCCGGATTCAGCACTGGCCTCGAGTCGCCGAGCCGGGCACACTTGGTGATATGGATCACAGGATGACCGACAACGAATTGCGCAAGGCGATCAGGACGTTGCGGGATCGCGCGGACGAGGCTCGCCGCCATGGGGATCCGGAGGATGCCGACACCATCGAGAAGACGATCCGGGACTACCAGGACGAGATGTCCACCAGGCTGTGACGCCTGTGACGGGCGGGACGCGCGCGCCGTAGCTGCGCAGATGCGTTCCGTTCGAGCGCCCGTTCGCGGCCGCTCGGCGCCGTGCGCGACCGGGTCGCGATGACTTGCACAACCGTCCACTTTCTTATGCCAAAACGACGTCGGGCGCGGGACCGGCGTGGTCTACTTCTGCTCGATTCTGTGCACGCCGACGGCTCCGCTGCGGGTGAGTCGGATTCCGTGACGACACAACGTGACGACACAACAGGGCAACCCCAACACGTGTGGGAGCCCTCGTCTTTGGGAGGAAATGCATGTCGGGGAGGTCTGTGCGCCGCACCATTGCGATGGGAGGCGCTTTCGCGGTCATCGCGGGGTTCGCGGTGACGCTGGGAGCGGGTGGCGCGAGCGCCGCGCCCGCGACGATCACATGGGCGGACGGGGGTAAGAACTTCACCCGCACGATCAGCAACGTCGCACCGGCCGAGGGTGAGGTGGTCACGGTGTCCACCACGATCGCCGGGACCGACACCGTCAACTGGTTCGAGGATCACCGCAACACCTGCCTTACCTACAAGAAGGACTCGGCGAAGGTCGCCGGCCTCCCCGTGCCGCTGGCGAGCAACGGTGCGGGCCTGCTCCGGGTCGCGGGCAGCTGGGATGCGTCCACCTCGCCGACCTTCGAGTTCCAATACGTGATCGGGGCCAACTGCGCCAGGGAGGTGGCTCTGAACACCGGCATCAAGTACGGCGCCGTCGCGTCCTCGGGGGAGAACCTCACCCTCGGTCCGGCGTACGTGGTGACCAAGAACGTCAGCACCACCGTGCTCGAGCCGGTCGGTCCGCTGAAGGCGGGCGTCGAGTCGACGCTGAAGTCCAAGGTGCTCGGCGGCCGCGCGGGCGACCTCGTGAAGTTCTTCTCCGGCACGAACGAGATCGGCTCAGGCGCGCTTGATGCCGCGGGGGCTGCCTCGTTCAAGTGGAAGCCTGCCGCCAACCAGGCCGGTCCGCACGACCTGACCGCGAAGTTCCTCGCGACGCCGTTCGCGACCGAATCGGTGTCGGCCGTGCAGTCGGTCACCGTCGACCCGGGCGATCAGACGACGCAGACGACGCTCATCATGCCCGCCTCGTCCCCGATCAATGTCGACGTGATCATCGAGGCGCAGGTTTCCCCGTTCCCCGGTGCAGGCACGCTCACCTTCAAGAACGGCCTCACCGTGCTGGGGACCGCGCCGGTCGGTGCCGACGGCAAGGCCAGCGTGACCCAGAACTTCACGGTGCCCGGCAACAAGACGATCACCGCGGTGTTCTCCGGTGCCCCCGGGTTCGCCGGCTCCACCTCCGTCGCCCAGACCCTGAACATCACGGATCCGGGTGCGGCTGACGTCGCGACCACGACCACTCTGAATGTCCCGGCGGTCGCGCAGAAGGGTGTGTACGTGTTCCTGCGGGCCAACGTCGCCCCGAGGGCGAACGGCGGCACCGTCCAGTTCTTCAGCGGCGCGGAGCCGCTCGGCAACCCGGCTGGAGTGAAGGACGGGCAGGCCAGCGTGAGCTACCTGTTCACCACCAGCGGCGTGCGTGACGTCCGCGCGGTGTACTCCGGTGCGCCGGGATACCTCGGTTCGGAGGCGTCCACGACGGTCACCGTCCAGGACGAGCCGGTTCCCGGTGACGGCGGCGGCTCGCTCCCGGCCTTCGGTTCCTGATCGCTCACAGCTGACGGCGCCCCGCCCCGGATCTCCCTGGGCGGGGCGCCGTTGTCGTTAGACTCCGCGTGAGCGACCGGGACGACGTGAGGGAAGGCCATCGTGAAGGACCTGCGGGGGAAGAAATGCCTGATCACCGGGGCTGGTAGCGGGATCGGCCGGGCGACGGCCCTTGCCTCCGCGGCGGAGGGGGCCGAGCTGTTCCTCACCGACATCAACGCGGTCGGCCTGGCCGAGACGGTGGCCATGGCAGGAAGCGCGGTGACCGCCTCGAAGGCGCTGGACGTGTCCGACTACGACGCCGTCACCGTGTGGGCGACGGAGATCGACGATGCGCACGGCGCCATGGACGTGGTGATGAACGTCGCGGGAATCTCCGCCTGGGGCACCGTGGAGAACCTCGAACACCGGCACTGGAAGTCGATGGTCGATGTCAACCTGATGGGGCCCATCCACATCATCGAGAACTTCGTGCCGCCGATGGTGCGCGCCGGCCGCGGCGGGCACCTTGTCAACGTCTCCTCCGCTGCAGGCCTGCTCGCGTTGCCGTGGCACGCCGCCTACAGTGCAAGCAAGTTCGGCCTCCGCGGCGTTTCCGAGGTCCTGCGCTTCGATCTCAAGCGGCACGGCATCGGCGTCAGCCTCGTGGTGCCGGGGGGAGTGAAGACCCCGCTGGTCGGAACCGTACAGATCGCCGGGGTGGACCGGGATGATCCGCGGATTCGAAAGCTGGTGCACCGCTTCGAGAAGCGTGCGGTCTCGCCGGAGAGGGTCGCGGAGTGCATCGTCCGCGGCATCAAGAAGAACCGCTATCTGGTCTACACATCGAACGACATCCGGTTCGGCTACTGGTGGGCGCGCAAGTTCGCCCCGCCGTACGAGTTCGTGATGCAGAAGGCCAACGACCAGTTCAGCAAGCTCCTGCCGCCGGTCTGAATCGAGTGCCCTCGAGGGTGGGTGGCGATGACCCTTGGGTGCCTATCTGGGGCAACGGTGGTGCCGGAGGCTGGGTGTAGCAGCCAAGCGGCTCGCCGAAACCCCAGGAGGCACCCATTACCCGCAACGTCACTTCCCGCAATGTCATCGCCGCACTCGCCGTGGCCGGGTTCTCGCTCGCCGGTATCGCCACCTTGTCGGCGTGCGGTGACAGCACAGTCGGCACGCCCGTACCGGGCCAGGGACAGAGTGCGCCGCTGCAGGTGGAGCGGGAGAACGCGGTGAATCGCGATGGGGAGCAGCCCGGCCCAGTCGATCCCGGTCCCCAGGACGGCGGTGCCGGGAATCCGGGTTCGTACAGCGCTGATCCGGGCCCCGTCGTCGCTCCGCAGGCCGCTCTGCCTGCCCCGGCTCCGGTCGCGCATCCCGTGCAGCAGCCGGTTGTCGAGCCGGTTGTCGTGCCGCCGGTGGTCGATCCGCCGCGCCCGCCCAAGGGCCCGTTCGAGGGTCCGGGCAAGGTCGGCGATTCCGATGTTCTCGATCCCGGTCAGGCCGAGCCCCCGGCCGACCCGAAGGGGCCCTTCGAGGGACCCGGCCACGTCGGCGATTCCGATGTTCTCGATCCGGGTCAGGCCGCGCCGCCTGCTGGCCCGAAGGAACCCCTCCCCGGTGGTCCCGGTGGCCCCGGCGCACCGGACGTCGGTCCCTAAGATCCGACGGTCCAGGTCGAGCGCTTCGACGCAGCTGGTGTGCCCCCGCTTTCGGCGAGGGCACACTCGCGTGTAGGTGCCCCGAGGGCAGCTATGCAGGCACTGTCGCCGTCGTCAGCATCCCGCTGTGCATCTCGTAGACGCCGTCGACCAGGTCGAGCTGGCTGAGATCGTGGGTGACCATCACGGTCGCCACGTTGCGTTCGTGGCTGAGGGTGGCCAGCAGCGCGACGATCTCGCGGCTGCGGTCCTCGTCCAGCGCCGAGGTCGGCTCGTCGACGAGCAACACCGACGGATCGTTCATCAGGCTGCGCGCGATCGCGACCCGCTGCCGTTGTCCGCCGGAGAGCTGGTGCGGTCGCCGGTCCAGCTGCTTCTCGAGCCCCAACGTGGACAGCAGGTCCCTGGCCCTGGCGCGCTGGCCGCGAACGCTGCCGCCGCCGAGATGGGTGATCATCAGCAGCTGCTCCGTTGCGGTCAGCGAGGCCATCAGGTTGGCCTGCTGGAAGACGAATCCGAGCTGCTGGCGGCGCACGGTCGTGCGGGCCGTCCGGTCCAGGCCGGTGACGTCGGTGCCGTCGATGGTGACGGTGCCCGAGTCGGGGGTGATCAGCAGGCCCGCGACGGCGAGCAGGCTGGATTTGCCCGAGCCGGACGGCCCGGTGATCGCGGCGAGTTGGCCGCGCTCGACCGTGAGGGACACGTCGTCGAGGGCGCGCAGCCGGGTGTCGCCGTCGGGGTAGGTGAGGACCGTGTTCTTCAGTCTGATGCTCATGGATACTCCTGGAGGCGTGGGGTTTACGTGTGCCTGCGGTGCGGTCGGCGGTTACCTGGCCGCGCCGAGCGCGGTCAGCGGGTCGACCTTGACGATGCGGGTCAGGGCCGCCGCGGCGCCGAGCATGCCCAGCGCGATCAGCGCGAAGAACGGGACGAGTGTGCCGGTCACCGTGAGGGTGAACGGGACCGCACTCGCGGCCACCGAGCCGAGCCCGATCGCGGCGAGGGTGCCGAGGCCCGCGCCGAGGGTGAGAACGATCAGCCCCTGACCGAGTGCATCGACGAGCAGGTACCGGGTGGAGGCGCCGACGGCCTTGAGGACCGCCAGGTCCTGGCCGCGCTGGATCGTCCAGATGGTGAAGAAGGCACCGACGACCAACGCGCTGATCGCCAGGAGCATGCCCTGCATCAGCAGCAGCGAGCCGCGCTCGGAGGAGTATGCGCCGATGGCGTTGAGGGCGCCCTTCTCGTCGGTGATGGCGGTACCGGTGAGGGATTCGGCGGCCGCCGCGTCGAAGTCGGAGGAGGTGCGCAGTGCGATGGTCGTGCCCTCGCTGTCACCCGCGGTCGGCAGCAGGCGCCAGTCGGCGAGGTCGAGCCACACCACCGACTGGTGGCTGTAGTACGAGTCGTCGACGAGCGTGCCGATGGTGAACGGGTGTCCTGCGATGTCGACGGTGGTGCCGACGGCCCAGCCGTTGTCGTCCGCGAGCTTCCTGTCGACCGCGATCTCGCCGGTGTGCAGCGGGACGGGCGCGGCGAAGGAGTCGCCCGCGACGCCGAAGCCGCTGGCGCTGACATCGCGACCGTCGGCGGTGATCCGGAGGGGTGCGATGCCGAGGATCGAGGCCTCGTCCACGCCGGGGGTGGAGGCGAGCTGTGCCCGCTGGGCCTCGGTGACCTGGGAGTCGGTGAATGCGACCTTCTGACCCTCGGCGGGCTCGCCGAACGCGAACCGATCGGCGCCCACGTTCTGGATCGCCGCGATCGACTGGTTCCCGAGCCCGGCCGTGAGGCCGGAGAGCATCACGACCATCAGCGAGATGAGGAAGAGGACCGCGCTCATCAGAGCGAAGCGGCCCTTGGCGAATCGGAGGTCACGAATACTGAGGAACATGGCTTCCAGCCTCGCGAATGAGGGTTCGGTCCGGCATCGCGCAACGGATGGGTACCCGGATCAATCGAAAGTTGGACTTCCCGGATCGCGGCCGGTCAGAGCCCCGGGTGGTGTTAGCGTGGATGAAATGCTGTTGCCCGAATACCGCCACGCCCGCGGCACGACGCCGGTGCTGCGCATCATGCAGGTCGGCGCGCACGGGCTGTTCCTCGTCCTGCTGGCCGTCGGGACCGCCAGGGCGGCCGTCGATGAGCCGAATCCGCTGCCCGCATTCGTGCTCGCCGCGGCGGTGCTGGCCTGGTACCTGCTCGGAGTGTGGTTCGCCCGTCGCGCCGCCGAGACGACGGGCCGCGACTGGTACGGACCGCTGTGGCTGGGCGTCCTGGTGCTCGGCTGGCTCGGGCTGTCCGTGCTCGGTGCCGGCTTCGTGTGGGTCGCGTTCCCGCTGTT
Source organism: Rhodococcus sp. PvR044 (assembly GCF_040548995.1). Lineage (NCBI taxonomy): Bacteria > Bacillati > Actinomycetota > Actinomycetes > Mycobacteriales > Nocardiaceae > Rhodococcus > Rhodococcus sp. PvR044. The sequence goes on from NZ_JBEPSX010000004.1 coordinate 16,686, forward strand.
CTTCCTGTGCTTCCATCTGCTCTCGACCAGGGTGGCGCTGGCGGCGACGGTCGGGATCACCGCGGTGGTCATCGCCGCCACGCTCTTGCACGGCACCAGCAACACCGTCGCGTCCTTCCTCGGTCCGATCTTCGGTGCGACCGCCGCTGCGGGGATGGCGCTGATCTACCAGCAGTTGCTGCGCGACACCCAGCAACGTCAGCGCCTGTTGGACGAACTGACCCGATCCCACGACGAATTGCTCAGCGCGCAGGACGAATTGAACGCGTTGCAACGCGAGGCGGGCGCGGTGGCGGAGCGCGCACGGCTGGCGAGGGACATCCACGACACCCTGGCGCAGGGCTTCTCGTCCATCGTGCTGTTGGCTCGTGCGGGTCAGCGCGGCGATGACCCCAAGGCGGTCCTCGCGCAGATCGCGGAGACCGCCCAGGACAACCTCGCCGAGGCACGCCGGGTGGTCGGGGCGCTGACGCCGTCGGCGCTCGAGGACGCCTCGCTGGAGTCCGCGTTAGGCCGCCAGTTGACGCAGCTGGGCACGCACACCGGGATCGTCGGCCTGCTGCATGTCGAGGGGGATCCGCTGCCGCTGCCGATGGACTTCGATGTGGCGTTGTTGCGCGTGGCGCAGAGCGCGCTGGCCAACGTCCGGCTGCATTCGCAGGCCGAGAACGTCCGGGTGACGCTGAGCTACGACCAGGACGAGGTGCGTCTCGATGTCGTGGACGACGGGGTGGGGTTCGATCCCGCTTCCGTTGTCGATCCGGCCTCGTTCGGACTGCGCGCGATGCGCGACCGGCTCGAGACGCTGGGCGGCTCGCTGGTCGTCGAGTCGGCGCCGGGCGACGGAACTGCCCTGGCGGCAACGCTTCCCGTCTCAGGGGCACAGTCGTGACCGGCCCGCGGCTGCGGCTGTTGCTGGTCGACGATCATCCGGTGGTCCGGGCTGGGTTGCGGGCCCTGCTGTCCTCGCACGAGGGCCTGGACGTGGTGGCGGAGGCGGCCTCGGGCGAGCAGGCGCTCGAATTGGTCGAGACGACACGGCCGGACGTGGTGCTGATGGACCTGCGACTCGGCGCGGGAATGGACGGCGCGCAGTCCACCGAGGCGATCATGGCCCGACCCGATCCGCCGCGGGTGGTGGTGCTCACCACCTATGACACCGACGCCGACATCCTGCGCGCGGTCGAGGCCGGTGCGGCCGGGTACCTGCTCAAGGACAGCGATCCGCAGGTGCTGCTGGACGCGGTGTGGGCCGCGTCCAGGGGCGAGACGGTACTCAATCCGGATGTGGCGCAACGGCTGTACCGGCGGATCCGTGAGCCCCGGGTCGACCTGAGCGCCCGCGAGACGGAGATCGTCCGGCTGGTGGCGGACGGGCTGTCGAACCGGGCCATCGCCAAGCAACTGTTCGTCACCGAGGCGACCGTGAAGTCGCATCTGGTGCATGTGTTCTCGAAGCTCGGCGTGGACAGCAGGACGGCCGCCGTTGCCGCGGCGCGCGAGCGCGGCCTGCTGCGCTGAGGCCGTGCGCCGAGCCCGGGTGATCAGCGGCGGAGTCGAACGTCCAGTACCCGGGCACCGGGGCCCGCGGTGGCGAGCCGGTCGTGCGGGTTGGCGAGCGCGCAGCTGTTCATGGAGAGGCATCCGCAGCCGATGCAGCCGGTGAGGTTGTCCCGGAGTCGGGTCAGCTGCTCGATGCGCCGGTCCAGGTCGGCGTGCCAGCTCGTCGAGAGCCGTTCCCAGTCGGCCCGGGTCGGGGTCCGTCCCTCGGGCAGCGTGTCGAGCGCCTCCCGGATCTCCGCGAGCGGGATGCCTACCTGCTGGGAGATCCGGATGAAGGCCACCCGGCGCAGGGTGTCGCGTGCATAGCGGCGCTGGTTCCCACTTGTCCGGCGGCTCTCTATGAGCCCCTCACGCTCATAGAAATGCAACGCGGACACCGCCACCCCGCTGCGCTCGGACAGCTGCCCCGGGGTGAGTTCCTTGGCCTTCCAGTCCGGCATCTCCACCGGCGCCTCCCCTCGTCGACCTCGACCTTAGTTGAGGGAATCGGGTCAGGCCCCTGATTCGAAGCCCTCGCGGCGCGGCCTGGCGCGCACTACCGTCTAGCCATGGAGCGCAGCGCAGTGGGAAACGAGGGGCCGTCCGTGTTGGGGGCCAACTCCGAGGTGGGCACCCTGCGCACCGTGCTCCTGCACCGCCCCGGTGACGAGCTCAAGCGGCTGACCCCGCGCAACAACGACCAACTGCTGTTCGACGGGTTGCCCTGGGTGGACCGGGCGCAGGAGGAGCACGACGCGTTCGCCGCGCTGCTGCGCTCGCGTGGGGTCGAGGTGCTGCTGTTGTCAGAGGTGCTCACCGAGACCCTGACCGTGAGCGGAGCGGCCCGCATGCAGGGCATCTCGGCGGCAGTCGACCCCCGCCGGCTCGGCCACCCGCTCGCCCAGGAACTCGCCGCGCACCTGCGGTCCGTCGAGCCCGCGGCCCTGGCCACCATCCTGACCGCGGGTATGACGTTCGACGAGCTCCCGCTCGGGCCCGGCGGCGCATCGCTGGTGCGGCGGATGCACCACGGCGGCGACTTCGTGATCGAGCCGCTGCCGAACCTGCTGTTCACCAGGGACTCCTCCTTCTGGATCGGGGACAGGGTCGCGATCACCGCGCTGGCCCTGCCTGCCCGGGTGCGCGAGGCCTCGCTGACCGACCTGATCTACGCGCACCACCCCCGCTTTCTCGGGGTGCGGCGGGCCTATGAGTCGCATACCGCGCCGGTCGAGGGCGGCGACGTGTTGCTGCTCGCGCCGGGTGTGGTGGCCGTGGGGGTGGGAGAGCGGACCACCCCGGCCGGGGCGGAGGCGTTGGCGCGCAGCGTTTTCGAGGACGGCCTCGCACACTCGGTGCTGGTGGTCCCGATCGCCCAGTCGCGAGCGTCGATGCACCTCGACACGGTGTGCACGATGGTCGACGTCGACGCCGTGGTGATGTATCCCGCCATTCAGGACAGTCTGTCCGCGTTCACCATTCACCGTGAGGACGTGGGGGTGAGCATTCGAGGCGCCGAACCGTTCCTGAAGGCCGCGGCCGACGCGATGGGCATCGGCAAGCTCCGGGTGATCGACACCGGGCTCGACAACGTCACTGCCGAACGCGAGCAGTGGGACGACGGCAACAACACTCTCGCACTGGAGCCGGGGGTGGTCGTCGCCTACGAGCGGAACGTCGTGACGAACTCGCGGCTGGAGGCATCGGGGATCGAGGTGCTGCGCATATCCGGGTCCGAGCTCGGCTCGGGCCGGGGCGGCCCGCGGTGCATGTCCTGCCCGGTGTCGCGCGATCTGCTCTGAACCGCCAAAGGTCCGATGCGGCAGGCGAAACCGTCGCCGCCGCACCCCTTCTGTGACCCGCGTCACCAATGCGGGATTCGTCGTGTGATCACCCCGATTGTGGCTACCTTCTCGCTTGGACAATTGTCCAACTTGGACGAAGTGTGGAAGGAAGTTATGCGCAAGCTGGTTTCGATGTCGATCGCATCCGTGGCGGTTGCGGGAGGCGTTCTCGCGGGCGCGGGCGTCGCCTTTGCCGGCACCCCGGTAATCACCCACGACGGTGGGTTCCAGGTGGGTACCGCCGGGCTCGCGCCGGGCACCTACGAGTCGACGGGGCCGACAACGCTCGGCGCACCGTGCACCTGGACGCGGCTCTCGCTCACGAACGGGCAGCCGACGGTCATCGAGTACATGCAGACCAACGGCCCGTCGGCGGTCACGCTGCAGGCCACCGACAGCACCTTCGTCACCTACAACTGCGGCGTCTGGACGCCGGAGGAGGTCGCGGTGCCCGAGACCCCGGTCGTCACGGAGCCGGAGCCGGTGGAGACCGAGGAGGAGGACGCGTCGGGCTCGCTCGATCTCGGCTCGATGGATCTGGGATCGGTCGATTTCGGTTCGGTGGGATCGTAGGAATCCAGAAGTGAACGCAGCACGGCCCCGTCGGCGTGAGCCGGCGGGGCCGTGTTCGGATCGGTGTGGCTACAGGATCGTGGCGACCCGCTCGGCCGGCCGGGCGAGCACGGTGCCCTTGGCCGTCACCACGATGGGCCGCTCGATGAGGATCGGGTTCTCCACCATGGCCTCGAGCAGTTCGTCCTCGCTCGCCTCGGTCAGGCCGAGTTCCTTGTAGACCGCTTCCTTCTTGCGGATCGCCTCGCTCGGCTTGAGCCCGGCGTCGTCGAGGAGCTTCCGCAGTCCGTCGCGCGAGGGCGGCGTCTCCAGGTACTTGACGATGGTCGGCTCGATGCCGGCCTCCTCGATCAGCTTCAGAACGGTGCGCGAGGTGCTGCAGCGCTGGTTGTGATAGATAGTCGCGTCGGCCATGACGTCATTGTCCCCGAACCGTTCACCGGCCCTCCAGTGACCGGCGCATCCGGGTGGAGTCGGCGGCGATGGTTCGGGTGGCCAGGTAGATGAACACGGCCGTGAGGACCAACATCAGCGGGATCAGGTACATGGCCGAGTTCAGCCCCTGGCCCGAATACTGTGCAAGCGTGCCGGTGCCGGCCGCGTCGAGGGCCCGCTGAGCGAACCAGTCGGAGATGGCGCCGACCACGACCGGGCCCGAGAATCCACCGAGCAGGTACATGGCCGCGAAGAACAGCGCGGTCGCGGTGGCGCGCAGTCGCGGGACCACCACGTCGTGGATCGCGGGGTAGACGCTGATGTAGAAGCCATAGGCGAGCAGCCAGCCGGCGGCGAAGAGCGCGGTGAAGGCCACGACGCTCCCGCCGTTCTGCATCAGCGCGAGGGCGGTCAGCGGCGCGGCCACCGCGCAGCTGACGACTCCGATGGTGAGCCGCGCGTTCGGTGAGGTGGTCGCCGCGCGGTCCGCCAGTCGCGCGCCCGCCAGCAGGCCGATCAGCCCGGTCAAGCCGACGATGATCCCGGTGACCGCGGCGGCGGGTGTCAGCTTCAGTTCGTACTGGCGCATCAGCAGCGGAACCACGAACGAGTTCACCGCGTACGCGGCGAAGTTGAAGGTCAAGCCCGCGAGGATCAGCCATCGCAGGGTCGGGATCGACAGCAGTCGGCGGATCGGCCGGGTGATCGCGGCGTCGTCCGCCAGCACGACGCCCGCGGCGGTGTGCTCCGAGCCGCCGCGTTCGGGGTCGCGCATCCGGAACATGACAAGGGCGAGCAGCACACCGGGCACGGCCGCCACGAAGAACGGCGCCCGCCAGGAACCGAAGGCCTCCGTGATCTTGCCGACGGTGAAGTACGCCAGCATGAGTCCGACCGGGAGTCCGAGCATGAAGACGCCGAGCGCCCGTGAGCGTCGCTCCGCCGGATACATGTCGCCGATCATCGAATTCGCGGCCGGGGTGAAGCTGGCCTCGCCGACGCCGACACCGAGCCGGGCCAGGATGAAGAGCATGTAGTTGCCCGCGGCGCCGGTCGCCGCGGTCAGTCCGCTCCACAGCAGCAGCCCGGCGCCGATGATCTTCGGCCGGTCGCCGCGGTCTGCGAGTCGGCCGAGCGGCAGCCCCGCCACCGCGTACACCAACGTGAACGCCGACATGATGAGGCCGAGTTGCAAGTCGCTGAGCGAGAACTCGGCCTTGATGGGTTCGGCGACCACCGACGGGATCGCACGGTCGAAGAAGTTGACCAGATTCGCCAGGAACAGGGCGATCAGCGCCCCGCTGACGACCTTGGTCGTGGCGGCAGGCAGCGCCGATGGCGCAACCGTTGGTTCGTGCACGGACATGGGGCCTCGCTGGTTCGGTGAGGGTGGGGACGGAAAGTGCACTGCCGCAGGCGGTGCGGTGGGATGGGGCGTGGCGCTCAGCGCAGCTCGCCGGCGACGTGTGCGCCGATCGCCTGCATGCCGAGCACCGTCGGGTGCAGCGGCACCGCGGGCTCCGACGGGACCAGACCCGCATAGTGGGCCTGGGTGGGGCCCGCGCAGATGTCGTGGCCGGAGGTGGCCTGCCTGATGTCGATGAATCGGATGTCGCGTCGGGCCGCCTCGGCCGCCATCGCCTCGTTCGCGTCCGCCATCACGCTCTGCAGGTAGTCGGCGTCTTGCGGCCAGATCGGCTGCTGCGCAGGGCATCCGCCCGGTCGGAGGTAGGTGCCGTACCCGACCACCGCGATCTCGGCGTGGGGTGCGCGTTCGCGGATCTTGTCGAGCATCGCGCCCCAGGTCGGGGCCCAGTCGCGGATCAGGTCCCGCTGCTGGTTGCGCCCACCCGCGGTGAACTTGTCGCGGCAGGAGGTGCCGGTCGGTTGCGGCAGCGGGTTGGTGCAGCTGAGGGCAGTGCTGAAGAGGTTGAAGTCGTTCGCTCCGATGGTGACCGTGACGAGGTCGGTATCGGGACCGAGCGCATCGAGCTGCGGGGGCACGGCACCGGCGAACGTGCCCTGCCGCGTGTCGGTGATGTGTGCCGTCCTGGCGGACGAGCAGGTGACGTCGGTGAGGGTGGCGCCGAGGGCCGCGGCGACCACCGCGGGGTAGTTGTCCCGTGACCGCAGGCATCCGGGTGCGCTCATGTCCTGGTCGGGGAGCAGCGGCCCGGCGGCGGCGGAGTCGCCGAGCGCGACGTAGTCGATTGCGCCGGGTTGCAGCGGCGCAGCGCCGGCGCTGCCCGCGGCCGCGGCCGCCAGCAGACACAGTGCGGCGGCGGCCGTGGCTCCCGACCGGGTGGCGCGACGGATCATGTTGGTCACCGAGACTCCTTCTCTCATAGCCCGCCCCCGTGTGATGCGCCCTTTGTGCATCTGAGAGTGGCGTGGATTACATATTGATCGGAAAACTGCTGGTCGCGGTTGTAGATTGCGATCAACTATTCGGAGGTTTTTGTGTCTGGAATCAAAAATGACCCGGACGGGCCCATCACGATCGGCGGTCGGTCGCTGGCGGACCAGCTGGCCCAGCGGACGCACGCGCTGGTCGCGGAGACGGTGCACGCGGTGCGGACCGATGTGCCCTTCTACCGGTCGCTACCCGAGGAAGCCATCCGCATCGACGTCACCGCCATCGTGCGCCGGAACCTGGAACTGTTCATCGCGATGCTGAGGACCGCGGGTGAGCCGACCCCGGGGGAGGTGGCGGAGCTGCGTGATTCCGCCGGCCGCCGTGCGGAGGAGCTGGTACCGCTCGCCGAGGTGCTGCACGCGTACCACCTCGGGATCCAGCACTGGTGGGCGGCGATCGCGGAGCTGGCCACCGACGGGGACGGTCCGGCCCTGGCGCGGGCCGGGCGGCAGCTGCACACCTACCTGCTGGCCGCGACGTCCGCGGTGGTGGCCGGATACGGGTCGGACCATGCGACCGCGGGGGAGGACGACGCCGCCAGGCGCGCCCTGCTGATGGCGTTGTCCGCGGGAACCGACCCGGCCGGGACCGCGGATCGGGTCGGTCTGACGCTCGCCCGGCTCTACTGGATCGTCGCGATCCACGTCGATCCGCACCCCGACGAATCCGCGGCGGAGGTGGACACCGCGGTGGCCGAGCGCCGCAAGGTGCGGCGGCTGCAGCGCGAACTCGACAACGTCGGCAGGGACAAGGCGCTGTGCGCGGTGACCAGCAGCGGCGGGACGGCGCTGATCCCCATCGTCGATTCCGATCCCGCCGAGGACAACTGGGGGGACAGCACCCAGTTCGCGCAGCTGCGCCGCAATCTGCTCGATCTCGAACGGGCGATCGGCGCCGCGGTCGTCATCGCGGTCTCCGCCGCGGTGCCGTCCCGGGTACCGGGCGCGTTGCAGGAGGCTCGCGAGGTACTCGAGGTGGCGCGGTGTCACGGGCACCGCGGCGGGCTCTTCCGGCTGCGGGATGTCCCGGTCGAGTATCAGCTGACCAGGCCGAGCGCAGCGCACGCGGTGCTGGCGAATCTGTTGTCCCCGTTGGATGCCCACGAGCCGATCCTGCGCACCCTCGAAGCCTTCGTTGACGCCGGCTACGACCGGGCGGCCGCGGCCGTGGCCCTACACGTCCATCCGAACACGGTGCTCTACCGGCTTCGCAAGCTCTCGACGTTGACCGGGCTGGACGTGTCGTCGCCGCGGGATCTGGTCCGCGTCACCGCGGCGCTCGCGGCGAGGCGCACGGGCGCCGGGCGGACCTGAACGGCAGTCGTTGGCGCATTCGGCGGCGCGACGGGCCGCCGGTGCGTTTGTATGTCGGCATGGACCTGCAGACGATCTCCGACCGCATCGAGATACAGGATCTGTTCACCCGCTATGCGCACGCGGTGGACAGCAAGGACTGGGATCTCTATCGCACCGTGTTCACCCCGGACGCGCACATCGACTACTCCACCGCGGGAGGGCCGGTCGGTGACCTGGAGTTCGTCGTCGCGCAGCTCGCGACGATGCTCGACCTGTTCGCGCAGACGCAGCACTTCGTCTCGAACATCGACGTGGAACTCGACGGTGACCGGGCCCGGGTCCGGGCCATGTTCTTCAATCCGATGATCGTCAAGAAGGACAGGCAGTTCTTCTGCGGCGGCTGGTACAACCACGAGCTCGTTCGCACGCCCGAGGGCTGGCGCAGTCGCAGCCTTGTCGAGGAGTCGGCGTGGTTCGACGGTGTGGCGGAGGCGTTCGCGGACTGACCGCGGCGTCGCGGGGTTAGCGTTGATCATGCGCATCGACATCGACCCACACTCGTCCACGGCGCCGTATGAGCAGCTGCGGCTGCAGATCCTCGATCGCGTCCGGCGCGGCGAGCTGATCGCGGGCACCAAGCTGCCGACCGTGCGGGCCCTCGCCGAGGAGCTGGGGCTGGCCGCGAACACCGTGGCCCGGGCGTATCGAGAGCTCGAACAGCTCGGGGCGATCGAGACGAGGGGGCGGCTGGGGTCCTTCGTGGCCGCGGTCGGAGACGCCTCGATGGCCGCCGCGCAGCGCGCCGCCACCGACTACGTCGCCACCGTCCGCGGACTCGGCCTCGGCGACGAGACCGCCGAGCGTTTGTTCAAGGCGGCGCTGCGGGGGGCCTGAACGGGTCCCGCGACCGGGGTAATGGTTGACGCTTCAACCATGGTGTGTCAGAGTTGGTGCCGTTCCCGTCCGTCGCGCCGCACACCGAAAAGGACTCCATCATGAAATCCGCCGCATTCCGTGACCTCGCCATCCTCATCGCCCGGGTCGGCATCGGCGTCATCTTCGTCGCCCACGGCTGGCAGAAGTTCTTCACCATGGGGATCGACAAGACGCAGGTGGCGTTCGAGGGCATGGGCGCGCCCATGCCGGACCTCTCCGCGATCGTGGCCGCGACCATCGAACTGGTGGGTGGCTTCGCCCTCATTGCGGGGGTCGCCACGCCGATCGCCGGGATCCTGTTGTTCCTCAACATGGTCGGGGCGTTCGCCATCGTGCACTACGACAAGGGCATCTTCGTCGGCGAAGGCGGATACGAGCTGGTACTGGCGCTCGGCGTGGGATCGCTGCTGCTCGCCGCGACCGGCGCCGGACGGTTCAGCGTCGACGGGATTCTCGGCCGTAAATCGTCGGCACGGTCGAGGGCGTAGCGGGACGGAGCCGCTCGGGAAGGTCGTCGTTCCACGCCTGTCGCGCTTGCATTTGCCGGAGCGGGCAAGCAACGTAGGGGCACATGGCGTCGAATTCCGATCTATCCGAGCAGGATTCCGACCGCACCGACGACGAGATCATCGGTCATGTCTTGACGCGCACGAGCGGTGTCCGGACCGACCATGTGGTATTCGGGGTCACCGCCGCGATCGTCGCTGCGATCGTGGTCTGGGGCCTGGTCGGTCCGGACAGCCTCGATTCCGTCACCGGCACCGTGCTCGATTGGCTGGTCACCAACCTGGGCTGGCTGTTCATTCTGGCCGCCACCGGATTCGTGTTGTTCGCCCTGTGGCTGGCACTGAGCAAGTACGGCCGGATCCCGCTCGGGAAGGACGGCGAGAAGCCGGAGTTCAACACCGTCAGCTGGATCGCCATGATGTTCAGTGCGGGAATGGGCATCGGGCTCATGTACTTCGGTGTCGCCGAGCCGCTCGCACATTTCGTGAACCCGCCGCCGGGGACCGACGGGGGCGTCGGCACCGCGATGGCGACCACGATGTTCCACTGGAGCCTGCATCCGTGGTCCACCTACGCGGTGGTGGGGTTGGCGCTCGCCTACGGCACCTACCGGCGCGGTCGCAAGCAGCTCTTCAGCTCCGCGTTCGTCGCGCTGCTCGGGCGTCGCGCGGAGGGGCCGATCGGCAAGGTCATCGATATCCTGGCCATCTTCGCGACCATGTTCGGAACCGCCGCGTCCCTCGGGTTGGGCGCGCTGCAGATCGGCTCGGGCTTCGAGGTCGCGGGCTGGTTGGACGAGGCGGGCACGCTGCTGCTTGTCGCCATCGTCGCCGTGTTGACGCTGGTGTTCGTCGCGTCCGCGGTCTCGGGAGTAGCCAAGGGCATTCAGTGGTTGTCGAACATCAACATGGTGCTGGCGCTGGTGCTCGCGCTGTTCGTATTCGTGCTCGGGCCGACGGTGCTGATCCTCAATCTGATACCCACCGCCCTTGGCGCCTACGCCGCCGAGATCGCGGAGATGTCCGCCCGCACAGCGGCATCGAGCAATCCGGAGACCGCCGAGTGGCTGTCCTCGTGGACGATCTTCTACTGGGCCTGGTGGATCTCGTGGACCCCGTTCGTCGGCATGTTCCTGGCCCGCATCAGCCGCGGCCGCACCATCCGCGAGTTCGTGATCGGCGTGATCTTGGTCCCGAGTCTGGTCAGCCTGTTCTGGTTCTCGGTGTTCGGCGGCGCGGCCATCGGCGAGCAGCGCAGCGGCATCGACCTGGCGGGGCGCGGTAGCTCCGAATCCCAGCTCTTCGGCATGCTGGACAATCTGCCGCTGGCCGGCATCTCGACCGTCCTGGTGATGCTCCTGGTCTCGATCTTCTTCGTCTCCGGCGCGGACGCCGCGTCGATGGTGATGGGAACGCTCTCGCAGCGCGGCACCCTCGACCCCAGCCGCTGGGTCGTGATCTTCTGGGGTCTGGCCACCGGCGGGGTCGCGGCGTTGCTGCTGTGGACGGGCGGCGAGGACGCGCTGCACGGTCTGCAGACGATGACGATCATCGCGGCGGCGCCGTTCGTCCTGGTGATGATCGGCTTGTGTGTCTCGCTCTACCGGGACCTGTGTCACGACCCGATGATCCTGGAGGCGAAGCGGGAGCGGCGGCGGACGCCGCGCCCCCGACGCGGTCCGAGTAGATCTGTCGGTAACGGTTCCTCGGCCTGATGGGACGGAAACCCGTGAGCAGCACGGGTTTCCGTCTCATCGGACTGCTCAGCGGCTCAAGCCGGCCCTGAGTTCATGCTTGCGGGCCTTGCCGGTCGCAGTCTTGGGCAATTCGTCGACGACGATCACTCGCTTGGGCACCTGGAAACCGGCGAGGTGCTGCTTGGCGTGGGCGATCACCTGGGCTTCGAGCTCGCCGGGTGCGACGGTGGCGTCAGTGGCGACGACCACCGCGTAGACCGCCTCGCCCCAGCGCTCGTCCGGCAGACCGACGACGGAGCACTCCTGGACCCCCGGCGCCGCCGAGACGACACGCTCGACATCCACGGACGAGACGTTCTCGCCGCCGCTCTTGATGATGTCCTTGAGTCGATCGGTGAACCAGACGACCCCGTCCTCGTCGAGATGGCCGACGTCGCCGCTGTGGAACCAGCCGTGCGCGAAGGCCGCCCGATTGGCGTCGGCGTTGTTCCAGTAGCCGCTGCTGACATGCGGTCCCCGGTAGACGATCTCGCCGGTCTCGCCCGCGGGCAGCAGCGCGCCGTCGTTGTCCATGATCTGCACCTCGACGGTCGGGACCGGCGGACCCCACGAGTTCGCCTTGGTGTGGCGGTGCTCCGGCCACTGCAGCACGGTCGCGGGGACCACCTCGGTCTGACCGGACCCGAGGATCACCGCCGCGTTCGGGAACGCCTCGTCGACCTGATCCAGGAGTGCGTCGGGCATGGGGGCCATCGCGTAGATGCACAGCTTGACCGAGGAGAGGTCCCGCGCCGCGGCGGCCTGCGTGCTCACCAGTGCGCGGTACATGATCGGCAGGAACATCACGTGGGTCGCCCGGTGCGCCTCGATGGCGTCGAGCACGGCGCCCGGGTCGAACGGTCCGGGCAGCACCACCGTGCCGCCGATCATCAGGGTCGGCAGGACCAGCGTGTTCAGGCCCGTGGTGTGGAACATCGGCAGCACGTTGACCAGGGTCGCGTGCTCGCCACCCCAGGATGCGCCCTGCATCAACGCGTTGGTCAGGCCCGCCACGAAGACCGCGGTGTGGCTGACAAGAACACCCTTGGGGCGGGACGTGGTGCCGGAGGTGTACAGGCACTGCACCACGTCGCGGTCCTCGACGAGCACCTCGAGCGGACCGGCGGCCGCACGTGACGCGAGATCCTCCCAGGATCGGGTCGCGAGCCCGCCCACCGCAGTGGCCGGTTCCACGCCGACGAGGACAACGGACTTCACCCCGGTCAGCTCGGGCAGGATCTTCTCGAGGAGCGGGGCGAAGGCGGCATCGGCGACGACGGTGGTGGTGCCGGAGTCGTTCAGGATCCACGCGATGTCCTCGGGCGCGAGCACTACGTTCACCGGCATCGCCACCAGGCCCGCCTTGGCGCAGGCGAAGTAGGTCGCGACGAACTGCCACGAATTGCCCATCAGCATCGCGACCGGTTGCTGGTGGGACAGCCCCGACTCGAGGAGCGAGCGCCCGAAGGACTCCGCTGCGGCGTCGAGTTCGCGGTAGGTGACCGAGCGGCCGCGGTCCGCGATCGCGTTGCGGGAGCCGAACATTCGGGCCGACCGGGTGAGGGCGTCGCCCAGCGAGGTGCGGGTGGCCAGATTGACCTCGAGCGCGGTCAGACCGGACAGATCGGCTTGCATACGTGGCCTCCACTGGACGTCAAGGGACGCGCCACCCGAACGGCTGGGCGCCCACGAGGTTGGTGACTGGGGTCACATTCGGCCCCTTGGGAGGCGACTGTAGGCGCGAACGGAAAAACAATCAAGCATGCTTGATTGAATTCAGCGGGGGCGACCCGAAGTCCGGGTCAGCGCCAGCTCGGCAGCCACAGCTGCTGCTGCCAGGCCTCCGGCGTGATCGGGATCGCGGTGAGAACCGGCCAGAGCCAGATGAAGTTCGCGATCACCAGGCCGAGGTAGAGGCAGACCGCGAGCAGGCCGGTGCCGCGTCGTTCCGCGGAGGCACGGGCCCTGCCGATGATCTCGCCGAGCGCCAGCGCCAGTCCCATCACGAGGAACGGGGCAAGGGCGACGGCGTAGAAGAAGTACATCTGGCGGTCCATGGTGACGAACCACGGCAGCAGTCCGGCGCCGTAGCCGGTGAGCACGGCCGCGTAGCGCCAGTCCTTCGACACCACCGTGCGCCACAGCGCCCACGCGAGCATCGGCAGCGCCAGCCACCAGATAGCCGGGGTGCCGATCAGCATGACCGCCTTGACGCAGCTCGATGCGCCGCACCCGGAGATCTGCTCGCCGTCGGCGAAGTAGTACAGCATCGGGCGCAGCCCCATCGGCCACGACCACGGCTTCGACTCCCACGGGTGATGGTTGCCCGCGGAATTGGTGAGCCCGGAGTGGAATTCGAGCACGTTTCCGCTGTAGTACCAGAGCGAGCGCAGCGCGTCCGGTACGAACGCGAAGTTCCCGCCGAGGCCCACCTTGGTGCCGACGGCGTTCCGGTCGACGCCGGTCTCCGAGGCGAACCACGACCAGTAGCTCGCCAGGTACACCAGCAGCGGGATCACGACCAGCGCGTAGAGCGCCGGCCCCACGTCACGCAGCCCGGCGCCGATCCACGGTCTGCGGACGCCGTAGGCGCGCCGGGCGGCAACGTCGAACGCGACGCTCAGGAGACCGAAGAAGACGATGAAGTACACGCCCGACCACTTGGTGCCGCACGCCAGCCCGAGCAGCACGCCCGCGCCGAATCGCCACCAGCGCACGCCGAGTCGTGGCCCGTACGGGGAGTCGTGGATGCGGCCCTCGACCCACACCAGGGCCATTCGTTCGCGCACCTGGTCCCGGTCGACCACGAGACAGCCGAACGCCGCGACCACGAACACGGCCATGAAGATGTCCAGCATCCCGATCCGCGAGGACACGAACGTGACGCCGTCGGCGATGATCAGCAGCCCGGCGATCGCCCCGACGAGGGTGGAGCGGGCCATTCGGCGGACGATCCGCACCACGAGCAGCACCAGGATGGTGCCCGCGACCGCGGACGCGAACCGCCAGCCCCAGCCGTTGTAGCCGAAGATCGCCTCGCCGACGGCGATCAACTGCTTGCCGATCGGCGGGTGCACCACGAGGCCATAGCCGGGGTTGTCCTCGAGCCAGCCGCCGGTGAGCACCTGCCAGCCCTGGGGCGCATAGTGCTTCTCGTCGAACACCGGGGTGCCCGCGTCGGTGGGGTAGCCGAGCATGACGAAGCGGGTGATCGCCGCCAGCGTGGTGAGGAAGATGGTGACCGCCCAGCCGCGCATCCGGTCGGTGGGGCCGGGATCGAGGGCAGGCGCCGTCGGCGCCGGGCTGACGATCAAGGTGTCGACTGCGGGCGTCGCGCGCTCGTCGGTCAACTGGGTCACGTGCTCGATCGTAGGCTGTGGGACATGAACGGTCGTCTTGTCCTAGCCGCGACACCGATGGGTGAGGTCCGTGACGCCTCCGAACGCCTCAAGGAGGCCCTCGCCACCGCGGACGTCGTCGCGGCGGAGGACACCCGCCGCACCAAGCATCTGGCGTCCGCGCTCGGGGTGGTGATCACCGGCAAGGTGGTCAGTTTCTACGACCAGGTGGAGACGACCCGGCTGCCGGCGTTGGTCGCCGATGTCTCCGAGGGCAAGACGGTGTTGCTGGTGACCGACGCGGGGATGCCGTCGGTCAGCGACCCCGGCTACCGGTTGGTGGCGGCGTGTGTCGAGAAGGACCTGCCGGTGACCTGCCTGCCGGGCCCGTCGGCCGTGACGACCGCGCTGGCGCTGTCCGGACTGCCGGTCGAGCGCTTCTGCTTCGACGGGTTCCCGCCGCGCAAGCAGGGTCAGCGCCGAACCTGGTTGGAGTCGCTTCGCACCGAGCAGCGGGCGTGCGTGTTCTTCGAGGCGCCGCACCGGCTGGCCGCGTGCCTCGCCGACGCGGTCGAGGTGCTCGGCGGGGACCGCCGCGCTGCGGTGTGCCGGGAGCTGACCAAGACCTACGAAGAGGTGCGCCGCGGCACCCTGGCCGAGCTGGCGGAGTGGGCGATCGAGGGGGCACGCGGGGAGATCACCGTCGTGCTGGAGGCCGCGCGACTGGTCGCCGCGGAGCCCGAGGATCTGGTCGGGGAGGTGGAGCGGCTCGTGGAGTCCGGGGCGCGGCTCAAGGACGCATGCGCGATGGTCGCGACCGCCGGGGTGTCCAAGCGTGAAGTCTACGAGGCGGTGCTGGCGGCCCGTCAGGACTGAGTGGGTCCGGCATCGCCGAAGCGTCAGTTCGGCGGTGCGCCCATCAACATGATGAGGCCGACCGCGGCGGCGAGGATGAGTGCTGCGGCGAGAGTCGGTGGAACCGTGGACGCGATCTTGGCGGCGATTCTGCTCATGGTCACTCCGTCGTGTGTGGTCGGCCACGTGCACACCGGCGGGAACAACCCCCCCTCGGGCTGAACAGTTCCCGCCGGTGTGGCGCGGTGATGCAGGGCCCCCCGTGCGTCGAGATCAACTCTTGCCGGTGGCTGGGACCCAACCAAACCCCGCGTCCCGGTATCCGGGTATCGTCCCAGTTCGCAGTGGGTGAGGAACTTTTCCGCAGCGGAATTTCCATGGCAGGAACTGGGGTGATCGACGATGTCCGGTGGCGATTCGGCTGATGCGGTGGACAGTGCCTCAGGGAGGGACCGGGATGCACAGGCGCGGAGCCCGCGGAGTGACCCGGATGCACAGGCGCGGAGCCCGCGGAGCGACCCGGACGCACAGGAGCGGAGCCCGCGGAGCGACCCGGACGCACAAGCGCGCCTGCACTTCGCAGATCAGTTACGCCTGCTGTTCGCGACGGCGGGCGGGCCCGCTCTGAAGAAGGTCGTCTCCGAGGCGTCTGCGGTCGGCCGAACCATCGGCACGGACCGGCAGATCTCGGTCCAGCGACTGAGCGACTGGCGTTCGGGCAAGCGGGTCCCCGCGACGTTCGACTCCGTCCGCCCGGTTCTGGTGGTCCTCATCCGAGCGGCCCAGGCGCTACACGGCACCCAGCCGCCGGTGGCCGGCCTGTACTCGATGAAGCAATGGCTGGCGTGGTGGACGAGTGCCCGCGACGCGAACGCCACGCGCGGCCGTGGCGAGCCGGCCGATCAGGTGGTGGCCGTCCCGGTGACCGGCGTTCGTCCGTATCGGGGGCTCGAGCCGTACCGGGCCGAGGACGCGCGGCTGTTCTTCGGGCGCGGCGCCAGCCTGCCCGGTCTGGTCGAGACGGTCACCTCCGCGCAGGGGCACGGACTGGTGATCGTGACCGGTGCCTCGGGAGTGGGGAAGTCCTCGTTGGTCCAGGCCGGTCTCGTCGCGGAACTGGCGGGCCCGGGATCCGACGCCGGTGGCAGGCCGGTCGTGCTCACGCCGGGACCGCGTCCGTTGCAGTCGCTGGGCGAGGCGCTCCCGGAGCTGCGGGAGGCGGCCTCGGATCCTCGGCCGGAGATCGTGCGCCGCGCGGTCCGCGCGGTCGCCGCCCGGCTGGAGCCGAACCCGCTGTTGATCGTCGTGGACCAGATCGAGGAGCTGTTCACCCAATGTGACGATCCCGAGGAGCGCGACCGCTTCCTCACCCTCCTCGATCTCGCGGCCACGACGGTCGGTGCCGAGGAGACGCCCGATGCCGCGCCCGTCGTCGTCGCGACGATGCGCTCGGACTTCTACGAGCACGCGCTGTCCCAGCCGGTGCTCGCCCGCGCGTTCGAACGTCACAGCAAGGTCCTCGCGCCGCTGACGCGGGAGGACATGGTGGAGGTGATCACCCAGCCCGCCCGGATGATCGGTCTCAAACTCGAGGCGGGGCTGGTCGACCTCATCCTGCACGATCTCGGGGTGCTCACCTCGGACGAAGGCGCGGGCACCGTCCTGCCGCTGCTCTCACATCTGCTCGACACGATGTGGGAGCGCAGACGCGGAGGAGTGCTCACCGTGGCGAGCTACCGCGCCACCGGCGGCGTGCGTGGGTCGGTCGCAGCGACGGCCGAGCGCACCTGGGCGGCGTTGGACGAGCGGGGCCAGGTGCTGGCCCGAGCGATGCTGGTGCACCTGGTGTACGTCACGGACACCGGCACCGACGTGAAGATCCGTCGTTCGCTGCCGCAGTTGCTGGCCTTCGCAGGCGAGGACACGGCCACCGGCAGGCAGGTGGTGGACCAGTTCATCGCGGCCCGGGTCCTCGTCGCGGACACCGAGAGCGTGGAGCTCATCCACGACGCGGTGATCGATGCCTGGCCGCGGCTGAAACAGTGGATCCAGGAGGATCGCCGATATACCGCGCTGCGCCAGCAGATCGAGGCGGACGCCGCGAACTGGGAACAGGCGGACCACAACAGCAGCCTGCTCTATCAGCGCGGCCGCCTCGACATGGTCGCCGAGCACGATGCGTCGAGGGTCGCCGTCGAGGGGCTGGGCGCGACGAAGGTGGCCGCCTCCCTGACCCCGACGGCCTCGGAGTTCCTCGCCACCTCGACCGGGCACGTGCGCCGGGACACCTGGATCCAGCGGGCCGTGATGGCGGCGCTGGTGGTGTCCACGGTGATCGCGTTGGTCGCGGTGTCGATGGCATGGACGGCGAAGCAGCGCGCCGAATCGGAACGCTCGGCCGCTCAGTTCCGCCAGCTGATCGCGCTGACGGATTCGCTGCGGGACTCCGACCCGACGACCTCCGCGCGGCTGGCCATCGAGGCCTGGCAGATGAAGCCGGGCAACGATGCCGCGTACTCACGCCTGATCGCGACCGAATCGACCCCGGTGGGCCGCGTCCTGACCGGCCATCAGGGCCCGGTCTACGGGGTGGCGGTCTCGCGCGACGGCTCGACGATCGCCTCGGCCAGCGACGACCGCACAGTTCGACTGTGGGACCTCACCGACCGCACCGACCCACGACCGATCGGCGCCCCTCTCGGCGGGGCCGAGAAGTACATGGCGTCGGTGTCCTTCAGCCCGGACGGCAGGATCCTGGCCGCGGGCAGCGGCGATGGCCTCGTGTTCATCTGGGACATCACCGACAGGTCCGCGCCGCGTCCGCTGCTCGAGGGGACCAAGGTGGGGACCCGGGCGGTCCACAACCTCCGGTTCAGCCCGGAGGGCCGGATCCTGGCCGTGCCGAACGACGACGGCACCGTGACGATGTTCGACACCTCGGATCCGTTCTCCGGTCACTTCGGGTCAACGGTGCTGCTCGCCCATCAGGGCGCGGTCCGGACGGTGTCGTTCCGCGGGGACTCGGCGGTGCTGGCGACCGCGAGCGATGACCGGAGCATCCGGCTGTGGGACATCGCCGGGGTGGGCGCGGGCGTCGCGCCGGTCCCGCTGCCGTCGGTGCTGACCGGTTTCGGCGACGTGGTGCACTCGGTGGCGTTCGCGCCCGACGGGCGGACCCTCGCCGCCAGCAGCGATGACGGGTTCCTCCGGGTGTTCGACACCACCGACGTGCGGGCGGTCGGCGAGATCGGGGCCCCGATCCAGGCCCACACCGGTGGGGTGTGGACGATCGCCTTCGCGCCGGACGGCGCGACGCTTGCGAGCGCATCGTGGGACGGCACGGTGAAGACCTGGTCCCTCGACCCCGCCTCGCGGACCCTGCGCGAGCTGCGTCCGGCGTTGACCGGCAACGGCGGCGGAGTCCCCGCGCTCGCCCTGGTGCCCGACGGTTCCGCCATCGTGACCGGGGGACAGGACTCGACGGTGCGGGTGTGGACCCTGCCGACGACCGCGATTCACGTCTCGGGGTCGGGGCTCACCCAGCCCGCGCCGAGCCGCGACGGATCGTTGGTGGTGACCGGTGGATACGACTCGGTGATCCGGTTGTGGCGGGTCGACGGTGACCGACGGTTGTCCCTGGCGAGTGCGCTCGCCCTGCCGCGCCCGCTCGGCGGAGCCCATGTGGTGGCGCTGGCTCCCGACGGCGGGACGATGGCGACCGCACCGACCTCCGGCGGTCAGGTGCAGCTCTGGGACGTGCACGACCCGGCCCACCCGCGTGCTCTCGGTGGACCGATCCTGACGCAGACGAGATTCACCTGGGAGTTGGCCTTCAGTCCGGACGGGTCGACCCTCGCCATCGGTGCGGATGACGTCAGCGTCCGGCTGTGGAACCTGGCGGATCCGGAAAGGCCGGTGCCGTGGGGTGAACCGCTCGCCGGTCCGACCAATCTCGTTCGCACGGTGGCCTTCAGCCCGGACGGGCGCAACCTGGTGGCGGCAGACGCGGACGGCGGGATGCACGCCTGGGACGTGCGGGACGCGGCGAGCCCGCGCGAGGTCGCGGTTCCGGACGGCGGTCAGGCGGACGGGATCAACTCGATCTCGTTCAGCCCGGACGGGACGATGCTGGCGACCGGGGGCGACGAGCAGTCGATCGTGCTGTGGGACCGGGCAGCCGACGGTTCTCTCGCCATGAGGGGTTCGCCGCTGCGCGGACACACCGGCACCGTGTACTCGGTGTCGTTCGACCCCGACGGCCGCCACGTGATCAGCGGCAGCGACGACGGCACGGTGCGGCTGTGGGACGTCGCCGACGCGGGGTCGATGCGCAATGTCGGCGGGCCGCTCACCACCGCCGGTACCGGTCGATGGCAGGTGGCCTTCCTGCCCGGCAGTCACGCCGCCCTCTCCGGGGACGGTGAGGGCGTGCTGCGGATCTGGGAGCTAGACGCGCCGTCGATCATCCGCCGAATCTGCTCGTCGACGGCGCCGCTGTCGGCGGACCGCGCGGCGGACTTCGAGCTGTCCGGTTCGGGCGAGCAGGCCTGCGCGCAGGCGTGAGGACGACTATCCGAGCGACATGATGCTCGAGGCCTTGTCGAGGCATTCCTGCCATTCGGCATCCGGGTCGGAGTCGATGGTGATGCCGCCGCCGACGCCGAGCACCGTGTTCCCGCCCGGGTCGAATTCGACGGTGCGGATCGCCACGTTCAGTTCGGTGCCTGCGAGCGGGGACGCGAACCCGACTGCGCCGCAGTACACCCCGCGATGGTTCGGCTCCCATTGGGAGAGGAGTTGGCGGGCGCGGTGTTTCGGGCAGCCGGTGACCGAGGCGGGTGGGAAGGAGGCCTCCAATAGGGCCGCGGTGGTGGTGCCGGGCGCGGCGGTCGCGGCGACGGTGGAGACCAGATGCCAGACCCCAGGGGCGGGGTAGACACCGAGCAGATCGGTGACCGTGACCGATCCGGGCACCGCGACCCGGCCGAGGTCGTTGCGCACCAGGTCGACGATCATCACGTTCTCCGCGACGTCCTTGATGGAGGCACGCAGGCGGTCCGGATCGTCGGCGATCGGCAGCGTGCCCTTGATCGGGCTCGAGCGGAGCGAGTCCCCGTGGCGGGAGAGGAACAGTTCGGGGGAGAGCGATGCCACCGCACCCCACTCGCCCTGCACGAAGGCGGCGCGGGCGGGACGGGTCGCGGCCACGGCGTCGGCGAAGAAATGCAGCGGATCGCCGTCCGCGCGGCCGCGGAACTGGGTGCACACGCAGGCCTGGTACACCTCACCCTGCCGGATGGCCTCGAGGCACTGCAGCACACCGTTACGGTGCGCCTCCCGGTCGGGGGCGGTCCACTCGATCCACCAGGGCTGCGCCGGGGCGGCGGCCGCGGTGACCGCGTCCGACCACGCCGCCGGGCAGGGGTCGTCGGTCAGGCTTTCGTACCACCAGCAGCCGTCGGCGTCCTGCCGCAACACCGAGTCCGTCCAGCCGCCGGCCGCGGCGGGGAGCGCGGCGGTGGCCCCGCTTGCCGGGGTGTCCGGGTAGGCGAGATAGCCGATCCAGCCGCCGCCGATCACCGGGCCGCCGTCCGCGCGCGGTCCCGTGTCGCCGCCGGTTTCCCGGTCCGAGAGGTCGAAGGTGCTCGCCTGGCCGGCGGGGAGGGTGTGCACGGTCGGGGCCAGTACCGCCCGGGATCCGAACCAGTCACCGATCAGCGCCGCGGGAGCGGGTGCGCCGCGGTCGACGGCCAGGCTCGCGAGAGCGCGCAACACGTCGGTCGGGTCGCCGCCGTCACCAATCCGCTCGATCCGCACCCGACAAGCGTGACACGGCCCCACCTGCACACCCGAATCGTGCGGGTCGACAGACCTTCGTCGCGGTCGAAATGGTGCGGGAGGGGCGAACCTCAGCCGGCGGTCGAGGGTCTCCTCAGGCTGAGACGCCGCCGTCGATCACCAGATCGGCGCCGACCACGGAGCCGGCCTCGGTCGACGCGAGGTACAGGGCTGCGGCCGCGACCTCGCCGGTGGCGGTCATCCGTCCGAGTGGAGACTGCTGCCGGATGCGAACTTCGCGCTCAGCCTCCGTCTCGCCCGGTCGTAGCGACATCGTCGTATCGGAGGCGCCCGGGCTGACCGCGTTGATCCGGATGCCGTCCCCGATGTGGTCGAGTGCGGCGGCCCGGGTGAGGGCGGAGACGGCGGCCTTGGACACGATGTACCCGGCGACACCCGGGATTCGTTGGTGTGCACCGAGATTGGAGGCGATGTTGACGATCGCGCCGCCTCCGCTCGTGCGCATGTGCCTGATCTCGGCCTGCATGGCGAGCAGGACACCGGTGACGTTGACGTCGAGAAGATTCCGAAAGTCTTCCTCGGGCAGGTCGGCGACAGGCTGTCCGCCGCGGAAGATACCCGCGTTGTTGACGGCGACGTCGAGGCCGCCGAAGCGGTCGACGCTGCCCCGCACCAGGGCGTCCATCGAATCGGATCGGGTGACGTCGGCAGTGATTGCGGCGGCGGTGCCGCCCTGCTCACAGATCAACGCGACGGTGTCCGCGAGGGGTGCGGCGGTGCGGCCCGCGGCGACCACGGCCGCGCCCTCCCCTGCGAAGGCGAGGGCGATGGCGCGGCCGAGGCCGGAACCGGCTCCGGTCACGAGGACGGTCTTACCGGCGAAACGTGCGGTCATGGTTGGAGCTCCTCTGGGTTGACAGCTGGTTGACTACTGGGTGGTCGGGCAGTGGGCGCGGAGGTGCGGGAGGGCGGCCAGGGTGAACGCCGTTGCGGTGGCGGCAAGCGACGAGGCGTCACTGCCGAGGGTGAGCAGGAGCGCGAACACGACGGCGCGTGGCGCCCGCAGGCGGGAGCAGCAGGCCGGGAACCAGGCCGAACCAGGACAGCAGCCCCGCAGACCGGCGAAGGTCAGCAAGTATCCGGCGCTGAGCAAGATCAGGTCGGCCAGGACGGTGCCTAGGAGGGGGAAGGCGGGCGCGGTGGCCTTTGCCTGCGCCTGGGCCGGTGCCGATTTGCGGCTTCGTAGCTGTCATGATTCCCGGTATTTTTGAACTGATCGTTCCATTATGTGGACATGCGAAGGGCAGGCTTCTGCTCGGATGATCGGTCAGTCCAGCAGGGTCAGTGCCTGCTCGGCCGCGGTGTGTACCCGCACGGGATCGCTCGAGGCCTTACCGACCACCCGCATGCCTTGCATCAGTACGAGCAGCATGCGGGCCAGTCCGCGCGGATCGCGATTGGCGGGCAGTTCACCCTGGGCCTGAGCCCGGACGAGGGCGGAGTAGAGCAGGGTCTCGATATGCTCCCAGCTCACCTCGACCCGACGGGCAGCGTCGGTGTCGTGTGGGCCCAGTTCGGCTGCCGTGTTGGTGATGAAACAGCCGTTCAGGCGCTGGTTGGAGGAGGCCTCGTCGGCGAAGCGACGCACCACCGCGCGGACGGCGGGCAGGGCTGGGCCAGGCTGTGAGAGTTCGCTGAACAGTCGCGGGTCGCGGGTTTCTCCATACCGGTCCATCGCCTTCAGGTAGAGGTCGTGCTTGTTCCCGAAGGTGGCGTAGAGGCTTGCTCGGCCGACGCCGAGGTGCTCGACGAGGTCGGTCATGGACGTGGCCTCGTAGCCGTGGCGCCAGAACAACTCCAGCGCCGACTGGAGTGCGACATCGGGGTCGAACGCTTTTGTCCTCGCCATGGCTGGGACGGTACTCTTTATTGGAATGATTGGTCAAGTATGGACGGTGGTGGTGTCAGCGGGTGTCGCCGCCGGTCGAGGCGGCTGGGCTTGCTGGAGGGTAGTCGCGCATCCCAATCAGGTTGGGGTAGTGGAGAAAACCGCTTTCGCGACGGGTGCGTGGGCCGTCGTGAAGCGGGAACCTTGCGGTCATTCCCGCGGCTCACCCCGCGATCATCTGTCCGTCCTTGCTCATCGGCCTGGTCGTCTGGATGAGCGGCGAGGTGAACAGCATCTCGACCTGTTCGAGATTGACAGGGGCGCCGCCCATTCGTGGCGGTGGACATTCGCGAATTATGCAGGGTCCGAACATGATTGGCATGGCCGATCGAGGTGAGCGGCAAGGCCTTCTGCTTGGCGTACGGGTTGTCGAGATGGACTCGCCTGCTGTGCACGGTGACGCTGAGGTCTGGCTCCCCACCCGCGCACCCGAATCGAGCCGTCACCGGGCCGTCAGTGCGGGCCGCGACGCCAGCGGTACGCCCCGCGAGTCGCCTGCTTCGTCATCCAGCGCACCGTCGTGAGGCAGACCTGCTCCTTCACGAGTGCTCCCACGCGGCCGGTGATCGCAGGCCAGGCGGGGGAGTCGTCCGCGTGGGTCGGTTGGAAGGCTCCGCGCCGCCGGCCGAGACTGATGCACTGGCCAACGAATCCGAGCGAGAGCTGCGTCGGTTCGGCGCCGCCGAGACGGGCGAGGACGGTGTCGGCGGCGTGCGCGCCCATCGGGAGGGCCGCCTGGCAGCTCATCCGGAGGTGGCCGAGTTCGTCCGCGGGTCCGGCGACCGCGTCACCGGCTCCTACGACCGACGGGGCGCTCCGGCTGGTCAACGTCGCGTCGACCAGCAGTCGGCCGTCGACATCGACCTCGAGTCCACTCCTGCGCGCCAGGTCGGGCACCGCGAAGGCGGTCGCGAGCACCGTGCAGTCGCTCCGCAGGATCCGCCCGTCCGCGAGAGTGACCTTGCCCTCGGCGATTTCGGCCACCCGGTCCCCGTCGATCGCCTCGACGCCGAGCGTGGTCAGCGTATCGAGGATCTTGCGTCGCGTCCGTGGCGGCAGGGCGTGCGCCACAGGGGAGTCGGACACCAGGGACACGGCGATCTCGGGATCGTTTTCGGCGAACTCGGCCGCCGCCTCGATACCGGTCAGTCCGCCCCCGATCACGGTGACGGCGAGCGGTCGCGGAAGAGCCCGCAATCGGAGCCGGAGCAGGTGGGCCTGTTCGAACTCGGACAGGGAGAAGGCGTGTTCGGAAGCCCCCGGGATGTGGTCGCGTCGGTCGGTGCTGCCGACCGCGTAGATCAGGTGGTCGTAGGCCAGGAGCTCGCCATCGCTCAATACGATCGAGCCGTCCCGCGCGTCGATCCGCTCGACGGTCCCCACGCGCAGCTCCACCCCAGGGTGGAGTATCTGCTCGAATGAGATTGTGGCGTCGGAGCTTCCGGTGACGAGCTGATGAAGCCGGATGCGTTCGACGAACACCGGCCGGGGATTGACGACGATCACCTGCGTGTCCTCGCTCCGTGATTTCAGCCGGTTCGCCGTCATCACCCCGGCGTATCCCGCTCCCACGACCACGACACTTGCGCTCATCGGCGCACCCCCTTCGACAGTTTCAGTTCGGCCGCCACGGAGGTGGCCGCGCGTAGCGCGCTGTTGATCGCGATCTCCCCGCGCATCCCGGGGGCAGCGACCATGTCCCCGACGAGGTACACCCCCGAGCCCCGGTCGATCGCGGGGCGGTCGCGCCAGGTCTGGCCGGGCAGGTCGATGGCACCGGTCCTGCCCCTCGCCGTCGCGGTCCGCTGCCAGGTGACGCGGTCGCGCCAGCCAGGAACCGTGAGGTCGGTGAACCTGTGTAGACGGGTGCGCGCCTGGTCGACCGACTCGCCCGCGCGCACCGGCATGTCGATCTGGAACAGGGACTCGCTCGGCGGCGCGACGGAGCGGTCCTGCATCGAGTAGCACTCGTGGAAGCCGCCCTCATCGAGGTCGGCGGCGGTGAACAGGTCGCGCCGTCCCTCGCGGACGGCGAGGTCGAGCATCACGCAGTGTCCGCTCTGCCAGCTCAGCGCCGAGTCGCCGAGGAGGGTTCGCGCGGAGGACAGTTCGGTCGCGACGATCGTCGGTGTGGCGGGGATCGTGTCCACTCGGGAGCCCAGCTCGATCCGGACCCCGAGGTCGCGTGCGCGGACCGCCATCCGGTCGGTGACCGCCTGCCAGCCGCCTGCCACGTAGCGCACGCCGGGCACCCTCGGCCCGTAGATCCGTTGAAACAGATCCCACACGAACGCGGCCGAGAGCCTCCCGGTGTCCGCGTCGTAGGTGGCGACGCCGACGGAGTTCGCCATCGCGGTCGCGGCGTCGTGCCCGAAACGCTGTGCGGCCCATGAATGGAAGTCCGTGTCGATGGGTGCGGTGGCCCAGGGCGTGAGCTGGGCGCGCAGCATTCCCCTCGGCGGCCGCCTGCGAAATCTGCCGCGCGACCGGAAGCCGAGCAGCCCGATGCTGCGGATCGGGGGCAGGCACAGGCCATCGACGAATCCGCGTCGCTTGAGCCACTGCCAGTGCGGGCCGTCCGCGTAGAACACGTGCGCGCCCTCGTGGGCGATGTACGGGCCGGCCGTGGCGCGGGCTCGGCCGCCGAGCGTGCCGTGTGCCTCGTGCAGGGTGACCCGGGCGCCCGCCTCCGCGCAGGCGATCGCAGCGGTGAGTCCGGCCAGGCCGCCGCCGATCACAGAAACCGAATCTGTCATGCCTGTGACGGTAAGGAGCGGGTGATGATTACTCCAATGCATTGTTTGGGTCGTCTCGATGCACTAGACGTATAGATATGACCCTGACGCAGCTCGCCTGTTTCCTCGCCGTCGCGCGCACCGGGCATTTCACCAAGGCGGCCCGCGAGGTGCACTTGGCCCAACCGTCGCTGAGCAGACAGATCCTCGCGCTGGAGAAGAGCCTGGGCGCCAGCCTGTTTCACCGCGCGCGGGGAAACATCGCGCTGACCGCGGCGGGCGAGGCGTTGTTGCCGTTGGCGACCAGGATGCTCGCGGACGAGGAGCTCGCGTACCGCGAAATCGCCGAGCTGACCGGGTTGCGGCGCGGCCGGGTGCGCTTGGGTGCGCCGCCGAGCCTGTGCGTCAGCCTCGTCGCAGATCTTCTCGAGCGCTATCTCGCGGCGTACCCGGGGATCACGTTGAACGTGAACGAGAGTGGATCGCGCGGGCTGGTCGACGCGTTGACCGGCGGACTGGTCGACATGGCGTTGATCGTCTCGAACGAGGACCGCGGCGAGGCGGCCCTCGAGGTCACGCCGCTGCTGCGGGAGGACCTCGTCGTGGTGTCCTCGGCCGCCGCCGATCCGCTCACCGCGCGAGGTGCGCTGACGCTCGACGAACTCGCGAGCTCCCCCCTGGTGATGTTCCACCGTGGGTACGACCTGCGCGCGGCCACCGACGCCGCGTTTCAGCGGGCCGGATTGACGCCGCGGGTCGCGGTGGAGGGCGCGGAGATGGAGGGGGTGCTGCGGTTCGTCGAGCGCGGTCTCGGTGTGGCCGTGGTGCCGTCGCTGGTGGCGGCCCACCGGCCCGGCCTGCGTCCGGCGCGGCTGAAAGCGCCCGAGCTCAGCCGCACCATTTCCCTGGCCCGCCGGGCCGATGTGCAACCGACCCACGCCGCGCGCGCGATGCAGGACATGCTGATTGCGGTGGTCGACGACATGGTCGCGGAAGGGGCGCATGGGCTCACGCGCCTCTGATCCGCTTCACCCCGCGATCGCCTGCCCGCCCGCCGACAGCGTCGCCGCGTCGGCCGCCGACCGTCCGGCCAGCACGCCCCGCGGATCGACCGCGGAATGCTGCCATGTCTTCGTGGGACCGAACAGGCGGTCCACCTCGGCCTTCACCGCCGCCGCACGGCCGGCGAGGAGGGGTAGCAGGTCCCCGAACCGGACCTCGGCGTCGACAACCACCCGCGCTGTCGCGGCCTTGTCCGCCTCGGTCAGTCGTTGACCGATCCGGATGGCGAAACCGAACAGGAAGGCCTTGCGGAACGATGTGGACCGCGAACCGTCCTCGCCCGCTTTGCTCATTGCCCTCGTTGCCTGGATGAGCAACGAGGTGAACAGCATCTCGACCTGTTCGAGATCGACGGCAGCGCCGACCATCGTGGCGGTGGCCATTCGCGAGTTGTAGAGGGTACGAACATGATTGGCATGGCCGATCATGGTGAGCAGCAGGGCCTTCTGCTTGACGTAAGGGTTGTCGAGGTGGACCCGCCTGCTGAGCACGGTGACGCCGACGCCGACGCCGGGCTCACCGGACTCGAGCAGCGCGGAGTTGATCGCATATCGGGTCATCAGCTCCTGGGCCTTGGCAGTGAGGGTCTCTGCCTCTTCTGTGAACTCGGTGCTCTCGGCCTTCGCGAGCAGTCCGCGAATCTTGTTCAACACCTTCAGATCTGCCGGGCTAGAGGGCTGAGTCGTCGTTTCGTTGCGCTGCCGTGGCCAGGCGGAGGGCGGTGGGCACAGTGCCGTCCAGGGGCCCAGGTGCTGCCACAAGAACCCGAGCGATCGGGTGTGCGCCTGGTCCACCGCCGCGATCTCCTGCGCTTCGGGATGCGTGTCCGCGATCGCCTGTAGCTGGTCCAGCCATTGCCGGGGAGCCCTCGACCATGCGCGGCTTCGTCGCGATTCTTCCAGGACCAGCGCCGCCGCGGTGGGGGTCACCGTGGCGTCGATTGCGCGTCTGGTGACGTGCATGACATCGGCGGGCTGCCAGCCACGCTCGTACGCCTGGGCGAGCGCGTCGACTGCGGACATCTGTCGAATGTGTGTTCGATTATCGCTCATGGCGACAGTCTGCACCGGGGGTCCGACACGTATTCCCGGTGCAGGTGGGGGGCGGGTTCGGCGCTACTTGCGTCTGATGGCGCGCTCACCCTTGGCCAGCGATGCGTTGTCCGCCGCGGCCCGCCCGGCATGCCAGCCCCTGGCGTCCACCGACCGGGCCCTCGCCTTGGTGGTGCCGGGGAACAGCCGGGTGAACTCCGCGTCGACCGCCGCGGAGGTGGTGGCGAGGACCGGCAGCAGATCGCCCAACGGGATGGACTCCTCGGCGGCCGCCGCCTCGGTCGCCGTGGCGTCGGCATCGTGCAGTCGCTGTCCGATCCGGCTGGCGAACCCGGCGAGGAAGGCCTTCCGGAACCCCGTGGTGCGCGCACCGCTGCGGCCCTCCGCGGCGCCGGACTGCAGGGCGCGGGCCGACTGGACGAGCAGCGAGGTGAACAGCAGGTCGACCTGCTGTAGATCGACCGGGGTCCCGACCGCGGTGGCGATGTCGAGGTCGCCGAACAGGACGGTGCGAACCCGGTTCGCGTCGCCGATCGCGGTCAGCAGGTGCACCTTCTCCTTCAGGTACGGGTTCTCGAAGTGGAACCGGCGGCTGTGCACAACGGTTCCTCCCGCGTTGGCGCGTGAACGCAGCAGCGCGGCGGTGATCGCGTACCGCGTCATCAGTTCCTGTGCCTTCGCGGTGAATGCCTCGGCCTCCTCCGCGAACTCGGTGCGCTCCGCCTTGGCGAGCAGGCCCCGGATCCGGCCCAGCACCTTGGGATCCGCAGTGGCCGCGGGCTCCGCGGCCTCCGCGTCTGGGTGGGCC
The DNA here is from genome assembly GCF_040548995.1 of Rhodococcus sp. PvR044. NCBI lineage: Bacteria > Bacillati > Actinomycetota > Actinomycetes > Mycobacteriales > Nocardiaceae > Rhodococcus > Rhodococcus sp. PvR044. The sequence goes on from NZ_JBEPSX010000004.1 coordinate 45,566, forward strand.
GCGCCTTCGGGCGGCCACTGCGACGGCGGGGGCAGGAGGAACATCCAGCCCGACAGCCGGTTCCACTCCGCGGCCAGCTCGGACAGCTGGTATCCCAGGAAGCCCGACCGCCCTGCGGTCAGGGCACCGGCGAGGTGCCCGCCTCGCGGACCGGTGATCGGCGTCCGCTCCGCCAGGCGAGCCTGGTCCGGGTACAGCTCGGCGACGGCGTGCAGCTGATCGGACCACTCCGTTGGCGCCCGATCCGCCGCACCGCTCAGCCGCGCCTCGTACAGCAGCACGGCCGCGGCGAGTGCGGGCGGCGACTCGGCGGCCCTACGGGTCAGGTGCAGCAGGTCCGCGGGTTGCCAACCTCGCTCGTAGGCGCCCGCGAGCGCGTCGAGGAGCGCCGCGGCCTCGGCCGACGGTCGGCCGTCGTCGGGCATGCCCTCGTTCGTCATCTCAGGCGGTTTCGGGCTCCACGTACCGGGGGAACACCGGCGACGGCGCGGGCAGCGAGGTACCTGCTGCGATCCGCACGCCCAGGGCGGCGAAGTCGCGGGCGTCCTCGTCCTGCCCGAGCAGGTCCAGGATCTTCGCCCCGGAGTCCGGCATCACCGGCTGGACCAGGATCCCGACGATGCGTACGACCTCGAGGGTCACGTAGAGCACCGTCGCCATCCGGGCCGGGTCGGTCTTGCGGAGCACCCACGGCTCCTGCTGCGAGAAGTAGCGGTTGGTCTCGCCGAGCACGTGCCAGATCGCCTCGAGTGCTTGGTGCAGCGCCTGCTTGTCGAAGTCGGCGCGCACCGCCTCGATGAGGGCGTCGGCCTTGGCCAGCAGCGCGCTGTCGTCCTCGGTGAGATCGCCCGGAGTGGGGACCTGGGCGTCGCAGTTCTTGGCGACCATCGTCAGCGAGCGCTGCGCGAGGTTGCCCAGCTCGTTCGCCAGGTCGGCGTTCATCCGGGTGACGATGGACTCGTGGCTGTAGCTGCCGTCCTGGCCGAACGAGATCTCCCGCAGCAGGAAGAAGCGGAGTGCATCGAGGCCGTACTGCTCGACCATCTGGAGCGGGTCGACGACGTTGCCGACCGACTTCGACATCTTCTCGCCCTTGTTGTAGAGGAAGCCGTGCACGAAGACGCGCTTCGGCAACTCCAGGCCCGCGGACATCAGGAACGCCGGCCAGTACACCGCGTGGAAGCGGCTGATGTCCTTGCCGATGATGTGCAGATCCGCAGGCCAGAACTTGGTAAACGCCTCCGACTCGACGTCGGGGTAGCCGAGGCCGGTGAGGTAGTTGGTGAGGGCGTCGACCCACACGTACATGACGTGCTCGGGGTTGCCCGGCACCGGAACGCCCCAGTCAAAGGTGGTGCGCGAGATCGACAGATCCTTCAGGCCGCCCTTGACGAAGCTGACGATCTCGTTGCGCCGGGTGTCGGGGGCGATGAACTCGGGCTGCGACTCGTACATCGCGAGGAGCTTGTCCTGGTACGCGGACAGCCGGAAGAGGTAGTTGGACTCCTCCGTCCACACGACGGGGGTGCCCGTCAGCGTCGAGATGCGTGAGCCGTCCTCGAGCAGGGTGGTCTCGGCCTCGGTGTGGAACGCCTCGTCACGCACCGAGTACCAGCCCGCGTAGGTGTCGAGGTAGATGTCGCCTGCCTCGACCATGCGCTCCCAGATCGCCTGGCACGCGACCTGATGATCCTCATCCGTGGTGCGGATGAACCGGTCGTAGGAGATGCCAAGGGTCTTGTCCATCGCCTGGAACACGTCGGAGTTCCTGGTCGCGAGCTCTTGGACGCTGATGTCCTCTTTGGCCGCGGTCTGCTGCATCTTCTGGCCGTGCTCGTCCGTGCCGGTCATGAAGAACACGTCGAACCCGTCGAGACGCTTGAAGCGCGCGATGGCGTCCGAGGCGATGTACTCGTACGCGTGGCCGACGTGCGGGGCGCCGTTCGGGTACGCGATCGCCGTGGTCATGTAGAACGGCGGTCGGGTGGCTTCGGGGCGGCTGGGTGCGGGTGACACAGTCATGGTGCGCCTACTCTATCTGCGTGCCAAGAGACCGTCCGGCCCCGGACCTGCCAGAGCCGCTCGAGCCCCTGATCGACTCACACACCCACCTCGACGCGTGCGGCGCAACCGACGCCGCGTCGGTGGCCGAGATCGTCGACCGCGCGGAGCGGGTCGGCGTCGGCCGCGTCGTCACGGTGGCCGACGATCTGGCCGCCGCGCGGTTCGCGGTCGACGCCGCGAACTGGGACCCGAGGGTGTACGCGGCGACCGCCATCCATCCGACCAGGGCGAACGTGCTCGACGACGCGACCAAGGCCGAGATCGAGCGCCTCGCGGGCGATCCGCGGACCGTCGCCGTGGGGGAGACCGGGCTCGACTACTACTGGCCGGGCAAGCTCGAGGGCTGCGCCACCGTCGAGGAGCAGGTCGAGGGATTCCGCTGGCACATCGACCTCGCCAAGCGGCTGCGCAAGCCGCTGATGATCCACAACCGGGAGGCGGACCACGACCTGCTGGCGGTGCTGATCGACGAGGGCGCGCCGGAGACGGTCATCTTCCACTGCTTCTCCTCCGACGCGAACATGGCGCTGGCTTGCGTGGAGGCGGGCTACGTGCTCAGCTTCTCCGGCACCGTCAGCTTCCGGAACGCGCGCGAGCTGCACGAGGCCGCGAAGCTGGTGCCCGACGATCAGCTGATCGTCGAGACCGACGCGCCGTTCCTCACTCCGCACCCGTTCCGGGGCGCACCGAACGAGCCGTACTGCCTGCCGTACACGGTCCGGGCGCTGGCCAACACGCGCGGCCAGGACCCGATCGAGCTGGCGCGGGCCTCGACCGCGACCGCCCGCCGCGTGTACCGGATCTAGCCCCCGCCGAGAGTGCAGTGGGGGTACCTCCCTGCACGAAGTGCTTGGGGGATGGTCGCATCGACCGAGAGCGAGCGACGGCAACTGCTCACTCGGCGAGTAAATTGGGCCGCACGGGTAGGCGACGAATGCACGGGTTCACGAATGCGACTCCCGTCGACCGCGGCGTCGACATCATCGACGTGTACATCGCGGCGTGGGAGATCGAGTGCTGCGCCCCACCGCCCGAGGTGGGCCGCGAGGCGACGTGGGTGCTCGCCTACACCGCAGACGACACCGAGCCGGAGGTCATCCGCCGACCCGTCCGCTGGGATCGGATCAGCCGCAAGCTCAGCGCCGGGGGCGTCAGCGCCTACTGGCGAGACGCTCCTGACGACCTGTCCGACCATCCCGCCGGGCTACGCGGGCGGCTGTGGGGGACGGTGCACGGCGCGGACGTCCCGGATGGATTCGACAGCACCACCGGCTCGGTTCTGGGCGTGTACCTGCTCGACGAGCTGTACCGCGAGAACGAAATCGGCGCGTGGTGCCCAATCCAGGGGACCGCGGTGCGGACCTCGGTATCGAAGAGCCCCGGGTGGTTCGGCGGCAGCGGGACCTTCGTGTCCGGCATGGACTGCCGCAAGCAGACCGGGGTGGTGATGGAGCTGGCGGTCCGGGGCTGACGCCGAGTGTGCAGTTGTCGGGGCATCGCCCGAGAGCAATGGACGATAGCTGCACACTCGGCGAGCGGCGCGTGCTCGGCCTACAGGACCTTCTTGAGGAAGTCCTGGGTGCGCGGTTGCTGCGGGTTCCCGAACAGCTCCGCGGGGGTGCCCTCCTCGACGACGAACCCGTCGGCCATGAAGATCACCCGGTCGGCCACCTCGCGGGCGAAGCCCATCTCGTGGGTCACCACGACCATCGTCATGCCCTGATCGGCGAGGTCGCGCAGCACCTGCAGCACCTCGCCGACCATCTCCGGGTCGAGCGCGCTGGTGGCCTCGTCGAACAGCATGATGTCCGGGTTCATGGCCAGCGCCCTTGCGATCGCCACGCGCTGCTTCTGCCCACCGGACAGGTTGGCGGGCTTGGCGTTCGCCTTCTCGCCGAGACCCACCTGCTCGAGCAGTCTCTGCCCGGTCGCCCTCGCCTCCTCCTTGGTGGCGCGCTTGGTCTGCACCGGCGCCAGCATCACGTTCTCCAGCGCGGTCATGTGCGGGAAGAGGTTGAAGTGCTGGAACACCATGCCGATGTGCTGGCGCACCTTGTCGATGTCGACCTTCTTGTCGGTCAGGTCGTAGCCATCGACGATCACGGTGCCGTCGGTGATGTCCTCGAGCTTGTTCAGGCAGCGCAGGAAGGTGCTCTTGCCGGACCCGGAGGGACCGATCACGCAGACCACTTCGCCGTTCGCGATGTCCACGTCGATGCCCTTGAGCACCTCGTTGTCCCCGTACGCCTTCTTGAGGCCGGAGACCTGAATCTTGGTGGTGGGCGACGCAACCGGCGCCGCTGACGACTCGGTCATGCGTTGATCCTCTTTTCGAGCCGGTCGGACAGTTTGGTCAGCGCCATGATGATGACGAAGTAGAAGATGCCGACGATCAGCCACATGTTGAAGGACTCGAAGTTCCTCGCGATGATGATCTTGCCGGTCTGGGTGAGCTCGGCGATGCCGATCACCGACAGGATCGAGGTGTCCTTGAGCGTGATGACCGCCTGGTTGACGAACGACGGCATCATGGTGCGCACCGCCTGCGGCAGCACCACCTTGCGCATCGAGGCCATGTAGTTCATGCCGAGGCTGCGGGAGGCCTCCATCTGGCCCTTGTCGACGGACTGGATGCCGCCACGGATGATCTCGGTGATGTAGGCGCCCGCGTTCAGGCTCAATGTGATCACGCCCGCGGTGAACGCCGGCATCTGGAAGCCGAGCGCGGCCGGGATGCCGAAGTAGATGAAGAACGCCTGCACCAGCAGCGGGGTGCCGCGGAAGATGTCCACATAGGTGACGCCGATGGCGCGCAGGACCTTGCGGTGCGAGACCCGCAGGAACCCGAAGATCAGGCCGAGCACCAGCGCGATCGCCAGCGAGACCACGGTCAGCACGATGGTCATCCACAGGCCCTTGAGCAGCTGCGGGTAGGTGTCCTTGAGGAGCGAGAAGAAGTTGTTCCCGCCCTGGGCCTCCTGCGCACCCTCGCCGAGGTAGGTGTCGAGGATCTTGTCGTACTGCCCGCTGGCGCGCAGGTTCGCGAGCCCGGCGTTGAACTTCTGGATCAGCTCGGCGTTCTGGCCCTTGGAGACCGCGAACCCGTAGGAGTTGCCCGCCTCCTTCTCGCCGACCGCCTTGAGGCCGTTGCCCTGCGCGATGCCGTACAGCAGTACCGGGTAGTCGTCGAAGACCGCGACCGAGTTACCGGTCTTGACGTCGTCGTACATGCTGGCGGAGTCATCGAAGGTGACCGTGGTGAAGCCGTACTTGTCCTTGATGGACTCGGCGAACATCGCGCCCTCGGTGCCGGTCTTGATCGCGACCCGCTTGCCCCTGAGGTCCTCGTAGGACTCGATGTCGTCGTTCGACTTCGCGACCGCCATCTGGACGCCGGAGTCGAAGTACGGATCGGAGAAGTCGAAGACCAGTTTGCGCTCGTCGGTGATCGACATGCCGGCGATGACACCGTCGACCTGACGCGACTGCAGCGCCTGGACGGCGGCGTTGAAGCCGAGCGGCTTGACCTGGTACCGGAAGCCCTGGTCCTCGGAGATGGCCTTGAGCAGGTCCATGTCGATGCCGACGAAGTCGCCCTGCTCGTTCTGGAACTCGAACGGAGCGAAGGTCACGTCGGTGGCGATGACGTAGGTCTTGTCGGGGTCGGATTGTGCGTTGGCGGTCCCGACTCCGAGGACGAGGGCGAGCAGGGCGAGGAGGCCGATCACGACGGGTAGTCGGTCGAGTCTTCGGCGCGATTGTGTACGCATCCGCGTGAGCATTCCTGGTCACGATTCCATGAGCAAACGACTCGGCGCTGTGTACCGTTCTGAGACCTTTATTTGCGCTGGTCAGGGACTCGCGGTTGCCAGGAGTCTGCATGCTCGTTACCGTACTGTGATCGAACCGCGTCGGGAATACCCCCGATGACCGTCGGCCCTCAGGACTCCTCGTGTCACCTTTTGCTCGGATCAACAACGCCAACTCCCCGCTCCTGCGCGTGGTCGTCGGGGCCCTGCTCCTCACCCTGATCGCGGGTGGACTGCTCGCGGTGTTCCGCCACAAGACGGTCACCGTGGACGTCGACGGGGAGACGATCGCGTTGAGCACGATGAGCACCGAGGTGGTCGACGTCCTCGCCGACGCCGGCTACTCGGTCGGTGACAAGGATGTGGTGGCGCCCGCCGCCGATTCCGCCGTCGCCGACGGCTCGACGGTGGTGCTGCGTCGCGCCCGCGAGCTCGCGCTCACCGTCGACGGCGAGCCGCGCACCATCTGGACCACTGCGCTGACGGTGGACGAGGCCCTGCAGCAGCAGCGGCTCGAGGCGGACGTGCACGTCTCCGCCTCCCGCTCGCAGCGACTCCCGCTCGACGGCGCCGCCCTCGACGTGGTGAGCCCCAAGCTGGTCAGCCTGGTCGACGGCGCCGCCCCCGCGGCCGAGGTCCGGTTGGCCGCGCCGACGGTGGGCGAACTGCTGGCCGCCAAGGGCGTGCCGCTCGAGCCGACCGACACCGTGGCGCCCGCGGCCGACGCCAAGATCACGGACGGCATGCAGATCGCGGTCACCCGCACGCGCACCGAGAACGTGACCGAGACGCTGCCGCTCCTGCCGCCGGAGCAGCGCATCGAGGACCCGACGATGAACATGAGTAAGACCATCGTGGAGAACCCCGGCGCCCCCGGCGTGCACGACGTCACCTTTGCGGTCACCAAGGTCAACGGCGCCGAGACCGGCCGCCAGCAGCTCGATGCCGTCGTCACCACCCCCGCCCAGCCGAAGGTGGTCCGCGTCGGCGCCAAGCCGGGCACCGAGGTTCCGCCGGTGAGCAACGGCGCAACCTGGGACGCGCTCGCGCAGTGCGAGGCGACCGGGAACTGGGCGATCAACACCGGTAACGGCTTCTACGGCGGCGTGCAGTTCGACCAGAACACCTGGGAGCGGCAGGGTGGACTGCGGTACGCGCCGCGCGCCGACCTGGCCACCCGCGAGGAGCAGATCGCCATCGCGAGCAGGACGCAGGCGACCCAGGGCTGGGGCGCGTGGCCGGCCTGCACGTCCCGCCTCGGCATGCGCTGAGTGTCGGATTTCGCGGCAGCTCGGCAGAGGCGATAGGTTCATCTCGTGACAAACCCCGAGGTGAACCCCCTGTGACCAGCCCCGAGGTGAACCCCGCCGAGGGGAACCCGCGCGGCAAGGCAGCTCTGCTCGGCCCCGTCGAGGTGCGTGCGCTCGCCGCCGAGCTTGGCGTGCGACCCACCAAGCAGCTCGGCCAGAACTTCGTGCACGACGCCAACACGGTGCGCCGCATCGTGACCACGGCCGGTGTCGGCCGCGAGGACATCGTGCTCGAGGTCGGCCCCGGGCTCGGCTCGCTGACGCTGGCCCTGCTCGACGCCGTCGACTCGGTCATCGCCGTCGAGATCGACCCGGTGCTCGCCGCCAGGCTCCCGGACACCGCGTCGAAACGGGCTCCCGAGCTGGCCGACCGGTTGACGGTCGTGGGCGCCGACGCCATGAAGGTGATGCCCGCAGACCTGCCCGCCGCGCCGACCGCGCTGGTCGCGAACCTGCCCTACAACGTCGCCGTGCCGGTGTTGCTGCACCTGTTCTCCGAGTTCCCCAGCCTGCGCACCGCCCTGGTGATGGTGCAGGCGGAGGTCGCGGACCGGCTCGCCGCGGTGCCCGGCAACAAGATCTACGGGGTGCCCAGCGTCAAGGCCCGGTTCTTCGGTGACGTCCGGCGCGCGGGTGCCGTCGGCCGTCAGGTCTTCTGGCCGGTTCCGAAGGTGGAGTCCGGGCTGGTGCGGGTGGACCGCTACGCCGAGCCGCCGTGGCCGATCGACGAGGAGCATCGGCAGCGGGTGTGGGCCGTGGTCAATGCGGCCTTCGCGCAGCGGCGCAAGACACTGCGTGCCGCGCTCGCGACCTGGGCGGGTTCGCCCGTCGAGGCCGAGCGCCGACTGGTGGCGGCGGGGATCGACCCGTCCGCGCGCGGCGAGACGCTCGACGCGGCTGCCTATGTGCGGCTGGCGGGGGTCGGGCCGTCCGACTCGATCGGCTGACACGGCACTTACGTCTTAGCTCCATTGGGAGCATGTTGCGTTTAACGAATCACCAAGGGCAGCAACAGTATGCGGATTTCTACGCCGGACTGTCTTGTTGACTGTACGTTGACGCGAAGCGTGCTCGGCGCCAGTGCGGTTCTACGCCGCCGATGCGTGACCTAATCTTTGCTACTGATTGGAGTCTGTCCATGCCTCGTCCCATGATGCGTCGACTCGCGGCCACCGTTGTCGCCTCGGCAGTGCTGGCCGGTGGCCTCGCCGCCGGAGCGGGCGCTGCCTCCGCCGTCCCGGCCAATTCCCTCCCCGGCGGATCCCTCGCCGACGTCACCGGATCCTCTGACCTTGAGATTCCGAGCCCCTTCGGCGAGATTCTCAACGCGGTCGGTCGTTTCGTGGCGATGGACATTCTCGGGAGTTCTGAGCCCGGACCCAAGCCGGGCATGTAGGCGCTGACGCGCCTGTGCGCGTGTTGCACCCCAACTGAGGTGCAACACGCGCACAAGCGGCGTAGCCGCTGCTACTTGAACCGGCGCAGCCGCAGGCTGTTGCTCACCACGAAGACGCTGGAGAACGCCATCGCGGCACCGGCGAGCATCGGGTTGAGCAGGCCGGCCGCGGCGAGCGGGATCGCCGCCGCGTTGTAGGCGAACGCCCAGAACAGGTTGCCGCGGATGGTGCCGAGTGTCCTGCGGGACAACCGGATCGCGTCGGCGGCCGAGCGCAGGTCGCCGCGGACCAGGGTGATGTCGCTGGCCTCGATCGCCGCGTCGGTGCCGGTGCCCATCGCCAGACCCAGGTCCGCCTGGGCCAGGGCGGCGGCATCGTTGACGCCGTCGCCCACCATCGCGACCACCTTCCCGCGGGCCTGCAGCTCCTTGACCGCGTCGACCTTGTCCGCGGGCATGACCTCCGCCAGCACCGTGTCGATGCCGACCTGATCGGCCACGTTCCTGGCGGCCGCCGCGTTGTCGCCGGTCAGCAGCACCGGTTCGAGGCCGAGTCGCTTGAACTGCGCGATCGCTTCGGCGCTGGTGTCCTTCACCGCGTCGGCGACCACCAGCACGGCCCGCGCCGCGCCGTTCCAGCCGACCGCGATGGCGGTCTTGCCCGCGTTCTCGGCGGCCGCCTTCGCCTCGCTCAACGCCACCGGCAGGTGCAGCGACCAGTCCTCGAGCAGGGACGTCCGGCCCGCGACCACGGCGTGCCCGTCGACGATGCCCTGGACCCCACGGCCCTCGACGTTCTCGAACCCCTCCACCGACGGCAGGGGACCGGTCGTGTCGGCCGCGGCGGCGGTCGCGATCGCCTTGGCGATCGGGTGCTCGGAGGCGTGCTCCAGGGCGCCTGCCAGGCGCAGCGCCTCGGCGCGGTCGGTGCCCTCGGCCACGATCACGTCCTGCAGCGTCATCTTGCCGGTGGTTACCGTGCCGGTCTTGTCCAGCACGATGGTGTCCACCTTGCGGGTGGACTCGAGCACCTCGGGTCCCTTGATCAGGATGCCCATCTGGGCGCCGCGCCCGGTGCCGACGAGCAGGGCCGTCGGGGTGGCGAGCCCGAGCGCGCAAGGGCAGGCGATGATGAGCACCGCGACCGCGGCCGTGAACGCGACCGACAGCGGGTTGCCCGTTCCGATCCAGTAGCCCAGCGCGGCAACGGCAATCGCGATGGCGATCGGCACGAAGACCCCGGCGATGGTGTCGGCCAGGCGCTGCACATGGGCCTTCCCGTTCTGCGCGTCCTCCACCAGGGCGGCCATCTGGGCCAGCTGGGTGTCGGCGCCGACCCTGGTCGCCCGGACGACGAGCCTGCCGCCTGCGTTGACGGTCGCACCGACCACCGCATCGCCCTCGGCCACCTCGATCGGGACGGATTCACCGGTCAGCATCGACATGTCCACCGCTGATCGGCCCTCGACGACCTGGCCGTCGGTGGCGATCTTCTCTCCCGGTCGCACCACGAACAGGTCATCGACCGTGAGTTCCGTTGCCGGAATGCGGGTCTCGACGCCGCTGCGGAGCACCGAGACCTCCTTGGCCCCGAGCTCGAACAGCGCGCGCATGGCGGCCCCGGCCCGCCGCTTGGAACGCTGCTCGAAGTACCGGCCCGCGAGCACGAATGTGATGACGCCCGCGGCGACCTCGAGGTAGATGTTGGCGGCGCCGTCGGTGCGCCCGATGGTGAGCGAGAACGGGTGCGTCATCCCGGGTTCTCCCGCGGTACCGAAGAACAGCGCGTACAGCGACCAGAGGAACGCCGAGCCGGTGCCGATGGTGATCAGGGTGTCCATCGTGGCGGCGGCGTGCTTGAGGTTCGCCCAGGTGGCCTTGTGGAACGGCAGCCCCGCCCACACGATGACCGGTGCGGCCAGCGTGAGTGACAGCCACTGCCAGTTGGTGAACTGCAGCGCCGGGATCATCGCCATGGCGATGACGGGGACGGACAGGATCGCCGAGACGATCAGCCGGGTGCGCAGGGCGGTGAGTGCCCTCGACTGCTCGTCCTCGGGCTCGGCGTCGGCGTCGCCCTCGCGGTCGGTCGAGGGCGGCTGGGGAACGGTGGCCGAGTAGCCCGCCTTCTCGACCTCGGCGATGAGGTCGGCCGAGGTGACCGCGGGGTCGAAGACGACCTTGGCCTTCTCGGTGGCGTAGTTGACGGTGGCGGTCACGCCCTCCATCTTGTTGAGCCGCTTCTCGATCCTGGCCGCGCAGGAGGCGCAGGTCATCCCGCCGATGGCGAGCTCGATGCTGGCGGTGTCGGTGGTCTCGGGAGCGAGGTACTCGGTGGTCATGTCAGTGGCCTTCGTGGGTGGAGACCGTGAATTCCGCTGTGCGGACTACGTTCTCGTGCTGGAAGTCGAGGAACAGGCGGTAGGTGCCGTCGGACGGCGCCTGCGCGTGGAATCTGACGCCCGGTCCGGGCGCGGTGACGCCGTCGCCGGGTTCGCCTTGCGGGTGCACGTGCAGGTAGGCGAGGTCGCCGGTGCGCAGCGCGACCAGGTGCCCGAACGCGCCGAGGTACGGCTGCAGGTCGGTCACCGGTTTGCCGTCGCGGGCCACGGTCAGGGTCAGCTGTCCGCCCGCGGTGCTGAGGTCGCCGGACAGGGTGACCTGGTAGCCGTCCACCTCGGCGACCCGAGTTTCCCGGGGCAGCGGGGCCGGGGCGAAGTCGCCGGCGACGTCGACATTGCGGCCGAGCGTCAGCTGCGGACCGCCGGTCGGCTGGAAGTCAGCGAACACGCGGTAGGTGCCACCCCTCGGCCAACTCCAGTCGAGGGACCAGGTGCCGTCCGTTGCCCGGACCGGGTGGACGTGGCGGAATTCGCTGGTGTCGCTGCGGACCACGATCAGGTGCAGCTGCTTCTCGTGTAGCTCGTCGTACTCGGTGACCGCGGCGCCGGACGGGCCGAGGATCCGGAAGTTCAGTGCGCCGGGGTTGTTGGCTTCGGTGGGTGCGGTGACCTCGGACAGGGTGTAGCCCTGCTCGGAGACCTGAAGGCCCGCGGGGGCGGTGGCGACGGCGGTGCCCGCGTCAGCGTGTCCGCCGTGGGTGGTGGTGTCGTGGGTGTTCGACATGTCGATCGGGCTTCCTGTTGCCGCGCCCAGCCCGAGGGCCGCCGCGAAGATCACGGCGAGCCCTCCGGCGTAGGCGGCGAGTTTGATCGGGGTGTTCATGGCCGTCCCTATGCGGGAGTGGCCGAGTAGCCGGCCTCGTCGACAGCGCCGAGCACGGCCGATTCGTCGAGCGGCGCGGCGCTGGTGATGGTGAGCCGGCCGGTGGGGACGTCGACCGCGATGTCGGTGACCCCGCCGAGCTTGCCGACCTCGGCGCGGACCGAGCCCGCGCAGTGGCCGCAGGTCATGCCGGTGACGGTGTAGTTCGCGATGGTCATGTCGTTCTCCCTCTGTGTGGCTCCATACCGCTGGGGGGTATGGGCTCTTGCATGGATGAAGGTACCCCCAGGGGGTAGGTGTCCGCAAGTCTCATTCGAGTGTTGCGCGTCATACCCCCAGGGGGTATAAACCAACACACGGCATTCGCCGACACAGTCGCCCGGATTATCAGAAGGAGTGAACGAGATGAATCGGACACAGGACCCCGCCCAGACCCGAAAATGGTTGGCGCTGGGGTTGATTGCGCTCGCGCAGTTTGTGGTGATCATGGACACGTCGATCATCGGCGTCGCCCTGCCGGAGATGCGCGAGGATCTCGGCTTCACCCAGGGGAATCTCACCTGGGTGTTCAACGCGTACGTGGTGATGTTCGGGGGGATGCTGCTCCTCGGCGGGCGGCTGTCCGACCTGTACGGCGCGCGCCGGATGTTCGGCCTCGGCTGGCTCGTCCTGCTGGCGGGGTCGGCGGCCGCGGGTCTGGCGGGCAACGTGCCCACCGAACTCATCGGGCGGGCGGTGCAGGGCGTGGGCGCCGCGCTGATCGCGCCCGCCGCGCTCACCCTGCTGATGATGCTGTTCGGGTCCACCCCGCGGGAGCTGACCAGGGCGCTGGCCGTCTACGGCGCCGCGGCACCGGCCGGTGGAACCGCGGGCGTGTTCCTTGGCGGACTGCTCACCGAGTACGCCTCGTGGCCGTGGGTGTTCTTCATCAACATCCCGATCGCGGTGATCGCGCTCGTCGCGGCGCCCGCTCTGCTGCCCGGCGGCCGCGGTGGCGCGACCGGCGGCGTCGACCTGCTCGGTGCGCTCACCGTCACCCTCGGCATCGGGGCGGCGGTCTTCGGTGTCGTCCGCGCCCCCGAGGTCGGCTGGGCCGCCGCGCAGACGTGGGGGACCCTGCTCGCCGCGGCGGCGCTGATCGCGGGGTTCGTGGTGATCCAGTCCCGGCGGCGCGAACCACTGGTCCGGCTCGCGATCTTTCGGACCCCCAACCTGGGCGCCGCCAACCTGGCGCAGTTCCTGCTCGGGGCCGCGTGGATCCCGATGTGGTTCTTCCTGAACCTGTATCTGCAGCAGGTGCTCGGCTACTCGGCGTTCCCCAGCGGCGCCGCCCTCATCCCGATGACGGCGCTGATCATGATCGGCATGATCGTGCTCGCGCCCCGGCTGATCGCGAGGTTCGGGCCGAAGCCGATGGTGGTTTCGGGCCTGATCCTGCTGTCGGTGGGCCTGGCCTGGCTGTCGCTGGTTCGCCCGGACGGCAACTTCTGGGTCGACGTGCTGCCCGCGTCGCTGGTCTCGGCGCTCGGCATGGCACTGGCCTTCATCCCCTCGCTGGGCACTGCGATCTCCAGCGCCCGGCCGGAGGAGGGCGGACTGGCGTCGGGCATCGTCAACACCAGCTATCAGCTCGGCTCCGCGCTGGGTCTGGCCGCCGCGACGGCGGTCGGTGCCGCGCTCGGGGCGAACGAACTCGGGGATCGCGGCGCCCTGACGGACGGGTTCTCGGCGGCGTTCCTGGTCGCGGCGGGCGTGGCCTTGGTCGGCGCCGTTCTGGCCGGTCTGACACTGCGCGGTTCGCGGGCGTCCGCGCCGGATGCCGAGTCGGTGACGGTCTGATGGCGGGGGGAGCGGTCCGGCTGGACGACCCGAGGGTCAGGGCCGTGCTGCGCTGCGCGGCGGGCTGCCTGCTGGCCGCCATGCGGGTCCGGCTGGATCCGCGCTCCCGCGACGGCGAGCGCTGAGCATCGGTGGGTCATGGGACGCCGGCGCTCCGCTGTGGGCGAGTTTCCACGCGGCGCGTCGGCGCCCCGCAGCATCACCGGCGATCTCGGGCCCGTGCTGCGGGGGCCCAACGCGGATCGCGACCGAGGAGTGCGACCAGTTTGTCGAGGACGGGGGCGTCCGGGTCGAGGGGCCGGACCGGGGCGAACAGCGCGCCCGGCCCGCGCATGGCGGGTGAGTCGGGGTAGCCGGCGGCGAACCGCACCGCGGTGGCCACCCGACGATCCGCGGGACGGTAGTCGATGCCGGCCGCCCGGCTCAGGTCCCATCCGTGGGTGAGGACGTCGACGAAGTGGACACCGATGGCGATCGAGCCGGGCACCGTCCCGGAGCCCGCGACGGCGACGCTCCGGCTCAGGACGGCATCGTCGGTCAGGACCGAGTCGAGTTCGCGTGCGGCCGTTTCGAAGTCGGCGCGGGGGTTCGGTGTCCGTGGTGCGTCACCGGTGAGTTCCGCATGCGTGCTGTCGGCGGTGCCGGACAGGTGCGAGCGCATCGCCAGGGTGTTGGCGGTCAGGTGGCAGATCATCGCCCGGACGTCCCACTCGTCGCAGGGTGTCGGGAGATCGAGTTGATGCTCGCCCAGGTCGGCGACGAGGGCTCCCGTCAGTCCGAGTACCTCCCGATAGTGCTCGCGCAGGTCCATCGATACCTCCCTTAATATGTACGAACGATCGTACGGTTATTTGACCATTCGGAGGGCTTGCGAAGCAAGGGGGTTCCGCCCGCCGGGCGGCGAGCAGTGAACCGTCGCGCTCAGCTCCGGCGGTAGCGCTCGCTGAGCATCGCGTGGTGTTCGGCTCGCTGAAGACACTCCTCGCGGAGCTCCGGTGGGTCGAGCACCGTGAAGTCGACGCCGAAGGCGGTGAGCCATCCGGCGATGCCTGCGGCCGACTCGCCGCGCAGCTCGATCACGCAGCGGTCGCCGTCGGCCGACTCGAGCGCACCCCAGTACTCGTCGACCATCGGGGCGATCTGCTCGATCGGGGCGTCCAGCAGTACCCGCGCCGTGACCTGGCTGAGGGCTCGACTGATGCCGCTGGAGACGAACGCGGCGGCGTCGCCGGTCGGCAGCTCGCGCGGGGTGAACCGGGGTCCGCTGGGTGTCTTCGGGGTCATCCGGTCCACCCGGAACGACCGCCAGTCCTCGCGGGTCAGGTCCCAGGCGACCAGGTACCACCGCGCCCCGGCCCGGACCAGTCGGTGCGGTTCGACCTCTCGCCTGCTCTCGGTGCCGTCGTTGGTGCGGTAGTCGAAGCGCAGCCGCTCGTGCACGTGGCAGAGCGAGGCGATCGCGGAGAGCACCTTCGCGTCGACCGCGGACCGGGGCGCACCCTGCGGCACCACGTCGATCCGCAGCGCGTCGAGGCGGTGCCGCAGCCGCGAGGGCATCACCTGTCGCAGCTTGGTGAGCGCGCGCAGCGAGGAATCGCCGAGGCCCTCGACCGATCCGGTGGCGCCGGACTGCAGCCCGAAGGCGACGGCCAGCGCCTCTTCGTCGTCCAGCAGCAACGGCGGCATCTCCGCGCCTGCGCCGAGCTGATACCCGCCCCCGACGCCCACGCTCGCGTGGACCGGATAGCCCAGGTCGCGCAGCTTGTCCACGTCGCGGCGCACCGTTCGCGGCGTCACGTCGAGCCGTTCCGCCAGGTCCGCGCCCGACCACTCCCGCCGCATCTGCAGCAGCGACAGCAGTCGGAGCAGTCTCGCCGAGGTTTCCCGCATGGCTACACCCTGCCAGCCAATGCGGACAGTTGTGGTCCGCATTAGCAGGCTGACGCCAGCTCGAGGGGGACGTTCTCGGGTCGACTCACCGAGGGTGCCCCAGACAACCTCCCCCTCGGTCGAGTGGATCACTAGCGGTGTGCCTGGCGTGGCCGTGTGGTCTGCGTGACTCGTTGCGTATTACGAATCATGTTGTGTCGCAGTGGAATGAATTCGCGACCGCGGGTGCGGAGCGCAGGGTACGGTGACCCCCAATCACGACCGCGTCTGCCGATCCCGTCGGAGTCTCGTCCGGTTCGATCCGTCTCATCGAGTAGCTGTATTTCTCGACCGGGGGCGGGTGGGCTAGGTCGGTCCCGCGTGCAGCCACCACGGCGGGGCCTCATCCGGGGTCCTGCCCCTTTCACACAGGAGGATCTTGATGACACATCATTCCGGGCGCCGAATCATCTCGACAGTCGTCGTTGCTGCTGCCCTGGTAGGGGGTCTGGCGTGCGGTGCTGGAACCGCGGCGGCAGATTCCTCGGACCCGTCGGCGAACCCCGTCTACTCGGGGTCGGAGGCGATATTGGGGACTGCGGACGCGATCGGGTCGTCGGACGTGCTCTTCACGGTTACCAACGAGATCATGAGCCCTCTGAATGTGGGAAGCTCGGCGCTCGGCTCTGTCTGCGCTGCCGCGCGGAACCTCCTGCTGGGCCAGAACTACTGCTTGGCTCGTCCCGGAATGGGCGGTTGGGGCTGACGCCTCGCGAGTGCAGTCACAGCAGTGGGCGCCGCCGGAACGACTTCCGGCGGCGCCCACTGTGCTGTCAGTCGGTCCTTACACGGTGTTCAGAGCCTTGCCCATGCCCCGCTCCACCGCGTCGACCAGGCGCGGACGCAGCTCGGCCGCCGGGACGATCGCGTGCACCGAGCCGACCTCGCGGGCCCGCTCGATGTTGTGGATCGCCTCGAACTCGGCGGCCACCTCGCCCAGCTTGGCCGACCGGACCGCGGAGCGCTCGGCGGCGAGCTCGACACGCAGGCGGGTGCGTTCGGCGTTGTCCTCGGTCTCGGCCAGGCGAGCCTCGAGGTCCCGGACCGCGGGATCCGCCGCGGTGCGGGCGTTGACGTCGCGGGTGAACACCACGGCCGCGGCGGGCGCCCCGCCGAGCACGGAGGCGAAGGAGCCCTCGACCGCGAGCACCTCCATGTTCTCGTTCAGCGCACCGGAGAACACCACGAACGCGCCGCCGTGGTAGCGCGAGACCACCACGAACACGATCGGCCCGTCGAAGTTCACGATGGCACGGCCGATCTCGGCGCCGTACTCGAGCTGCAGGTTCCGCAGCGACTCCGGGGAGCCGTCGAAGCCGGACAGGTTCGCCAGCACCACTACCGGGCGGTTGCCGCTGGCCGCGTTGATCGCGCGGGCCGTCTTCTTCGACGAGCGCGGGAACAGCGTGCCGGAGGTCCACTGGTCGGGGCCGTCGGTCGGGAACCAGCCCTTACGGGCGATGGCGCGCGACTCGATGCCGATCACCGTCACCGCGTTGCCACCGAGGTGGGCGTCGAACACCACGGAGGTGTCGGCGTCGGCCATGTCGGCCCACCGTTCCAGCACCGCGTGGTCCTGATCGACCACGGAGCGCATCACGGTCCGGATGTCGAAGGGCTTCTTGCGGTCCGGGTTCGTCTCCCGCGAGAAGATCTCGCCGACCGTGGTGAACTCGCTCGACGGATGCACGTGCGGGAAGGTGCGGACGTCGCGGTCGATCGGGTCCGTGGAGTCGGCCTTGCGCGGGAAGCGTTCGCCCGCAGCGAGGTACGAGTGCTCGTAGTGCGTGAACAGGACGCCGATGGCCGCCGTCAGGTTCGGCGCCCAGTACTGCGCCTGGCCGTTCGGGCCCATCACCCGGTCGTAGCCGCCGATGCCGAAGTTGTCCTCCGCGGAGACGCCGCCCGAGTAGTCGAGTGACTGCTTGCCGGTCAGCACCATCGCGCTGTCCGGGGTCATCACCAGGATGCCCTTCGTGTGCATCAACATCGTGGCCTCGGCGTTCCAGTAGGGCTGGGCGCCGACGTTGATCCCGGCGACGAGGACGTTGATCTCGCCGCCGTTCTGGGTGAACGTGATGATCCTGCGCAGCCCGCGCGAGACCCAGTCCATGTTCTCGGTGCCGGATTCCATCGAGATGGTGGCGCCGGAGGAGAGGGCGAACCACTCGACGGGCACGCCGAGCCGCTCCGCCATGTCGATGGCCGCGACCACGCGGGAGCACTCGGCCTCGGCCACGGTGCCCAGCGCCTTCGTCGGATCACCGAACAGTGCGACGCGGGTCATGCCTTCGGGGTGCCGCTTGGTGGGCGTGGTCACCAGGCCGACGATGATGCCTGCGGTGTTCCGCCCGTAGGCGCGCTCGACCGGGACCAACGCGCCGGACTCGTCGAGGTCGTACTCGACGAAGGTGCCACCCGCCGACAGGGCCGGGATCAGCTCGTAGGGGTAGACCGTGCCGCGGGCCTTGGAACGCTGCACCTTCTGGGTGTACGCGTCCAACGGCTTGAGCGGCTCGGTCGGCGGCTCGGTGACCGCGACC
The DNA here is from genome assembly GCF_040548995.1 of Rhodococcus sp. PvR044. Classification (NCBI taxonomy): domain Bacteria; kingdom Bacillati; phylum Actinomycetota; class Actinomycetes; order Mycobacteriales; family Nocardiaceae; genus Rhodococcus; species Rhodococcus sp. PvR044. The sequence goes on from NZ_JBEPSX010000004.1 coordinate 63,681, forward strand.
TGCAGGCCCGCGCCCGAGCGGTACGAGAACCGAACCGCCACCTGTCGCGGCGCCTCTTTGGGGGTCTCCTGCAGGCGGCCGATGATGGTGAGCTGCTCGAGTCCGGCGCCCACGGTCAGCGGTGCGACGTGCTGGGCGATCCGGGCGATCCGGTCGGCCGACACCTCGAACTTCGGCCACACGTAGAGCACAACGCGGTTGTTCTCGATGCGCTTGCTGCCGCGCTCGGCCTGGACCCGGCGGATGCCGTCGAGGCAGGCCACGACGGCCCGCTCGATGGCGGGCGCGGCGGCGATCTCGCCGTCCGCGTCCATCTGCAGCGTCAGGTCCCGCACCTGCGCCATCGCGATCAGCCGCTCGTCGGTCTGGTTCTCCTTGGCGACGAGGCGATACAGGAAGGTGTCGGCAGGGGCGGGCAGGCGGGTGCCGTCGAAGTTCTTGAGCCGCCACATGTTCAGGCGCTGAGCGGTCAGCGGGTGCATGTCGCGGATGATCTTGTCCTCGACCAGCCCCGAATCCGGCTCGGCCGCGGGCCGGAACGTCACGACGCGCTGCACCGTGATGTCGCCGGGGGTCGCCACCGTGACGGTGACACGGCGCCATGACACCGCTCCGCCGTGCTCCTGCAACGCCGTCCGCAGCGACTCGGCGAGGGTGTCGCCATTCGTGGGGGCGTCCGGCCAGGCGAGGTAGAGGTCGATGACCTGGTTGACCGGGGCGGGACCGACCGCCGCGTCGACGACGGCAAGCGCCTCGTCGAGGCGGGCCCGCTCGGCTGCGACCGAGACCAGGTTCAGCTGCTCACCCGCGAGCTCGAAAGTGCCGGTGACGCAGGGCAAGCCGTGACCGTCGAGGGCCTTGACGTCGTGCAGGCCGCGGATCTTGTAGTACTGCCGGGTGACCACCTCCAGCAGGTCGCCGGGCAGCGACAGCGGGTCGGCGAGGAGGCCGACCAGCGGCTCGGGGGTGTCCACCAGCGCGTCGATCCGCTCCGCACGGTCGACCGCTCCCGGACGCTCCGCGAGGTACTGCAGGCTGCCACGCACGCCGTCGTAGACCTGCTCGCGGGCCTTGCGGATCGCAGGCTCGTCGAAGATCCGGAACTGCAGGTTGCGGGCGACGTCGCCGACGACCGGGTAGCGCAGCTGGGTGGCGAGGACGAGGCGGTCGAGGACCTCCGCAAGGGCGGGGTAGTTGTCCGTGCAGACGCGGCCGTCGTGCAGCCACTGCGCGAGCAGGCCGGCGACGATCGGAACCTGGGTCTCCATCCGCTGCTGCGCGACGAAGATCCGGTAGACGGCCTCCTCCAGTTCCTTGGTGCGCTCGAGGTCGTTGACGTCGTAGTGACGCAGCGATCGGGAGAGCTTGGCGCGGAAGGAGTCCGGCATCCCGTGCACGTCCACGTCGAGGGACTGCAGGAAGGAGTGGAAATGCTCGCGCGGGCTGTGCACCCGCTCGACGGTGTCCTCCTCGTCGACGGTCGGCCGGTTGCGGGAGAGCTCGCAGAGGTCGGCGAACGTGGTCAGCAGGTTCAGCTCGGCGGCGACGAGGGTGGTGTCGGACTCGGGGAGCGACTCGCGCAGGGCGAGGTACTCGGCCAGCAGCGCGCGCGAGCGGGCGGCGTCGACGTCGAAGCCGGTGATCATCGCGCTCAGGGCGTCGAGCCGGGCCAGTGCCTCGGTGAGGTCGTCGCGGTCGCGGGTCTCGGGGGCGACGAACTCGACCCGCGGGGCCTGGGTGGTCACCGTCTCCTCGGCGACCTGGTCGACGCGCAGCAGCGGCGCGCCCGCATCCACCTGGGCGTTGACCACGGCGAGCACCTCGCGGACGGTGCCCGCGTAGGGCGCCCGGATCGCGGTCTCCATCTTCATCGCCTCGAGCACCACGAGGGTGTCGCCTGCTTCCACCTCGTCGCCGACGGCGACCGGGAGGGCGACCACCACGGCGGGGGAGGGGGCGCGCACGACGCCCGCCTCGTCCTGGCTGATCTGGTGGCTGATGCCGTCGACCTCGACGAGGTGATGGGCGGGTCCGGTGACGGAGACGATGTGGAACCGGCGGCCGCCGACCACGATCCGGCTCTCGAACTCACTGAGCCGGTCGACGTCGACCTCGACCTCGCCGCTGTCGCCGTCGATCCGGTAGCGGTGCGGACCGATCTGACCGACCACGAACTGGTAGGCCTGGCCCTGGTAGCTGAGTTCGACGGGCCGGCCGACACCGTGCTTGGCGCGCGGCCTGCCGCCGCGGGCGGCGGCGAGGAACGCGCCCCGCTCGTGGGCCTCTTCCGCGTCGTACACGCCGACCGCGGTCGCCAGCAACGCCACGGCGGCGGCGGGCGTCGGGCCGTTCGCGCTGCCTGCGCCGGTGCGGTCGAGCCATCCGGTGTCAGCGCTGGCGGTGATCACCTCTTCGCGGTCCAGCAGGTCCAGCAGGAACGACTTGGTGGTGGTGCCGCCGTCGAGGACGACGGTGGTCTCGCGCAGCGCGGTACGCAGCCGGGCGAGGGCCTCGGACCGATCCCGGCCCCAGGCGATGACCTTGGCGACCATGGAGTCGTAGTCGGGCGGGATGACATCGCCCTGGGCGATGCCGGTGTCCACGCGCAGCCCGGATCCGAGCGGGAACTTGAGCAGGCGCACGGTGCCGGGGGCCGGAGCGAACCCGTTGTCGGCGTCCTCCGCGTTGAGCCGGGCCTCGACGGCGTGGCCGAATTCGGGCGGGCAGTCGCCGACCAGCGGGTCGCCGCCCGCGACCTGGATCTGCAGCTTGACCAGGTCGATGCCGGTGGTGGCCTCGGTGATCGGGTGCTCGACCTGCAGGCGGGTGTTGACCTCGAGGAAGGTGAAGACCTGCTGGGAGGGCTGGTACAGGTACTCGACAGTGGCGGCGCCGCAGTAGCCGGCCGCGCGCACCAGGTCGGCGGAGACGCCGCGCAGGTGGTCGGCCTGCTCCTTGCTCAGCAGCGGAGAGGCCGACTCCTCGATCACCTTCTGGTTCTTGCGCTGGATGGAGCAGTCCCGCACGCCGGGGGCCCAGACGTTGCCGTGCGCGTCGGCGATGACCTGCACCTCGACGTGCCGGGCCTCGGTGACCAGGCGCTCGATGAACACGACCGGGTCGCCGAAGGAACGCTCCGCCTCGCCCTGAGTGCGCTCGAGGGCGAGCTCGAGTTCGTCCTCGGCGAAGACCTTGCGGATGCCACGGCCACCGCCGCCGGAGCGGGCCTTGATGATCAGCGGGTACCCGATGGCCTGTGCGTGCCTGCGGGCGTCCGCGCGGGTCTCGACGGGACCGCCGGACCATGGCGCGACCGGGACGCCGACCTTCTCGGCGAGCAGCTTGGCCTCGACCTTGTCGCCGAGCAGGCGCATGGCGTCGCCCGAGGGGCCGATGAAGGTGATGTTCAGGCGGGCGCAGAGGTCCGCGAATGCCGGGTCCTCGGCGACGAAGCCCCAGCCGACCCAGACGGCGTCGGCCCTTGCCTCGATCAGGGCGCGCTCGAGCTCGGCGTGGTCGAGGTAGGGGGTGGCGGCCGTGGTGGACGGCCGCAGGGTGACACCCTCATCCGCCTGCCGGACGAACATCGCCCGCCGCTCGGCGTCCGTGTGCAGCGCGATCGTCGTGATGCCGTACGGGTGCTCGGCATTGAGCTCGCGCACCGCCCGGATCAGGCGTACCGCCGCCTCACCCCGATTGACCACCGCTACACGTTTGAACATCCTCGCCCACCGTTCTCGAAATGTGTGTGTCGACTGCGCCGCGCCTACGCGACCGTCCGCCGTCCCGAACCCCCGAAGGGGCCGGAGCCGGTGTGCAGTCCGGACCGGTTGGCCTGGGACATGCCCGACCGAGTGCGGTTGGGACCCGAAACCTCGTATGGAAACGAAGTCGAGGCGCGAGCGAATTGATCCGGTCACGCGTAATCCTCGCCCGGCCTGGCGTCCCAAGTCGACCCTGCCGGTACGCAAGCATGCAGTATTTCGTCGACATTGTCATGTCGCGTCGGCCGGGGGCAAAGGATCGACTAATGTCGTTGCAGTGCAGTCTAATTCGATCGCATCCCGACGGGGTTCGGAGAGTGAATCGGTACTACCAACCGGTAATAAGTTTGATACTGGCGAGTAGGTATAACGCGTACTCGTGAGTAGGAATTGATTTACTCACGAGTAGGGTTACCGGCAGGCGAAGTTTTCATATTGAGAAAGATGCTGTTACGCGGAGTATCAATTTCCTGGCGAGAACACTTGATCTTGATATCTGCAGGTGAATGGATTGTGCCTCCGCGTGCCAAATCAAGTTGATCTTGCCGGGGCTCTGGCAGGCCCCGGACCTGGACATTTGCTCAAGTGGATTCGGTTTTCCGAATGATGTAGAACAGGTCTCACGCGCAACTGGCTCGTGATCTTTCTCACAGAATCTCTGCGGGAATGCGACACGGCCGGAGCGCGGAAAGACAGGTCCCCGGGGGACCGGAGCCGCTCACGGTTCCGGGCACGGGATTTCAGGAAAGGCGCGCAATGCTGCTGCCGATGTCACCGACCGACTCGATGTTCCTGCTGGGGGAGTCCCGAGACCATCCGATGCACGTCGGGGGTCTGGCGCTCTTCACGCCGCCGGAGGGTGCAGGGGCGCGGGACGTGCGGGCGATGCTCGACGCAGCCTTTGCCAGGGGTGAGGTCTCGCCGCTGCTGCGCAAGCGGGCGCGGCGATCTGTGACCTCGCTCGGACAGTGGGGCTGGGAGACCGACACCGACATCGACCTCGGCCACCACGTCAGCCACGAGGCGCTCCCGGCGCCCGGCGGGATCACGGAATTGCTCGAACTGGTCTCCCGCCTGCACGGCGGCCTGCTCGACCGCAGCCGCCCGCTCTGGGAGATGCACCTGATCGAGGGCCTCGAGGACGGCCGGTTCGCGGTCTACACGAAGATCCACCACGCACTGGCCGACGGCGTGTCCGCGATGAAACTACTGCGCAGCGCGCTCAGCGAGGATCCGGAGGCGCGCGAGATGCCCGCCCCGTGGGAGCCGCTCGTGCGGGAGCGTCCCGCGCTCGCGCTCGTCCCGGACGTCTCCGACGACGGTTCCGTCGAGCCCGCCCGTGGTGGTCCTCTCGACCTGGCGTCCGCGGTGCTGCGCGTCGCGCGTGGCGCAGTCGGCGAGGCGGTCGGCCTCCTGCCCGCGCTCGCGGGCACGGTCGACCGGGCCAGGCACGACCGCGGCGGGTCACTCTCCTTCGCCGCGCCCAGCAGCATCTTCAACGTGCCGATCGGGGGTGCCCGGCGGTTCGCGGCACAGTCCTGGCCGATCGAGCGGCTGCGGTTGGTCGCGAAATGCGGTGACGCCACGATCAACGACGTGGTGCTGGCGATGTGCGCGGGCGCGCTGCGCGCCTACATGGACGAACTCGACGCGCTCCCGGCCGACCCGCTGATCGCGATGGTGCCGGTCTCGCTGCGACGTGAACCGCATGAGGTCAAGGCGGGCAACGAGATCGGGCTGCTGATGTGCAATCTCGCCACGCACCTCGACGATCCGGCGGCCCGCCTCGACACGGTGCGCACCGCCATGCGCGAGGGGAAGGACTCGATGCGCACCATGAGCACGGCGCAGGTCCTGGCCACCAGCGCGCTCGGCGTCGCCCCGCTGGCGCTGGGCATGTTCGGCCTCGGTGGGCCGGTCCGCCCCGCGAATGTGATGGTCTCCAACGTGCCGGGTCCCGGGACGCCGCTCTACTGGAACGGTGCCCGGCTGAGCGCGCTCTACCCGCTGTCGATCCCGGTCGACGGGCAGGCCCTCAACATCACCTGCACCAGCACCGACGACGAGATCGCGTTCGGACTGACCGGCTGCCGCCGCAGCGTGCCGCCGCTGCAGCCACTACTCGGATATCTCGACGACGAGCTCGCCGCGCTCGAGCGGGCCGTCGGATTGTGACACCGGAGAGGGAGAGGACGATTCAATGCAGCTCACCGCACATGACCAGTCCCTGTTTCGAGATGAGCCCGCGCCACACCGGGTCCGCTCTGCCGTGGCCATCGCGCTGGCCGCATCCGTCCCCTCCGCCGCGCCAGCGCTCCTGGTCACCGGGTCCGCCCTCGCGGGGGTTCTGATCGCCGCATTCACCAGCATCTGCGTCGGCCTGGCCGCCGTGATGATCTGACAGCGGACTCGATCAGCCGATCGGCCCCGCGAGCATCCAACGGTGGCCGAACGGGTCCAGCAGGGTGGCGCCGCGATGGCTGTTCTCGTTCGCCGGTTCGCGTTCGACGGCCGCGCCAGTCGCGCGCGCCCGCTCCAGGGTGGCGTCGGTGTCGGCGACCGGCAGCATCAGGCTCACTCCGGAACGGCCGGGGGCGGGCGCGGTGAAACCGATCTCGGGGAACTCGTCGGCCAGGTACAGCGTGCCGTCGCCGATCGCCAGCTCACAGTGACCGATCCGGCCGTCGGGCATCATCACCGGCTCGCCGTCGACCCGGGCGCCGAAGGCCTCGGCGTACCACTCGATCGCGCGGCGGGCGTCGGGCACGGACAGGTAGGGCAGGGCGGCGGGCCGCGGCACCACGGTCCGCTGCTGGTCGGGGTCGCGGGGGTCGGTCATGACGGCTCCTTGGTGGGTTGGTGGCGTCCACCTCCATGGTCGTCCCCTCGGCGCGGTCATCGGACCGCATTTGTTCCACTACGCTGGTGCCTTGTGCTGTCCGCTGTTCCTCGCCCGGTGATCGTCCGGGCACCGTCGAAGGTCAATCTGCACCTCGGCGTCGGTGACCTGCGCGAAGACGGCTATCACGAGCTCACCTCGGTCTTCCAGGCGCTCTCGCTGCACGACGACGTCGAGGTCCGCGACGCGGACGAGCTCTCGGTCGTGGTGCAGGGCGAGAGCGCGCGGGTGGTGCCGACGGACCACCGCAACCTGGTCTGGCAGGCGGCCGAGCTGCTCGCCGAGCGGGCGGGCAGGGACCCCGCGGTCGCGATCGCGATCGCCAAGGGCATCCCGGTCGCGGGTGGCATGGCAGGCGGCAGCGCCGACGCCGCGGCGACCCTGGTCGCCCTCGACGAGCTCTGGGAGCTCGGCCTCGAGCGCGCCGATCTGGACGAATACGCGGCCCGGCTCGGCAGCGACGTGCCGTTCTCGCTGCGCGGCGGCACCGCGATCGGTACCGGTCGCGGGGAGAAATTGCTGCCGGTGCTGTCCCGCAACACCTTTCACTGGGTCCTCGCGCTCGCCAAGGGTGGGCTGCGGACCCCGGACGTGTTCCGCGAGCTGGACCGGTTGCGCGCCGAGGGCGACCCGCCCCGGCTCGGTGACCCCGACGAGCTGATGCACGCGCTGGCCGTCGGGGATCCCCATCAGCTCGCCCCCCTGCTCGGCAACGACCTGCAGCCCGCGGCGCTGTCCCTCAAGCCGGAGCTGCGCCGCACCCTGCGGGCGGGCACCGCCGCGGGTGCCCTGGCCGGCATCGTCTCGGGCTCGGGGCCCACCTGTGCCTTTCTCTGCGCGGACGCCGACGCGGCCGTGGCGGTCAGCGCGGAACTGGCGGGCGCGGGCGTCTGCCGGACCGTGCGAACAGCCCACGGCCCGGTGCCCGGTGCCCGCGTGATCGACGACAAGACGGAGCACTGATGGCGAATCTGATCAATCTGGAGCAGGTCTCGAAGTCATTCGGGATCAAACCGCTGCTCGACTCGGTGTCGCTCGGCGTCCAGGAGGGCGAGCGGATCGGTGTCGTCGGCCTCAACGGCGGCGGCAAGACCACCATGCTCGAGGTGCTCGCCGGCGTCGAACCGCCGGACTCCGGCCGGGTGAGCCGGGTCGGCGGACTGCGGATGGCGGTGGTCACCCAGCGCGGCGTGCTGCCAGCGGGCTCGAGCGTCGCCGACGTGGTCCTCGCCCCGCTCGGGGTCGACGAACACGAATGGGCGGGCAACGCCCGGATCCGGTCGATCCTGACCGGAATCGGGATCGACGCAGTCGGCCTCGATCGCATGGTCGAGGGGCTGTCCGGTGGCGAACGGCGCCGGGTGGCTCTGGCCGCCGCGCTGGTGCAGGACCTGGACCTGTTGGTGCTCGACGAGCCGACCAACCACCTCGACGTCGAGGGCGTGCAGTGGCTGGCCGAGCACCTCGTCGACCGGCGCAGCGCGCTGGTGGTCGTCACGCACGACCGGTGGTTCCTCGACACCGTCGCCAACCGCACGTGGGAGGTCGTCGGCGGAAAGGTCGAGGCCTACGAGGGCGGCTACAACGACTGGATCTTCGCCCGCGCCGAGCGCTCCCGGCAGGCCGACGCCTCCGAGGAGCGCCGCAGGAACCTGGCCCGCAAGGAACTCGCCTGGCTGCGGCGCGGTGCGCCCGCCCGCACCTCCAAGCCCAAGTACCGGATCGAGGCGGCCGAGGCGCTGATCGCCGACGTGCCCCCGCCCAGGGACAAGGTCGCGCTGGCGTCGTTCGCGAACAGCCGACTCGGCAAGGTGGTCATCGAACTCGAGGACGCCACGATCGCCGCGCCGGACGGCCGGGAACTCGTGAACGATCTGACCTGGCGCTTGGCACCCGGCGAGCGCATCGGCCTGGTCGGCGTCAACGGCTCCGGCAAGACCACGCTGCTGCGCACCCTCGCGGGCGAACTCGAGCCCGCGACGGGCCGACGGAAGCAGGGTCAGACCGTCAAGATCGGTTGGCTCCGCCAGGAACTCGACGACCTGCCGACCGATCTGCGCGTGCTCGAGGCGGTCAAGGATGTCGCCGAGCGGATCGTGTTGGGCGACAAGGAAATATCCGCCGGTCAGCTGGCCGAGCGACTGGGCTTCACGCCGGCCCGTCAGCGCACCCGAGTGGGCGATCTGTCCGGTGGCGAGCGGCGACGGCTCCAGCTGACCCGGGTCCTGATGTCGGAGCCGAACGTGCTGCTGCTCGACGAGCCGACCAACGACCTGGACATCGACACCCTCCAGCAGCTCGAGGACATCCTCGACGGCTGGGCGGGCACGATGGTGGTGATCAGTCACGATCGCTACCTGATCGAGCGGATCTGTGACTCCACCTGGGCGCTGTTCGGTGACGGCAAGCTCACCAACCTGCCCGGCGGCATCGTCGACTACCTGCGCAGGCGTCGGGCCGCGGTCGAGGCCGCCGGTACCACCAGTCAGGCGCTGTCGGGTTCGTCCGCGCCCGCACCGCTGAGGGACGGCGCCGCGGACCGGGCGGCCCGCAAGGAGCTGAGCAAGCTCGAGCGCCAGATCGTCAAGCTCGACGAGCGCGAGACGAAGCTGCACGCGGCGTTGGCGGAGGCCGCGACCGATCCGGCGAAGCTGCAGTCGCTGGACGCGGAGCTCCGGCAGGTCGTGATGGACAAGGACGGCGCCGAGGAGCGCTGGATGGAGCTCGCCGCCGAGCTGGAGTGAACCGGCGCTCACCCATTCCGGTCTCCTTCGCAGGCGAAGAAGACTAGTCTGCGAGCAGGTCAGTATCTGTGCATGAGTCCCGTCATGGAAGGCGTGCATCATGGATCTGGAGGCCGTCGCCGAGATCTGCAGACTCAAATACCGGTACACCCGCGCGCTGGACACCAAGGACTGGGCCACGTTCCGCGACACCCTGTTGCCCGACGCGACGGCGACCTACGGCGAGCATCTCCGGTTCGAGGATCGTGATGCGCTCGTCTCCTTCATGGAGATCACGCTGGCCCCGCACGTGCTGACCGAGCACCTGACCGGGCAGCCCGAGATCGACGTGGACGGTGACAGCGCGTCCGGGGTCTGGGTGCTCTCGGACACGGTGATCATTCCGGAGGACGGGATGATGCTGCGCGGTGCGGCCTACTATCACGATCGGTATGCCAAGGGCGCCGACGGACGATGGCGCATCTCGCACACGGGCTACGAGCGCACCTACGAGGTGGTCATCTCCCTCGCCGACATCCCGAGCTTCCAGGTCACCTCGAGCCGCTGGGCGCTCTCGGTGACCCCGGCCGCCACCCAGGCCTCCGCCTGACGGAGATCGGGCAGAGTCGAATCGTGCTCGGCCCGAGGCGCTCTCGGTCTGCGCGCGTCCTCGCGGTGCGCGAACCCGTGGCCGGGGCCTAGGGTTCGATCGTGCCCGACATCGCGCCCCGGTCCTCGTTCGCCGACACCCGCGCGTGGCTGCGCGCCCTGCCCGCCATGACGGCCGCGGCGGCGCCCGCCGACGTCCTGGACCCGACTCACACCCCGTCGCCGCTGTTCCTGCGCTGGCTGGAGGATGCGGTCGCGGCAGGCGTGCCGGAACCCCAGGCGGCCGTGCTGTCCACGACGGAGGACGGCGGCCGGGTCGACGCCCGGGTGCTCACCCTCAAAGACGTCGACGAGCGGGGCTGGTGGTTCTCGGGCTCGGTGGACTCCCCGAAGGGGCGTCAGCTGGCGGCGAACCCCTCGGCGGCGCTGACCTTCTACTGGGCCGGGGTGGGCAGGCAGGTCCGGGTCCGCGGCCACGCCGAGCCGGGGGAGGCGCGGGTGAGCGCGCGGGACTATCTCGAACGGTCGGTGACCGCCCGCGCGGTGGCCGCCGCCAGCCGACAGAGCGAGGTCCTGGCCGATCCCGGTCGAGTACGACCGCGCGGTCGCCGAGGCGGTCTCCCGGATCGAGGCCGACCCGGGCCTCGTCGCGCCGGCCTGGCAGGCTTGGTGCCTGGTCCCGGACAGCGTCGAGTTCTGGCTCGCCGACCCGGGGCGCAGACACCAACGGTTGCGGTACGGGCGGCCCGAGCCGTCCGCGAGTTGGTCGACCACTGGGTGGATTACCGACGTCCTGTGGCCGTGACCAGAACATCTGAACGGGAGTGTGCATGAGCTTCATCCGGACCAACGTCGCAGGCGGCGTCGGCGAGATCGTGCTGGACCGACCGAAGGCGCTCAACGCCCTCGATCCGAGCATGATCCGCGATCTGTACGAGCCGCTGCTGCGCTGGCGCGACGACCCCGCGGTCGAGACGGTCCTGGTGACCAGCGGTTCCGAGCGGGCGTTCTGCGCGGGCGGCGACATCAAGGCCGTGCGCGAGGCGGTGCTGCGCGGCGACCGCGAGTTCGTGCACGGGTTCTTCGCCGACGAGTACCGGCTCAACCTGCTGATCGGCGAGTACCCGAAGCCCTACATCTCGCTGATCGACGGCGCCGCGATGGGCGGCGGGCTCGGCATCTCGGTGCACGGCTCGGTCCTGGTGGTGACCGAGCGGGCGGTGCTGGCCATGCCGGAGACCGCGATCGGGTTCTTCCCGGACGTGGGCGCGAGCCACTTCCTGCCGCGGCTGACCGGCGCGGCAGGCATGTACCTCGGGCTCACCGGCGCCAGGGCCTCGGCGGGCGACGCGGTCGCGTTCGGACTGGCGACGCATTTCGTGCCGAGCGAGCGGTTGGCGGAGTTGGCCGACGCGATCCGCGGTGGCTCGGCCGCCGAGGCGCTCGAGAAGTTCGGCGAGCAGGCCCCCGAGGCGCCGCTGGCCGCGCGGCAAGCGGAGATCGACGAGGTGTTCGCGCAGGGCACCCCCGCGGACATGCTGGCCCGGCTGACCGGGGACGACGAGTGGACGACGCAGGCGCGGACCGCGCTGACCGCGGTGTCGCCGACCGCCGCCTTCGTCACCGCGGAGCTGATCCGGCGCGGCGCGGACGACGAGCTGTCGCGGTGCCTCGATCGTGAGCTGGCGCTGACCGCCGCGGTGACCACCGGGCCCGACTTCGCCGAGGGCGTGCGCGCGGTGCTGGTCGACAAGGACCGCAACCCGTCCTGGTCGCCGTCGAGCCTCGCCGAGGTGGACCGGGACGCGATCGCCGCCCTGTTCGCCTAGCCCCGTCCGCCCCGCCGAGTGTGCAGCTACTGTCGCCCCTTCCCGGGCGATGCCCCGGTAGCTGCACACTCGGCCGGGTTCGGGGGCGCGCGGATAGCATCGAATCCGCCATCCCTACCGGAGGAGCCAGCAATCGTGATCACCGAGATCCTCGCCCGCGCGGCGCTGAGCCCGATCCCGTCCGCCCGGGCGATCGCCGCGAAGTTCCTGCCGATCCGCGAGCACCGGATCGAGGGCAAGCGGATCCTGCTGACCGGGGCCTCGTCCGGGGTCGGGGAGGCGGCCGCGCGGCGACTCGCCGCCGAGGGCGCCGAGCTGATCCTCGTCGCGCGGGGCGCGGAGGCGCTCGAGGCCGTGCGCGACGAGATCGTGGGCGGGGGCGGGACCGCGCACGCCGTGCCATGCGACCTCACCGATCCGGATGATGTGGACCGGCTGCGGATCCTCGTCCGCGACGAACTCGGTCCCGTCGACGTGCTCGTCAACAACGCGGGCCGGTCGATCCGCCGCCCGGTCGAGGATTCGCTCGACCGGTTCCACGACTTCGAACGCACGATGGCCCTGAACTACTTCGGCCCGGTACGGCTCACCCTCGCGCTGTTGCCGGAGATGCTCGAGCGACGGCAGGGGCACGTGGTCAACGTGGCCACCTGGGGCGTGCCGGGCGGCGTCATGCCCAAGTTCGCGGCCTACCACGCGTCGAAGTCCGCGGTCAGCGCGTTCGGGCGCGACCTCGGCGCCGAGCTCGACGGACGCGGGGTGTCCGTGACGACCGTGCACTTCCCGCTGATCCGCACCCCGATGATCGCGCCGACCAAGGACTACGACGCGATGCCGGCGCTGACCCCCGAGGACGCGGCGTCCTGGCTGGTCACCGCGATCCGGACCCGGCCGGTCGAACTGCTCCCGACCTACGCGGAGCTGCTGCGGTTCCTCGACAACTTCGCCCCGACGGTCACCGACGCCCTCGTGCGGCGCGCCGGGATCTGACCGCTGCCGGTCGAGTGTGCAGCTACCGGGGCATCGCCCGAGTGGCGGCGGCGGTAGGTGCACACTCGGCGGGGCGCTGGGGGAGCCGCAGGACAAGCCGGACGCCGCCGAGCGGGCTGTCCACCAATTCCACGGTGCCGCCGTGCAGTTCGGCCTGCTGAGCGACCAGCGCGAGGCCAAGCCCGGACCCGGCGGAGTCGGAGCCGGTGCCGCGGACGAAGCGCGCGAACACCGACGCCCGCTCGGCCTCCGGCACGCCACTCCCGTCGTCGTCGACGGTGATGACGGCGGCGCCGTCGGCGTCGGCACGGACGGTGACGAGCACCCGCCCGGCCCCGCCGTGCCGGACCGAGTTGGTGATGGCGTTGTCGAGCACCAGTCGTAGCCCGGTCGGAATGCCGCGCACGACAACGGGTTCGGGGGCGGAGACGGAGATATCCAGGTCGGGATGGATGCGCTCGGCTGCCTGCACACAGCGGTCGACCAGCTCGGCCAGGTCCAGCTGCTCGTGGTCCGCGACGTCGGAGAGCTCGCCGACCGCGAGCCGCTCGAGGTCGGTCAGGGTCGTCTCGACCTGACGCTGCGTGCCGAGCAGGTCACGCAGGATCTCCTCGCGCTGCTCGCCGGTGAGCCGCATCGTCGAGAGCACCTCGAGGTCGGTCCGCATCGAGGTCAGCGGGGTGCGCAGCTCGTGCGCGGACACCGCGGCGAAGTCGCGTGCCGAACCGAGAGCTTCCTCGGTCCGCTTCTGGGCCGCGGCGATCCGGTCGAGCATGTGCCCGATCGCCTCCGACAGGTCCTCGGCCTCCCTGGCCCCGCGCACGCTCGGGCGAGCAGCCCCGGGATCGTCGCCGATGTCGTGGGTGGCATCGGCCAGCAGCCGCAGCGGGCGGACGGCCCGCCCGGCCAGCAGCCAGCCCAGCCCGCCCGCCGCCGCGATCGCCACCACGGCCGCGATCGCGACCGCCACCTGCTGCTGCCGGATGGCCTGGGTCAACGGGTCCTCCGGGACGGTCAACGCCAGGAAGGCGCCCGGTTCTCCGGGGACCGCGACGTCGCGAACCCGGACCGCGGTACCGGCCATCAACTCCGTTCTGGTCGCGTCCTCGGCCACGGCGGCCTCCGCGGACCCACCGGATACGACGGCGGGTAACGGGAGAGCCGGTGCCATGTCGACTGTGTCGGCGGCGGTTGTGTCGGCCGGCATCGCCAATGTCACCGAGTCGAGCGTCCGGTCGATCTGCTCGGAGCCGTTCACCCGCAGGAACACCGCGATGGCCGCGCCGATGGCGACGATGACGACGGCCGCGGACAGCGCCGACACGATGGCGACCCGCGTTCGCAGCGACAGCGACCGCCTCACGGTTGCGCCCGCAGGACGAAGCCGACGCCGCGGACCGTGTGCAGGACTCGTGGCATCGAGTTCGCCTCCAGTTTCTTGCGTAGATAGGTGACGAAGACGTCGACCACGTTGGTGTCGGCGTCGAAGTCGTAGCCCCACACCAGGCGCAGCAGCTGGGGGCGGCTGAGCACGACGCCCGCGTTCTCCGCCAGCGCGCCGAGCAGGTCGAATTCGCGCTTGGTCAGGTCGAGTCTGCGGCCCGCGACGTGGGCGCGCCGCCCCGGCAGGTCCACCTCCAGGGCCCCGACCGTGACGGTCCCGGCGGGCGTCGCGGCCAGGGGCGCCCGCCGCAGCAGCGCCCGCAGCCGGGCCACCAGTTCGCCGAGCTCGAACGGCTTGGTCAGGTAGTCGTCCGCGCCGGCCTCCAGACCCGCGATTCGGTCACCGACGGAGCTGCGCGCACTGAGCACGCAGATCGGCACCTCGTTGCCCATCGCCCGCAGCGCGGTGACCACGCCAACGCCGTCGAGGCCCGGCATGTTCACATCGAGGACGATCGCGGCGGGGCATTCGTCGGACACGGCCCGCAGGGCGGAGGCGCCGTCCGTCGCGGTCTCGGTGTGAAAACCGGACAGACGGAGCCCCCGTTCCAGCGAGGCCAGGACCTTGGGGTCGTCGTCGACGACGAGGATGCGGGCGGTATCGGTCACCGCATCCATGGTGCCAGGGCCGCGAGGGTGTCCTAGCAGGCGCGAGCCACGGTCACGGCGCCTGCCGGGGCGTTCTCGTCCATCTGGATGGTCAGCACCTGCGCCAACTCCGCGGGCAGATCTGCCGGACCGGGGATGCGAATGACGGTGGGGGCCGCCTTCCCCTCGGCTTCGGCCGGGATCGGCACCTGGATCTCGGCCGGTGCGGCCTCGCCGGCCGGGGTGGCCGGGACGGTCATGACCGCGGGCTCCGCGGTGCCGTCCTCGATCATCTTCTGCAGCGTCTCCGGGCTGAGTTCGACGGCCATCGCCGCGCAGGTCGCCTCGTCCAGGGGTACGCCGGCCACTGCAGGTCCCGACTCCCCGACGGCGACCGCCGCGCCCTGCGGGATGGCGTCGTTCGCCCACGCCACGCCGGGCACCGTGATCGCGGCGGCGACCGCAAGCCCGGCGGCCGCGATCCCGGCGCGCTTGCGGACGACGACGGTGTTGAGGGACTTACGCATTGGGGTCTCCTTCGGTCTTGTCGGAGCCGGAAGTGGCCTCGACACGACCCAAGGTAGGGACGAAAAACTCGGCGCCCGTTAGCGAATCATTAGGGGTTCGTTAGACCCGCACCGGCATCGTCCGGCGCTGGATCCGCAGCCACACCGCGAAGCCCCAGACCACGAAGCCCGCGTACACCAGGTACAGGATCGCCGACGGGTAGTAGCCGGCCTCGAGCAGCAGCGGGACGCCGACGACGTCGACGGCGATCCAGATCAACCAGAACTCGGTCCAGCCGCGGGCCATCCCGTAGGTGGCGAGCATCGAGCCCATGAAGATCCACGCCTCCGCCCACGGGCCGTAGGACCCGAGCCGGGCGAAGATCTGCGCGAACGCCACGGTGCCCGCGCCCATCGCGAGCACCAGCAGGAGCCGGTCCCGCGGCGGCGCCCACCGGGGCAGCACCGCCTGGCCGGACTCGTGCCGCGACCGCACCCACTTCGTCCAGCCGTACACGCTCACGCTGATGAACATCAGCTGGCGGCCTGCCTGGCCGTACAGGTTCAGCTCCTGTGGGGTGTGGAACAGCGCGCCCATGAACACGGTGAACAGCAACGCATTCCGGCGATGCCGACCGGCCACGCCCACACCACGCGCTTCATCCCGCCGATCGCGGACGCGATGCCGAAGGTGTTGCCGACGATCTCGCGCCACAGGATCGTGGCCCCGCCGATGTGCAGTTCCGCATCGAACAGGGCGAGCAGCGGGTTCACGGAGCTAGTCGGCGGTCGCGACGAGCGGCTCGAGGGTCAGCTCCGGAAGCTCCTTCTGCAGGTACTGCAGCCGCCACTTGTCGCTGATCAGGGCGAGCATCACACCGTCGGACCTGGTGAAGACCTCGACCCCGCGCTGGCGGCCCAGCTCGGTGGCCGACTCGGCGTCCGTGCGGCGAGCCAGCGCGTACGGCAGGCCCTCCATCCGGGCCTCCACCGAGAACTCCGCCTTCATCCGCGCGGCCACCACCTCGAACTGCATCGGGCCGACGGCCGCCATCACCGGAGCCGCGTCGCCGCGAATGTCGTTGCGCAGCACCTGGACCACGCCCTCGGAGTCGAGCTGCTCCACGGCGCGGCGGAACTGCTTGTACTTGCTCGCGCTCTCCGCGCGCAGCACCGAGAAGTGCTCGGGCGCGAACGAGGGGATCGGCGGGAACTCCACCTTCTTGTCCGTGAACAGGGTGTGGCCGGGGGCAAGGGCGGTCGCGTTCACCAGGCCGACCACGTCGCCCGGGTACGCCGATTCGACGGTGGAGCGCTCGCGGCCGAACACGGTCTGCGCGTACTTGGTGGTGAAGGGCTTGCCGGTCTGGGCATGCGTGACGACCATCCCGCGCTCGAAGACACCGGAGACGATCCGCATGAACGCCAAGCGATCTCGGTGGCTCGTGTCCATGCCCGCCTGCACCTTGAACACCACCGCGCTGAACGGATCGGTGACCTCGCGCGAGGCGCCCTTGATGTCGTCGCGCGGGCCGGGGGCTGGCGCGAGCGCCACCAGGGTGTCGAGGATCTGCCGGACGCCGAAGTTCAGCATCGCGGAGGCGAAGATGACAGGGGAGGTCTGTCCGGCCAGGAACATCTCCTGGTCGTGGTCCTGCCCGCTGGCGGAGAGCAGCTCGCTCTCCTCGACCGCGGTCTCCCAGTCGGAGCCGTCACGGGCCGCGGCCGCGTCGGCGTCGAGGATCTCCTCGGGTGCGATCGTGGCGCCGCCGGCCGTGCGGGTGAACCGGATGTACTCCTGCGGGGCGCCGTCCTCGCCGCGCCGCAGCAGGCCGCGGAAGTCGCCCGCGATGCCAACCGGCCAGTACAGGGGGGTCGGGGTCAGGCCGATCCGCTCGTGGATCTCGTCGAGCAGCTCCAGCGGGGTCTGGCCCGGGCGGTCCCACTTGTTGATCACGGTGATGACCGGGATGCCGCGGTGGCGGCACACCTGGAACAGCTTGAGGGTCTGCGGCTCGAGGCCCTTGGCGGCGTCGATGAGCATGACCGCGGCGTCGACCGCGGTGAGCACCCGGTAGGTGTCCTCCGAGAAGTCGGAGTGACCCGGGGTGTCGACGAGGTTGATGACGCTGATCGGATCGTTCGGCTCGGACTCGCCGGACTTGTAGTTGAACTGCAGCGCGGTCGAGCTGACCGAGATGCCGCGGGCCTTCTCCATCTCCATCCAGTCCGAGACCGTGGACCGGCGACCGGCCTTGCCGTGCACGGCGCCCGCCTCCGAGATCATCTTCGCGTGCAGCGCGAGGGCCTCGGTCAGCGTGGACTTACCGGCGTCCGGGTGCGAGATGACCGCGAAGGTCCGTCGCCGGGTGGCCTCGGCGGCCAGGCCCTTCGGCGTCGCGGGGGTCCCGGCCGAGGCGACCTCCGCGGGGGCGTCGGGGGAGGTGGAGGCAGACGCCGGCGCGGGCTCGGTGGTCACCGGGATTCCTAACTGATATGAGACGGACAAGATGGCGAAACGCCAATATGCCAGGCTACCCGTGCGGGTGACGCCTATGCTCGAGTGCACCCCGAACCAGGCCGTGGCCCCCGGGAGTAACGGCCGAATTGCGTTTCCGGAAGTACCAGTGAGGGCTCTGGGGCCCTCGGTGCGGCGTCCTCCGCGCCCGACCGCCTCGTCCCTCCATCGTGCGGAGGAGGGCGTCATGAGCCGGTTCACCGAAGAGATGTATGCCAACGCTGCGGACAGTGTCCATGGGCTCGTGACCGGGGAACCGGACAGTCCGCACCGCCAGGTCTGGAGCGAGATCCATGCGGTCGCCCGCGCGATGGCAGGCGCGCTCGCGGCCGCGGGCATCGGACACGGCGACGCGATCGGGATCCTCGCCGGTCAGCCGGTGGACATTGCCCCGTCCGTGCAGGCCATCTGGATGCGCGGTGCCTCCGTGACCATGCTGCACCAGCCGACTCCGCGCACCGACCTGACCGTCTGGGCGGAGGACACCGAGACGGTCATCGGCATGATCTCGGCCAAGGCTGTCGTCCTCGGCGCACCCTTCGACGCGGCGGCGCCGCTGCTCGAGGAGCGCGGCATCAGGGTCGTCACGATCGGGGACCTGCGCGCGGGACCGGACATCGATCCGGTGCGGACCGCCGAGTCCGACATCGCCCTGCAGCAGCTCACGTCAGGGTCGACGGGGTCACCCAAGGCCGTGCAGATCACGCACGGGAACTTCTACACGAACTCCTGGGCGATGCTGTCCCGGATCAAGTTCTCGGTCGACGACGACGTGATGGTGAGCTGGCTGCCGCTGTTCCACGACATGGGCATGGTCGGTTTCCTCACCCTGCCGATGCAGATCGGTGCCGAGATCGTCAGCATCACGCCGATGGACTTCCTCACCTCGCCGCTGTTGTGGGCGGAGCTGATGGGCAAGTACCGGGGCACGGTCACCGCCGCGCCGAACTTCGCGTACTCCCTGCTCGCCAGGCGGCTCGCGCAGGCCGAGGACGGCATCGTGGACCTGTCGACGGTGCGCTGCCTGCTCAACGGTGCGGAGCCGGTGGACGCCGAAACGATGCTCGCGCTCGCGGAGGCGGGGGCACGATTCGGGCTTGACCCGTCGGCGCTGGCGCCGACGTACGGGATGGCGGAGGTGACCCTCGCGGTCTCCCTGCCCCAGCCGGGGCAGGGATTGGTGCTGGACCTGGTGGATCCGGACCTGTTCGAGGCGGGCGGCCTGGCGGTGCCGACCGACCGTGCCAATGCCCGCCGGCTCCCGACCCTCGGCCCGCTGGTGTCCGGCCTGGAGGGGCGCATCGTCGGTGAGGACGGACGGGTGCTCCCACGCCGAGCGGTCGGCATCATCGAGCTGCGGGGTGGGTCCGTCACCCCCGGCTACCTCACTGTGGACGGGCACAGGCCCGCGCAGGACTCGGACGGGTGGTTCAACACCGGCGACGTCGGGTATTTCACCGAAGAGGGCCTGATGGTGGTGTGCGGGCGCGTCAAGGACGTGATCATCATGGGCGGGCGCAACGTCTACCCGACCGACATCGAGCGGGCCGCGTGCACCGTCAGGGGGGTGCGGCCCGGCAATGCCGTCGCGGTGCGGCTCGATGCCGGGCAGAAGCGGGAGTCGTTCGCGGTCGCGGTGGAGACCAACGACCACGAGGACCCCGAGGAGGTCAAGCGGATCGAGCACGAGGTGGTGCACGCGGTGGTCTCGGAGGTCGGCGTCCGACCGAGGACGGTGGCCGTGCTCGGTCCTGGCAGCATCCCGAAGACGTCCTCCGGCAAGCTGCGGCGCGGTCGGTCGGCGTCGCTGGTGAGCGGGGCGTGATCCGGCGGAGCGTCGGCGGGCCGGCTATTCGCGGATGCTGACCTCGGCGGTCGAGCCGTCGAAAGTGAACGATCCGGCCGGCCCTCGGCAGGACATGGACTTGCCGTCGAGGGCGGTACACGACAGCTCTCCGACCGTGAGCGTCGAGCCGGGCGGCAGCAATTGGCCCGTGATGAAGGCCCCGGCGACGTTGACGACCTTGCTGACCCCGTCGGGCTCGATGACGATCGCGTCGGCGGGCGCCCGCACGCCGGTCTGGGGGTCGACGATCGGCGGATCCGACTTCGGCAGGGGGAGGTCACACAGCATGTGCGGCGCCTGGTTGTCAGCCTGGTTGGGGTTGAACCAGCAGCCCGCGACCCCGGAGACGAGGTGGAACACATGTTTCCCGTCGCCGATCGAATACTCGGCGGGATCGACCTGGACCGCCTCGGCGGCGGTGGCCACCCCTGGGGTATCCGAATTCGCGCAGCCGCCCACCAGTATCCCGGTCACCAGCACGAGCCCGGCACCTGCTGCGCCACCCCACCGAACCACTACGCCCCCTGCGTCATTCTCGATCTCCACACGATCGCGACGTCCGCCGCATAGCCCAGATAGTAGCCAGCCCGGTTCGATCAGTGCAGTTGGTTCTGCGCGGCCTCGAGCCCGACGCGGAGCAGCAACTCGACGGCGTCCGCTGCCTCCTCGCAGACCAGGTCCAGTTCTTTGCGCTCGACCGATGAGAACGGCTTGAGCACGTAGTCCGCGGGATCCATCCGGCCGGGCGGCCGACCGATGCCGACGCGGGCGCGCAGGTAGTCCTTGGTGCCGATCGCGCCGGAGATCGAGCGGAGGCCGTTGTGCCCGCCCTCGCCGCCACCGAGCTTGAGCCGGAGCGTGCCGAAGTCCAGGTCCAGCTCGTCGTGCACGACCACGAGATTCGCGGGTTCGACCGAGAAGAACCGGGCGAGCGCGGCCACCGGCTTGCCGGACAGGTTCATGTACGAGCGCGGCTTCGCCACGATCACCTGACGGCCCGCGATGCGCAGCGTGACCGCGTCCGAGCCGCTTTTCTTGTGTGCGGTGAACCGGGCCCGCTCGCGGGCGGCCAGGGCGTCGACCACCATGAACCCGACGTTGTGCCTGGTGCGTTCGTACTGCGGTCCTGGATTTCCCAGCCCGACGACGAGGGCAGTTGATTCGGATGGCTGGGTCAACGCGGTCGGCTCTCGGTCGTAGGGGTGGGGCCGCGAACGGCAACGGCGCGCCGTCCCTCGCGGGATGGCGCGCCGTTGACGTTAGCGCTGCACTGATGTGTGCGGTGGAGCGACTCAGCCCTCGGCGGACTCGGCCTCGGCGGCGGTCTCCTCGGCGGGGGCCTCGGCACCCTCGACGCCCGCACCCTCGGCCTCCATGGCCTCGGCGGACGGGGCGGCGACGATGTTGACGACCAACACCTCGGGGTCACCCTGGAGGGTGGCGCCCGCGGGCAGGGTCAGGGCGGATGCCAGGATCTGGCTGCCGACCTCGAGGCCCTCGACCGAGACCTCGATGGACTCGGGCAGGTTCATGGCGTCGGCCTCGACGGAGACGGTGGCGGCGTCCTGGGCGACCAGGCTGCCGGCTGCGGCCTCACCGATGACGACGACGGGCACCTCGACGGTGACCTTCTCGCCCTTCTTGATGACCAGCAGGTCGGCGTGCTCGATGTAGTTGCGGATCGGGTGGACGACGACCGACTTGGTGAGCGCGATCTGCTCCGTGCCCTCGATGTCGAGGGTGAGGACGGCGTTGGTGCCGTGCGCGCGCAGGACCTTGGCGAACTCGCGGGCGTTCAGCGCGAGGTGGCGCGGCTCTTCCTGGTGGCCGTAGAGGACCGCGGGGACCTGGCCGTCGCGGCGGGCGCGGCGTGCGGCACCCTTGCCGAACTCGGTGCGGACGGCGGCTTCGAGGCGATTGGCATCGGTCGACATGGGGAAACAGCTCCTACGGCTCACATCAGATTTGATTCGGTGGCATTGCGGTGATCTCGACGGGGGCGGACGAACGCGCACGGCCCGGAGCGCAAACTGCTCGAAAGGTAGCCGTAGCCGCGTCGATCACGGTGAGCCAACGAAGTGGTTCACCCTCGCCGAGACAACGCAGGCCAGCATACCGGAGATGCCTGACCCCCCGCGAATCGGCCTCGACACGCGTCCGGTGCGCAATCGAGCGGGGGTCGGGGGTGGCCGTTAGGTTTGGACGGAGATCGAAGGACACCACAACTCCAGGGAGCATCGATGACTGACGTAACCGCCGCGCTGGCGCCGCTGGGCGTGCTCGCCCCGTTCGCCGGCCACTGGGCGGGCTCCGGCGAGGGGCACTACCCGACGATCGAGGATTTCGCATACGACGAGCAGGTCAACCTGACGCCGATCGGGAAGCCCTTCCTGACCTACCTGTCCCGGACCCGCAAGCCGGGCGGCGGGCCGCCGATGCACACCGAGAACGGTTACCTGCGGCTCACCGGCGGGGACAGCGTCGAGCTGCTGGTCAGCCAGCCAACGGGATTCGTCGAGATCCATCAGGGTGAGGTCCGCGACGGCGTGCTCGAGATGACGGCGCTGACGCTCAGTCGGTCCCCGAACGCGAAGCCCGTGCACGAGATCCGCCGACGCTGGGTGGTCGCGGGAGATCTGCTCACCTACGACCTGTGGATGGCGCACGACGCGACGCCGCTCACCCACCACCTGCACGCCGAGCTGCGCAGGCAGGACCAGACCGGCTAGAGCGCCGCGACCGCCTCGACGAGCCGCTCGAGGTCCTCGAACGAGTTGAAGCAGTGCGGCGACGCCCGCACCACCGCCTCCAGGTCCCGGTTGCTCATGTCCACCAGCGTCGAGCCGCGGCCGCTGACGGTCACCGTGATGTCCTTGGCGGCCAACGCTTCCCGCACGGCCGCCGGGGCCACCCCGTCGACGGTGAAGGAGACGATGCCGCTGCGGGTGTGGCCGAGATCGCGCACCGTCGCGCCGGGGACCGTGGCCAGCCCGGCACGCGCGGCCTCGGCACGCTCCGACACCGCGGCGCTCACCTCGTCGATCCCCAGTTCGAGCAGATAGCGGACCGCCGCGCCCAGGCCGAGCCGGCCCGCGACGCTGCACTCCCAGAACTCGAACCGCGACGCGTCGCCGGCCATCCGGTAGCCGTCGGTCGCCGTCCACTGCGCGCCGTGCAGGTCAAGCGCGGCGGGTTCGAGGGTGCCTGCCAGCTCGGGGCGCACGTAGAGGAATCCGGTGCCCCGTGGGGCCCGCAGCCACTTGCGGCCCGTCGCCGAGAGCGCATCGACGCCGAGCGTGGCGACGTCCACCGGGATCTGGCCGACCGACTGACAGGCGTCGAGAAGAACCAGCGCGCCGACGCCGCGCGCCAGGTCCACCACCTCACGGACGGGATTGATCAGCCCGCCGTTGGTCGGCGCGTGCACCAGCGACACCAGGCGCACCCGCTCGTCGAGCATCCGGGAGAGGGCGTCGAGGTCGATCTCCCCGGTCGGCGTGGACGGGACCACCTCGACGACCGCGCCGGTCGCACGGGCGCGCTGCAGGGCCGCGATGGCGTTGCTGGCGTACTCGACCTCGGTGATCAGGACTCGATCGCCCGGGGCGAGCGGCACCGCGTAGAAGAAGTCGGTCCACGCCCTGGTCGCGCTCTCCACCAGCGCGAAGTCTCCTGCCTGGGCGCCGAGCAGCTCGCCGAGCGCGGTCTTCACGTCGGCCAGGTCGGCGGCGCGCTCCCCGGCGGCGAGGTAGCCGCCGATCTCGGCTTCCCGTCGCAGGTGGGCGATGACCGCCTCGAGCACCGGCTCGGGGGACAGCGACGAGCCGGCACTGTCGAGGAAGACCTTGTCGAGGCAGCCGGGCGTATCGCGGCGCAGGCGTTGCTGATCGAGCATCTTCACGGCCCTCCGGACTGACTGAGCTGGCGTTGTCTGTCGGACAGTACCGTCGCCGCAGTCGGCGCGACGGGTGCGCGATCGGCGATCGCGGTTTAGTGTCGGTGACGGTCTCTATTGTCGAATTCGTACTTGCCGAACACGCGCCGCCGACGATCGGAGCAGCTGATGGCGATGGCAGTGGATTCGCGCCGGCTCACCACCCGAGCCGCCGCGGAGGCGTACGTCGGTGGTGTCTGTTTCAAGCTCGGCCCACCCCGGCTCATCGGTGCCGAACTGGAATGGCTGACCGCTCGTGATGACCCCGCGCGGAGCAGGCCGGACCTCGGCGACATCGCCGCTGCGCTGGGGCCGCACGCACCGACATCGATTGCCCCCTCTTCACCCGCTCTGAGTCTGCCGAGCGGAAGCGCCGTCACCATCGAACCCGGCGGCCAGATAGAACTCTCCAGTGCGCCCCTGTCCTCGGCCGAGGACCTGTGTGTCGCGCTCGCCGCCGACGAGGCCGTCCTTCGTCGCCTGCTGAGGGCGGCGGGAATCACCGTCCGTTCCCATGCCGCCGACCGGTCCCGCCAGGCCGAGCGGTTGCTGCGACTGCCCCGGTACCGGGCCATGGAGGAGCGGTTCGACGGGATCGGTCCGTTCGGCAGGCTGATGATGTGCAACACCGCGGCCACCCAGGTGAGCGTCGACGCGGGGGCGGACCCGCCCGAGGTGGCCGCCCGCTGGCGGTTGCTGCACGACGCCGGGCCCGCGTTGCTCGCGGCCTTCGCCTGCTCGCCCCGGCTGCGCGGGACACCGGACGGCGGGTGGGCCTCGCAGCGGATGCGGACCTGGCTCGAGCTCGATCCGGACCGGACCCGGCCGCTGCACACCGCCGATCCGATCGCCGACTACGGCCGCTGGGCGCTCGACGTGCCGCTGCTCTGCGTGACCGGTGGACGGGGCGCGGATTCCGACGGCGACTGGTCGGCGCCGCCGGGTGCCACTTTCGCGGACTGGATCGCTGGGGCGCTCGACGCCGAGATCGACAGGCGCCCGGACCTCGCCGACCTCGACTACCACCTGACCACGCTGTTCCCTCCCATCCGGGCCGCGGGCCACCTGGAGGTGCGGTACCTGGACGCACAGCCGGGCGACCTGTGGCGGGTGCCCATCGCGGCGCTGGCCGCGCTGCTCGGCGACCAGGACACCGTCGCGGAGGCCACCGCGATCGCGGCGTCGACCGCGGGACGGTGGCGCGACGGCGCCGAGTTCGGGCTCCGTGACGGCGAACTGCGCCGCGCCGCAAGCGAATTGCTGTTCCTGGCCGCGGCGCGGTCGCCCCGGTTCGAGGAGGAGCTCGCGTCCGCCGCCGAGCGATGTTGCCGCGGAATGACCCCAGCAGAGGAGCACCACCGATGACCGCCGGCCCCTCGACCCGCCCGACGGCACCCGAAACCCCGACACCCGAGGCGCTGCGCGCCCAACTCGCGACGGTGCTGGCCCGCGCCCGCGCCCGCAGCGCGGCCCTCACCGACTGCGTCGACGAGTCGGAACTGATCGCGCAGCACTCGCCGCTGATGAGCCCGCTGGTGTGGGACCTCGCGCACATCGGCAACCAGGAGGAGCTGTGGCTGGTTCGCGACGTGGGCGGCCGCGAACCGGTTCGCCGCGACATCGACGAGATCTACGACGCCTTCAAGCATGCTCGCGCGGACCGGCCCGCATTGCCGTTGCTGAACCCGGCGGAGGCGCGCGGCTACGTCGCCGAGGTCCGGGACAAGGTGTGGGACATCCTCGACCGTTCGCCGCTGGCTGGCAGACCGGTCGAGCGGGACGGTTTCGCGTTCGCGATGATCGCCCAGCACGAGCAGCAGCACGACGAGACGATGCTGGCCACCCACCAGTTGCGCAGCGGCCCAGCGGTCTTGCGCGCCGTCCCGGCGCCGGACCCCGTGCGCGCGGTGACACCGGACGAGGTGGTGATCCCCGGCGGGGAGTTCACCATGGGCACCTCAACGGATCCCTGGGCGCTGGACAACGAGCGGCCCGCGCACGCGGTGAACGTCGCGACCTTCGCGCTCGACGTCGCCCCGGTCACCAACGGGCAGTACCGGGAGTTCATCGCGGACGGTGGGTACGAGCGCGCCGAGTTGTGGAGCGAACGCGGCTGGGCGCACCGCCGGTCGGCAGGCCTGACGGCGCCGCAGTTCTGGGAGCGCGACGCGGCGGGGGACTGGTGGCGGAGGTCGTTCGGGACGCTCGCGCCGCTGAACCCGAACCAGCCGGTGGTGCACGTCTGCTATTTCGAGGCGCAGGCGTACGCCCGGTGGGCGGGCAAGCGGCTGCCCACCGAGAGCGAGTGGGAGAAGGCCGCCCGGTGGGACCCAGCGACCCGGCGATCTCGCCGATACCCCTGGGGCGATGAGGAACCCGGCTCCGGGCACGCGAACCTCGGGCAGCGGCACCTCGAGCCCGCCGGTGTCGGCGCGTACCCGCGCGGCCGGTCCCCGCACGGCGTGGACCAGCTGATCGGCGACGTCTGGGAATGGACCTCGTCGGACTTCCTGCCCTATCCGGGTTTCGCGGCGTTCCCCTACCGGGAGTACTCGGAGGTCTTCCACGGCGGCGACTACAAGGTGCTTCGCGGCGGCTCGTTCGGCACCGACGCGGTGGCCTGCCGCGGTACCTTCCGCAACTGGGACCATCCCGTGCGGCGGCAGATCTTTGCTGGATTCCGCTGTGCGCGCGACGTGCAGGAGAGCGCGTAGATGTGCAGGCATCTGGGTTATCTGGGCCCACCGCGCGCGGTGGGTGAACTGATCACCGCCGGATCGCACAGTCTGCGTGACCAGTCCTGGGCGCCGCGGGACATGCGCAGGGGCGGCACGATCAACGCGGACGGATTCGGTGCGGCGTGGTGGCAGGGTGATCCGGGATCGCCGGACGGGGTGCAGGCGTACCGGAATCCGGTGCCGATGTGGGCGGACCCCGCGGTCGACGGGGTGCTCGGTCAGGTCCGGTCGGGTGCCGTGGTCGCGGCGGTCCGCTCGGCGACGGTCGGCATGGCGCTCGAGCGCGCAGCGTGCGCCCCGTTCACCGGCGACGGGTGGGCACTGAGCCACAACGGCCGGATCGTGGGCTGGCCGGATTCGATGGCCGGGCTCGCCGAGTGGTTGCCTGCCGTGGAGCTGCTGCGGATGCCGGCGCTGACGGACTCGGCCCTGCTGTGGACCCTGGTGCGGCGCCGCCTGGATGCGGGCAAGCCGGCCGCCGCGCTGGCGTCGGTGATCGCCGACGTCCTCGAGGCCGCCCCCGAATCGCGGCTGAACCTGTTGTTGGGCAACGGGACGACGCTGTGGGCGACCACCGTCTACCACTCGCTGTCGGTGAAGGTGGACGAGCTCAGCGCGATGATCTCGTCGGAGCCGATCGACGACGACCCGGGCTGGCAGCCCGTACTGGATGGGCACCTCGTCGAGGCGCGACCGGGACACCTGAACATCACCGAGTTGGGAGACCACCTATGAGCGAACCGACCCTGGAGATCCACTTGGCGCCGGAGCAGCTGCTCGGCTCCCTGCGCGAGGACGCCCTGATCGGGCTCACGTCGACACCGAAGTGGCTGCCGCCCAAGTGGTTCTATGACGCCAGGGGCAGCGAGCTGTTCGAGGAGATCACCAGGCTGCCCGAGTACTTCCCGACCCGAACCGAGCGGGAGCTGCTGCGGGCGAGCGCCGCAGACATCGCGGAGGCCACCTCCGCGCAGATCCTCGTCGAGCTGGGCTCTGGTTCCTCGGAGAAGACCCGGTTGCTCCTGGGCGCGCTGACCGAGCACGGAACGCTGGAGCGCTATGTGCCGCAGGATGTGTCGGAGGCCGCGCTGGCGTCCGCAGTCGGGCAGCTCGCCGACGAGTTCCCGTCGCTGGCCGTGCACGGAATCGTCAGCGACTTCACCGACACCCTGCACAACCTGCCGCGGGGCGGCACGAGGATGATCGCGTTTCTCGGCGGCACCCTCGGCAACCTGGTCCCCGACGAGCGGGCCGAGTTCCTGGCGTCGATCGCCGAGGTGCTCGACGAGGGGGAGCAGCTGCTGCTGGGCGTCGGGCTGGTCACCGACCCGGCGGTGCTGGTTCCGGCCTACGACGACGCGGCGGGGGTGACCGCACAGTTCAACAGGAACGTCCTGTCGGTGCTCAACGAGCAACTCGGCGCCGACTTCGATGTGGATCGGTTCCGGCACGTGGCGCTCTGGGACGAGACGAACGAGTGGATCGAGATGCGGCTGGAGGCCGCCGAGGCGATGAGCGTGTGTCTGCCGGGTATCGGCCTGGACGTGCGCTTCGACGCGGGGGAGCAGATGCGCACCGAGATCTCGGCGAAGTTCCGCGTGGAGGGCATCGGCAAGGAACTCGACGCCGCGGGGTTCGGCAGCGATCGGGTGTGGACCGATCCGGACGAACGATTCGCGCTGATCCTGGCGGACAAGAAATAGACCAGAGCCGGGCCCGCACGGTGTTCGTGCGGGCCCGGCTCTGCGACACGGCTACCCGGCCGGGCTCGGAGCCGGAGTGGTGGTGGTCGGGACGGTCGTGGTGGCCGCCACAGCGGTGGTCGGGGGCTTCGCGACGGCAGGCGCCGAGTCCTGCGAGTCAACCGGGGCGGCGGCCTCCGCGGTGGGGGCCGCGCTCGGCGTCGTAGTGGGTGTCGATGCCGATCCGGAGGACGGAGCCGTCGATGTTTCGGTGGGCGCCGCCGTGGTCGTGGTCGTGGTCGGCGCGGCGGACTCGGTTGCCGTCACGGTGCCCGCCACGGACGCCGTGCTCGGCGCCGTCGGCGCGGACGTGGCAGTGGCCGTGGCCGACGAGAGGGCCGCGGCCAGGCTTCCGGCGTCCGGCTTCGCCGCCGGGTCGATCGCCTGTCCGTTCTGTGCCTGCTGAGCAAGATGCGTCAGCCACGCAGCGGCGTACTCGGCGGAGGTCAGCGGCTTCCCGTTGGCGGCATCGTTGTCGCGCCAGTAGTCGAAGTGGTGACCGACGTCCTTGGCGAGCGTCAGCTGGTAGGGATCGCTCAGGACGACCGGAATTGTGTTCTGGTTCGTCGTGATGAGCCCGATGATCTCCTTGAACACCTTCTGCGGGAGGTAGGCCAGCGGCGACATCTCGTCGGCGGAGATCGACTGGGCCTTCGCCGGGGCCTTCGCGGCCTCACCGGGCTTGTACGACGGGGAGGACACCGTCAGCAGCACGTCGAGGAAGGTCTGGTCGCCCTTCATCCAGTCCGGCTGGGACCGAACCTCCGCGAACGCGTTGAACGCGATCTGGCTGAGTGCGACGGCGACATCCTGTCCCGTCGCAGGCGTGAGGCCCTCGCGCTCGAGGGTGTCGACGTTCAGTTGCCTGCCCACGTTGATTGCGAGCTGCAACAGCGAGATGTTCTCCGGCACCGCGCAGGTGAAGTCCTTCTCAGAGCAGAACGACGCGACCTTGCCGCCCAACGCGCCGAAATCGTCGCCGCCGGTGTCCGGGAGGGCGCCCGCTCCTGCGGTCGGGTTGGTGCCGTTCTGGTACTGCCGGTCGAATCCGTCCGGATTGGCAAACGGATTCTTCGCCCCTGGGAACGGGCCCTGACCATTCGCGCGGCCCGCGTCGGCCAGGATGACCACGCCGACGACGTTGCCCGGATTCACGATCCCGTATTCGCCGTTGGTGTCCGCGTCCTGATGGCCGACGTCCATCGCGACCCGCCGGGCGACGTCCGCGCCCTCGCTGTACCCGACGACGGCGAACTTCGTGTCCGGGCACGCCACCCGGATCTCGCGCATCACCGATTCGGTGTTGGCCACGCCCTTGGCGACGGCGCCCTCGTAGCTGCTCATGTTCGCGGGGTAGGCGATGTAGACGGCGGCATACGCCTTCGGATCGACGACACCGTTCGGTGCGTTGATCACCGGATCGACCCAGTGGCTGCTGTAGTCGCTCGACAAAGCGGCAGGCAGCGCCTCGCCGTTGGGTCCGACCAGCATCTTCGTGGTGCCCGCCACGGGCGTGTCATTGCGGCCGGCGATCGAGATGGTCACCATGTCGTGGCACTCGGTCACCGACGATGTGAGCTCGGTGTCCGCGGTGCGCGGCGCCGGGGACAGGGCCCACGTCAGCCCGAGTATCGCCGTCACCCCCAGGACGGCCGGCACGATGGCGGCCGAGGCTATCCGATGGCGTGCGATGAAACCACGAACTGTCATGTCGTCTCCCCATTCCGACTACCGAGGCACGCGTCGGTACTACCCCCCGAGCGGTGCGTCACATCACCAGATACATCGTGACACGAGTCGGAAGTGCTACATGCGATCTCGATGATTGATTTGGCTACAGCGTCAGCTGCATGAATGTCATGTCCAACCAGCGCCCGAACTTCATCCCGACCTCGGGCATCACGGCGACGGTCCGGAAGCCGAACCGCTCGTGCAATGCGATCGAGGTGGTGTTGCTGGACTCGATGCTGGCCACCATCACGTGCACGCTGCCCGCCTTGGCCCGCTCTATCAGCGCCGCCATCAGCTGGGACGCGATCCCCTTGCGGTGGTGGTCGACATGCACGTACACCGAGTTCTCCACCGTGTACCGGTAGCCGGTCTTGGCCCGCCACACGCCGTAGGACGCGTAACCCGCCACCCGGCCGTCGGATTCCGCGACGAGCACCGGATAGCCGGCCCTGCGGCGGGCCTCGAGCCACTCGCGGCGGTCCTCGACGTCCACCGTCTCCTCGTCCCAGATGGCGGTGGTGTTGAGCACCGCCTCGTTGTGGATCTCGAGGATGCCGGGCAGATCGTGGTGGTCGGCGTCGCGGATCAACAGGCTCACCGCCTCATCGTGCCGCACCGGGACGGTCCGCCGCATCGGGACCGTCGGCTCAGCCGTCGATGCCGCGGCGGGTCTTCTCCAGCGCGGCCAGCATGCGCAGGATCGAGGCCTTCTGGTTGCCGAGATCGGTGAGCCGGGCGCGGGCCGCAAGGCCCTGACCGGCCTCCGCGACGGTGATCTGCTCGTCGACCGACGCGAGCTGGTCCAGCAGGCCGGTGACGCGCGCCTCGAGGGTCGCCATGTCGACGGTGGTGGTCGGTGCCGACGCGGCCGGGGTCGAGGCCGAGGATGCGGCCTTCGGGGCGGCCGTGCGGCGGGGTGCGGGCGCGGTCTCCGCGACGACCGCGGCGGCGCGCGGCCGCAGGGCCTTGCGGACCAGGGCCGGGTCCGGCGGGGTCTCGAGCTTGATCTGGTTCAGCACGGCGCGGGCGTCGCGGGCGGTGACGCGCCACTCCCGCTCTTCCTCGTCGTCGGACTGCAGCGTGCCGCCGAGCGGGCGCAGACCGTACATCCCGAGGAAGCGCCGGGCGCCCTCGATGATCTCCTCGTTCTCGCGGCAGGTTCCGCAGCGCGGCTCGTTGCGGTACATGTCAACCGACTCCGCGTCTCCGCACCAGACGCAGGCTCCTGGGACCCATCGCCTGGCCGTCCGCATCGTCGTTGTTCCGGACTGGCCATCGAGTGTCTGCGCGTCAATCACGACGCATGACAATAGGGCAGAGCGAAGTGGCCCTCGACACCGGCTGGCAACCAACCTGCGGTTCTGCATTCCGGCGTGATCAATCTCATGTTCATGTCCCGGCGCGGCGCGCCGCGACCCGGTCAAACGCTTGCCGCGCAAGAGGTTCCGGCACCCGTCGGGACGTCGAACGGAGCCGGTCGACGGGTCGCGGGTCAACGCTGCGGCGGGGGCGGAGGCGCGTCGCCGGGGGCGAGCTGGGCGCCTATCTTCCGGAAGATCGATTCGGCCTCGTTCTTGTACAGGCCGGCGTCGTCGAAGGCCTCCTGGTCGTAGGTGACGGCGACGGCGATCGCGACCTTCTTCGACGGCAGGTAGGCCTCCGCGGCCGCGTAGCCGGAGAACAACGGGTTCTGCATCAGCCAGTCGCCGGTGATGATGATCCCGAGCCCGTAGGTGTAGCCCTCCGACATCGTGGTGCATGTGGGGCACCCGGGCAGGGTCGTCGTCTTGCCGCGCAGGTCGGTCGACACCATCTTCTTGTACGACTCCGCGGACAGGAGCTTGCCGGTGCCGATCGCGACCGCGGTGTCGTGCATGTCGGAGATGTCGGTGGTCTGGACGGCCCCGCGGGTGATGGTCCAGGACGGGTTCCAGTAGGTGGATTCCTCGTAGAACGGGGCGCCTGCCGGGATCTGGAGGGCCTCGCGACGCTCGGAACTGAAGGCGTGCAGGGCGGGTTCGGTGATGGCGGCGGTGCCGGGGTCGGTGGTGTTGGTCAGCCCGAGCGGGCCGAGCACCCTCTCCTGCATGAGGTCCGTCATCCGCTTGCCAGTGATCTTCTCCAGCGCCAGCCCGAGGATGACGTAGTTGGTGTGCGCGTAGTTCCAGTTGGTCCCTGGCTCGTAGAGCAGCGGCTTGGCGGTCGAGGGGGCGATGAGTTCCTCTGGGGTCCACCTGCGGAAGGGGTCGGCGTAGATGGCCGCGTCGAACTCGGTGGCGCCCAGGACGTAGTCGGGATAGCCCGAGGTCATCTGGGCCAGCTGACCGAGCGTCACGAGGTCACTGTGGGGGATGTAGGGCAGCCAGGTCGACACCTTGTCGTCGAGGCTCACCTTCCCCTCGTCGACGAGCTGGAGCAGCAGGGTGGAGACGTAGGAGATCGCCACCGCGCCGTTGCGGAAGTGCATGTCGGTGGTGGCGGGCACTCCCGTCATCGACTCCCCGACGGCCTCGGTGAGGATCTCCCTGCCGTCGACGGTGGCGCGCACGATCACCGACTTCAGGTGGCCCTCGGCCATGGCCTCGCGGACGATCGTCTTGACGGCATCGGTCTGCGCCGGATCGGCGGGTGACGGGGGTGGCGACGCGGTGTCCGTCGAGGTGCACGCGGCCACGAGGCCGACCAGGCTCACGAGCACGAGAACGCGCCGAATCATCGCCATAGTTGATCATCGCAGATCGGGCGGGCCGACCTGGTGGTTTCTAGGCCGGGGCCCCGATCACATCGGTGGCCCATTCGACCAGGGGCCGCAACGATTCCCACGCCTTGCGGACCTCGGTCGCGGTGCGCCTGGTGTCGAGCCACTTCGGGGAGGGGTACAGGCGACTGGCCGTCAGCGACTTGTGACGAAGCAGCTCGATCCGCGGATGCTCGACGGTGTAGCCGCGCGGCGTCGTCTTGAGCCGGTCGCCGCCGATCTCGAACTTCGCGGCCTCGAGGTCCCGGGTGATCGTCTCGAGCTGGCCGCCGCGGAGGTCGGTGTCGACCGCGGCACGGAAGCGTGCGACCCGATCAGGGTCGGCCTGATAGAAGCCGCCCGCCACGAAGAGCCCGCGGGCGTCGAGCTGCACGTAATAGCCGAGGGCCGGCCCCACCGCACAGAAGCCGCCCTGATGCGTCTTGTACGGCGACTTGTCCTTGGAGAACCGGACATCGCGGTACGGGCGGAACAGCTTGGCCTGCCCGAAATCGGACTCCAGCTCGGCGAGCAACGCGGCCATCGGCGCGTGCACGCTCTCGTCGTAGACGGCCTTGTGCGCCGTCCACCAGCTCTTGCTGTTGTCCGCCTCGAGGTCCTCGTAGAAGTCCAGGGCGGCGACGGGGAACCCGGAGAACGCGGTCATGTGAAAAGGCTAGCGCCTGTGCGCGGTTGACGGGTCCAGGGACTCGTCAACCGCGCACAGGCGCGAAAGCGCCTAGGCGCTGCCGTTGAAGAGGGAGGTCACCGAGCCGTTCTCGAAGACCTCCTTGATGGTGCGCGCGAGCAGCGGCGCGATCGAGAGCACGGTCAGCGTCGGGAAACGCTTCTCCTCGGGGATCGGCAGCGTGTTGGTCGCGATGACCTCCTTGGCGCCGCAGGCCGCGAGCCGCTCGGCGGCCGGGTGCGAGAAGATCCCGTGCGTGGTGGCGATGATGACGTCGCCGGCACCGGCGTCCTTGAGCACCTTGACGGCGCCGGCGATGGTGCCGCCGGTGTCGATCATGTCGTCGATCAGCACGCAGGTGCGGCCGTTGACGTCACCGACGACGCGGTTGGACTTGACCTGGTTCGGGACCAGCGGGTCGCGGGTCTTGTGCACGAACGCCAGCGGCGCGCCGTCGAGGGCGTCCGCCCACTTCTCGGCGACCTTGACGCGGCCGGCGTCAGGGGAGACGACGCAGATGTTGTCGGTGCCGTAGTTCTCCCGCACGTACTCGGCGAGCTGGCCCTGCGCGTGCATGTGGTCGACGGGGCCGTCGAAGAAGCCCTGGATCTGATCGGTGTGCAGGTCGACCGTGATGATCCGGTCGGCGCCCGCGGTCTTGAGCAGGTCCGCGATCAGGCGGGCCGAGATGGGCTCGCGGCCGCGGTGCTTCTTGTCCTGGCGGGCGTACGGGTAGAACGGCAGCACCGCGGTGATGCGCTTGGCGGACCCGCGCTTGAGCGCGTCGATCATGATCAGCTGCTCCATGACCCACTGGTTCAGCGGGGCCGGGTGGCTCTGCAGCACGAATGCATCGGATCCACGCACCGACTCCTCGAACCGGACGAAGATCTCGCCGTTGGCGAAGTCGCGGGCGGTCTGCGGGGTGACCTGGATGTCCAGCTCTTTCGCGACCTGCTCGGCCAACTCGGGATGGGCGCGACCAGAGAAGAGCATCAGGTTCTTCTGGTTGTCGATCCAATTCGCGCTAGTCACTGATCTTCGCCATCCTTGTTCGTGTTTTCGGCTTGTTGCTGCTGTGCCCGCGCCGCCGCTTCGGCGGCCGCGGTGCCGGGTCGGTTCCGCTCGACCCAACCTTCGATGTTGCGCTGCTTACCCCCGGACACGGCGAGCGCGCCGGGCGGAACGTCGAACCGCAGCACCGTACCCGCACCGGTGTACGCACCGTCGCCCACCTGCACCGGGGCGACGAACATCGTGTCGGACCCGGTGCGGACGTGCGACCCCACCACCGTACGGCTCTTGCTGACGCCGTCGTAGTTGACGAACACGCTCGACGCCCCGATGTTGCTGTGCTCACCGACGGTGGCATCGCCGACATAGGTCAGGTGCGGCACCTTCGAGTGCGCCCCGATGTCGGAGTTCTTCACCTCGACGAAGGCGCCCAGCTTGCCGGCCTCGCCGAGCACGGTGCCGGGGCGCAGGTAGGTGTACGGCCCGACGGTGGCGCCCGCGCCGATCGTCGAGCGGTCGGCATGGGTGCGGATCACGGTGGCGCCCTCGCCGACGGTGACGTCGCTGAGGGTCGAGTCCGGGCCGATGACGGCGTCCTCGCCCACGGTGGTGCGGCCGCGCAGCTGCACGCCGGGCTCGATGGTCACGTCGGGCCCGAGCTCCACGTCGACGTCGATCCACGTGCTCGACGGGTCGATGACGGTGACCCCGGCGCGCATGTGTCGTTCCAGGATCCGACTGTTCATCTCCGCGGCCACTTTCGAGAGCTGGACGCGGTCGTTGACACCGGTCACCTTGGCCTCATCGGCGAGCTGCGCGGCGTACACATGATGACCGTCTTCGCGGGCGATCTTCAGGACGTCGGTGAGATAGAGCTCCTGCTGCGCGTTATCCGTTCCGAGCTTGCCGAGCGCGTCGCGAAGGACCTGGGCGTCGAAGGCGTAGACGCCCGAGTTGACCTCGGTGATCGCGATCTGCTCGGGAGTGGCATCCACGTGTTCGACGATCTCGACCACTTCGCCTGCCGCGTTGCGGACGATGCGCCCGTACCCGTTGGGATCGGCGGGGACGAAGGTCAGGACCGTCACTGCGGCGGGGGTGGGCGCCGTTCGGTGCTCGTCGATCAGGCCGTGCAGGGTGTGGCTGTCGAGTAGTGGTACATCAGCCGCGGTGACGAGCACGATCCCCTCGAAGTCGTCGGGTAGCGACTGAAGGCCGCACTCGACAGCATGCCCGGTTCCGTTCTGCTGCTCCTGGACCGGCGCGAAGATCTTGCGACCGAGTTCGCTCGCGATCTCTGCGATCGCGCTGCCGACGGCCTCGCGCTCGTGCCCGACCACGGCGACCAGGTGCGTCGGGTCGAGTTCGGCTGCCGCGTGCAAGGAATGCGCGAGCATCGTCCGACCCGACAGCGTGTGCAGCACCTTGGGGGTCTTGGACCGCATCCGGGTCCCCGCACCCGCTGCGAGGACGACCACGGCGGTCTCGGCTGGCATGACGCTCCCTCGAACTCGAACCGGTTTGTAACAGCTACTGGGTCACCCAGTACATCGCGCTCCGCCGCCAGGACTCGAACCTGAACTATCTGAACCAAAATCAGAGGTGCTGCCATTACACTACGGCGGATTGCCGCACCTGCGGAAACGCGTCAGAAACTGGAGGCTCGACCCAGCCCCGCCTGTGCGCCCACGATCCTCGCATGCTGGCGCGGATTTGGTCGAACCGCCTCGACTGAATCGATTCGCGTGCCGGATAGGCTGGCGGCATGTCCCGACCCCCGCAGGCCCCCGGCGAACGACCTCCGCGGACGCGGATGACCGGCACCCAGCGTCGAGAGCAGCTGATCGAGATCGCCCGCACCCTGTTCGCCGAGCGCGGGTACGAGGCCACCTCCATCGAGGAGATCTCCGCCCGCGCAAGCGTCTCCAAGCCCGTGGTCTACGAGCACTTCGGCGGCAAGGAGGGTCTCTACGCCGTGGTCGTGGACCGCGAGATGTCGACCCTGCTCAACATGATCACCGCCTCGCTCTCGCAGAATCGGTCCCGCGTCCGGGTCGAGCGGGTGGCGCTGGCACTGCTCACCTACGTCGAGGAGCGCACCGACGGCTTCCGCATCCTGGTGCGCGACTCCTCGGTGACGGCAGCCGACGGCACCTATTCGTCCCTGCTCAACGATGCGGTCAGTCAGGTCGGCCACATCCTGGCCTCGGACTTCTCCAAGCGCGGCTTCGACCCGGAGCTCGCCCCGCTCTACGCACAGGCGTTGGTCGGGATGGTGTCGATGACCGCGCAGTGGTGGCTCGACGAGCGCACGCCGCCCAAGGAGGTGGTGGCCGCGCACGTGGTGAACCTGTGCTGGAACGGCCTGACCAACCTGGAGGCCGATCCGAAACTCGGGGAGTAGCCGGTGGTCCGGTGGGTTCCTGGCGTCGATGGTGCAGACGATCCAGGCGCCGTACTGCCGAGTTCGCCCCAACTGCGACTCGCAGTTGAAATCTGGGGAAGTTCACCAGCGAGGTGTTACGTTTCGACCACATTCGACAGGTAGTCGGTCACCAGAGGCGGGGTGGATGGTCAGGCAGGAACGGGCCGAGGCGACCCGGAACACGGTCCTGCTCGCGGCGGCGGAGGTGTTCGCGCGGTTGGGATACGCGCCGGCGAATCTGAGCGAGATCATCGCCGCGTCGGGTGTCACGAAGGGCTCGCTGTACTTCCACTTCGCGTCCAAGGAAGATCTGGCTCGCGGCGTGATCGACGAGGGCAACCGACGGCTCGAGGCCGCCTGCGCGCCGCTGTCCGACCTGCGAGATCCCGCGCTCGAGGTCATGATCGGCCTGCCCTACCTGATAACGGACGTGGCCGCCGCGGATCCCATCGTGGCCGCGATGTTCCGCATGCACCACGAGATCGGCGATCACCGCGGGACGGGCGACAACGTCGTCTCAACCTGGCAGAAGTATCAGGTGGCACTGGCCTCTCGTGCCATCGCGGAGGGTGACATCGTGCCCGACGCCGATGCGGAGGCGATCGGGATCTTCATCTTCGAGACGCTGTTCGGCGCACGCGTGGTGGCGCACGCGACCGGGACGCTCGATCAGCTCCCGGCCCGGATTGAACGCGCGTGGTACTACATGCTCCCGGCGTTGGTGGGGGAGGAGAAGGTTTCCTACTTCCGGCAGTTCGCGGCCCGACGTTTCCGTCGCTGACCGGGCAGCGCGGGCTGTCGGTACCCGGGCCTAGAATTCACTGTGGTCGTCCGCGCGGCGTCCGAAACCCGTTCGGCAAGCTCAGGAGCATCGACGTTGTCTTCCCGTACTCCGCACAACCCGAGCCCGGCAGCCACGGATTCGTCGCCCTACCCGTTGGCGGGGGTGTTCGCCACGGCCGTTGCGGACGTCGCGTTCGACGGGGTGCGTGCGGCTCTGGGCCGCACCGACCTCGCAGTCGTCGCGCCTGCGCCGGCCCGGCCGTTCATCGCCGCCGCGATCGCCGAGCACACGCAGCTGCTGCTGGTCACCGCCACCGGACGGGAGGCCGACGACCTGACAGGTGAGCTGCGCGAGGTGCTCGGCGACGCGGTCGCCCAGTTCCCGTCCTGGGAGACGCTGCCGCACGAGCGGCTCTCGCCCGGCGCGGACACGGTCGGCCGCCGGCTCGAGGTGCTGCGCAGGCTGGCCCGCCCGGACGACGCCGACTACGGACCGCCGCTACAGGTCATCGTCACCACGGTCCGCTCCCTGGTGCAGCCGATGGCCCCCGGGCTCGGCGAGATCGAACCGATCACGCTGCGGGTCGGCTCCGAGCACGACTTCGACGCGTTGACGCACCGGCTCGTCGAACTCGCCTATGCCCGGGTCGACATGGTCGGCAAGCGCGGCGAGTTCGCGGTTCGTGGCGGCATCCTCGACATCTTCTCGCCGACCGCCGACCACCCGGTTCGCATCGAGTTCTGGGGCGACGAGGTCACCGAGCTGCGTGCCTTCTCGGTGGCCGACCAGCGGTCGCTGCCCGAGCTCGAGATCGCCACCCTGATTGCGCCGCCGTGCCGCGAGCTGCTGCTCACCGCGGCGGTGCGTGATCGGGCGGCGGCGCTGGCCGCCGACAATGAGGCCGACGCGGCGCTGGTGGAGATGCTGGACAAGCTGTCCGCGGGCATCCCCGTCGAGGGCATGGAGGCGCTGCTGCCCGTGCTGCAGAACGGCGAGCTGGTGCTGCTGACTGACGCGCTGCCCGCGAAAACGCACGTGCTGCTGTGCGATCCGGAGAAGATCCGCACCCGCGCGACGGACCTGGTACGCACCGGCCAGGAGTTCCTCGAGGCGTCGTGGACCGCGGCGTCGTTGGGCGGCGCCGCGCCGCTGGACGCGTCGGCGATCGACACCTCGAGCATCGGCGGCAAGGGCCTCGATCTCGCGGCCTCCGCCTACCGATCGCTGCGGCACGTCCGTGAGAGTGTCGAGGCGTCCGGCAGGCCCTGGTGGACGGTCAGCCCGCTGGCCTCGGGCAGCGGCGAGGAACTGGTCCTCGAACTGCGGTCGGTGCCGGAGATCCGCGGATCCGACGAGCTGCTGGCCGAGTTGTTCGTGACGCTGCGGGCGCACGTGAGCGCGGGCGGCCGGGCCGTGATCGTGGTGGCGGGCTCCGGTACCGCGCGCCGAGTGCTGGAACGGCTCGCCGAGGCGGAGGTACCGGCGACCGAGCTGGCGCCGGGCGCGGCGCCGGAGCCCGGCGTGGTCGCGGTGCTCTGCGGCAGCCTGCACGAAGGCCTGATGTTCCCGAACGCGGGCGAACAGGGTTTCGTGGTCGTCACCGAGTCCGACCTCACCGGCAACCGTGTCGCGGCGGTCGGGGACGGCAGGCGACTGCCCGCCAAGCGACGCAACCAGGTCGACCCGCTCGCGCTGACGGCGGGCGACATGGTGGTGCACGACCAGCACGGCATCGGCCGGTTCGTCGAGATGGTCGAGCGAACCGTCGGTGGCGCGCGCCGCGAGTACCTGGTGATCGAGTACGCGGCCAGCAAACGGGGTCATCCAGGAGATCGGCTGTTCGTGCCGATGGAGTCCCTCGACCAGCTCTCCCGCTATGTCGGCGGCGAGCTGCCCGCGTTGTCCAAGCTCGGCGGCTCAGACTGGACGAACACAAAGCGTAAGGCCCGCAAGGCGGTTCGCGAGATCGCGGGCGAGTTGGTGCAGCTGTACGCCGCCCGCCAGGCCGCGCCGGGGCACGCCTTCGGCCCTGACACCCCGTGGCAGAAGGAGATGGAGGACGCGTTCGCGTTCACCGAGACCCACGACCAGCTGACGGTCATCGACGAGGTCAAGGCCGACATGGAGAAACCGGTCCCGATGGACCGCGTGGTGATCGGCGACGTCGGGTACGGCAAGACCGAGGTCGCGGTCCGGGCCGCCTTCAAGGCGGTACAGGACGGCAAGCAGGTGGCGGTCCTGGTGCCGACCACTCTTCTCGCGCAACAGCATCTGCAGACCTTCACCGAGCGGATGGCCGCCTTCCCGGTCAAGGTGCGGGGTCTGTCCCGGTTCACCGACCCGGGGGATTCGCGGGAGATCATCGCCGGCATGGCCGACGGCGAGGTCGACATCGTCGTCGGCACCCACCGGCTGCTGCAGACCGCGGTCCGGTGGAAGGACCTCGGGCTGGTCATCGTCGACGAGGAGCAGCGCTTCGGTGTCGAGCACAAGGAACACATCAAGGCGCTGCGCACCCACGTCGACGTGCTCACGATGTCCGCCACCCCGATTCCGCGAACCCTCGAGATGAGCATGGCGGGCATCCGCGAGATGTCGACCATCCTCACCCCACCCGAGGAGCGGCACCCGGTGCTCACCTATGTCGGTGCGTACGCCGACAAGCAGGTGGCGGCCGCGATCCGGCGCGAGCTGCTGCGCGACGGACAGGTGTTCTATGTGCACAATCGGGTGAGCTCGATCGACAAGGCCGCCAAGCGACTTCGCGACCTGGTGCCCGAGGCGCGGGTGGTCGTCGCGCACGGCCAGATGAACGAGGAGAATCTCGAGAAGACCGTGCAGGGCTTCTGGGAGCGCGAGTTCGACGTGCTGGTGTGCACCACGATCATCGAGACCGGGCTGGACATCTCCAATGCCAACACCCTGCTCGTGGAGCGGGCCGATTCGCTCGGTCTGTCCCAGCTGCACCAGCTTCGCGGGCGCGTCGGCCGCAGTCGCGAGCGTGGCTACGCGTACTTCCTGTACCCGCCGGAGAAGCCGCTCACCGAGACCGCGTACGACCGCCTGGCCACCATCTCGCAGAACTCCGACCTCGGCGCCGGTATGGCCGTCGCCATGAAGGACCTCGAGATCCGCGGTGCGGGAAATGTGTTGGGGGCGGAACAGTCTGGGCACGTCGCCGGCGTCGGCTTCGACCTGTACGTGCGGTTGGTCGGCGAGGCCGTCGAGGCGTTCCGTGCGGTTGCCGACGGCAGGACGGTCACGACCGACGAAGCTCCGAAAGAAGTACGCATCGACCTTCCTGTGGACGCGCACATCCCCCCCGACTACGTGACCAGCGACCGGCTCCGCCTCGAGGCGTACCGGAAGCTGGCCGCCGCCACCGACCCAGAGGCCATCGCCGCGGTGATCGAGGAGCTCGTCGACCGGTACGGCCCGGTGCCGGAGGAGGTCGGCCGGCTGGTCTCGGTCGCCAAGCTGCGCCTGCTGTGCCGCGAGTTCGGCCTCGAGGAGGTCTCGGTGGCGGGCACTCAGCTCAAGATCGCGCCGATGCAGCTGCCGGACTCGAAGCAGCTGCGACTCAAGCGTCTGTACCCGAGTGCGCAGTACCGCGCGACCACCGGGATGGTACAGCTTCCGTTGCCGCGCACCGGTTCCGGCGGGATCGGTGCGGACCGGGTCCGGGACGTGGAGCTTCTGCAGTACATCGCGGACTTCCTGCTCGCCCTCGACGGACGGGCAGCGGGCGCAGTGGACGTCAGGGTGCAGGCGGGGGCGTGAGGCGATGACGGTGGTGTTGCTCGACCCGCTGCGTCCCACCCGGATCCCGGCGGCGGCGGTGCGGCTGCTGCGTGGGCAGGTCGAATACGCCTCCGACGTGCCGGTCGGGGTACGTGAGGAGCTGGGTCTGCCGCACGCTCCGGGTGCCGCCGTGCTGGTGGCAGTAGATCCCGCCGGGGTACAGGCGCGGCACCGCGTGTCCTCGGGTGAGGAGGTGGTCGCGGCGTCGCCGGTGCCCGGACAGCGGTTGCTGGCGGCCGTCGAGGTGATGGACCGGCTGTGGGGATTCGGCGGCTGGGAGGTGACCCAGACCCACGACTCGCTGCGCCGGTACCTGCTCGAGGAGACCTACGAACTGCTCGACGCGATCGAGGAGGGCGACCCCCACGGCCTGCGCGAGGAACTGGGCGACCTGCTGCTGCAGGTGCTGTTTCACTCACGGATCGCCCAGGAATCGGCCACCGACCCGTTCACCGTGGATGACGTCGCCGACACTCTCGTCGCCAAGTTGGCCTCCCGCAGCCCCCATCTGACCAACGGTCACGTGGGTCCGATCGACGTGGCCGACCAGGAGGCGGCGTGGGAGATCGCGAAGGCGGCGGAGAAGTCGCGGGCGTCCTGCATCGACGGCATCGCGATGGCGCAGCCGGCGCTCGCGCTGGCCGAACAGGTGATCGGGCGGGCGACCAAGGCGGGGTTGCCGGCGAACCTGATCCCCGCCGAGCTCCGGACGGTGCGGCTGGGCGGGGCAGGCAACGCCGAGGACGCCCTGCGAAAGGCGACCCTGTCTTTCGTGGCGCGGATCAGGGCCACCGAGGCCGCCGCGCACGTGAGCGGGATCGAACGGGGCCGCCTCACCGCGGACGTCTGGGCGCGATACTGGGTAGCGCGGTAGGTCGTCCGCCGCAGAAAGCGGGTGTCGATGTTCGACTACTGCGTCATCG
Source organism: Rhodococcus sp. PvR044 (assembly GCF_040548995.1). Lineage (NCBI taxonomy): Bacteria > Bacillati > Actinomycetota > Actinomycetes > Mycobacteriales > Nocardiaceae > Rhodococcus > Rhodococcus sp. PvR044. The sequence continues at coordinate 105,913 of NZ_JBEPSX010000004.1, forward strand.
GCGGGGGCATCGTGGGAGTCGCCACCGCCCGTGAGATCCTCCTGCGGCGACCGGGAGCGAGCCTGCTCCTGCTGGAGAAGGCCGACGGGCTCGGCATGCATCAGACCGGCCACAACAGCGGCGTCATCCACTCGGGCATCTACTATCAGCCGGGCAGCCTCAAGGCCGAGCTGAGCAGGCGCGGGGCCGAGCTGACCAAGAATTTCGCCGCTGAGCACGGCATCCCGTTCGATGTCCGTGGCAAACTGCTGGTCGCGACGGACTCCGTCGAGCAGGTGAGAATGCAGGCGCTGTACGAGCGCGCGAAGATCAACGGGCTCGACGTCGACGTGCTCGATCGGGCCGAACTACTCCGCCGTGAGCCGGCGGTGACGGGCACCGGCGCGCTCTTCGTGCCGACAACCGGAATCGTCGACTACCGCAGGGTCACCGAGGTCTTGGCAGATCACGTCCGATCGTCGGGCGGCGAGATCCGTCTCGGCGTGGAGGTGGCTCACATCGGCGAGACGGCCGATCGGGTCGTGGTGGGCGGCCCGGCCGGATCGTGGTCGGCGCGACGGCTGGTCGTCTGCGCGGGTCTGCAGGCGGATCGCATGGCCCGCCTGGCGGGGGTTCGAATCGACCTTCGGATCGTGCCCTTTCGGGGCGAGTATTACGAGCTTCCGCCGCACCGCTCGGACCTCGTCCACCATCTGATCTATCCGATCCCGGATCCGGCCCTGCCCTTTCTCGGTGTCCACCTGAGTCCCACCGTCGACGGCAGGCTGACGGTGGGTCCGAACGCAGTCCTCGGGATGGCCCGCGAGGGGTACCGGAAGTTCAGCTTCGCACGCCGGGACGTCTGGGACTACGCGAAGTTCCCCGGGTTCTACCGGGTCGCTCGTGCGAACTTTCGCACCGGCGCGGGCGAGCTGCGGGATTCGCTGTTCGTGCGTGGCTACCTGGCCAGATGCCGAAAGTATTGTCCCGATCTGACACTGGAGGACCTGTTGCCGCGAGTCGCGGGGATCAGGGCGCAGGCGGTGCTCCGTGACGGGACTCTGGTGCATGATTTTCTGATCGAGCAGACCCCGCGCTCCGTGCACGTGCTCAACGCTCCCTCGCCGGCGGCGACGTCCGCGTTGCCGATCGCGGCGATGATCGCGGACCGGCTGACGGCTGATCGGTGATCGGCTCGGCCCTGGTTCACGAATGCGGGAGAAAGACGAAGTTGTTCACGTACTGCCCGGTGCGGGTCCAACCGTCCTTCCAGCTCGCGATGTGCTGGGAGTTCTGATGCTCGACCGGATCGAAGTCGGCAATCGACCGGCGTTCGTCCCCGGTGAAGAAGTACCCGTCGTATCCGAGTCGATCCAGGAATGACATGACCTCGCCCACCGCGTTCGCACGGTGACGTTCCTCGGCCTCGATCAGGAAGGTGGGCCGATTTCTCTCGATGGTGGCACGTGCCCCGCGCAGCACCGCGAGCTCATGGCCCTCGACGTCGATCTTGATGAATCCCACATTGTCCAGATCGAAGTCATCGAGCCGACTGCTGGGAACATCGATCGTCTCGACCGGGCTGCCGTCGGCGTCATCCAGGGCGTTGGCAGCCTCGATCGTGCTTCTCCCCGGGTCGGACACGAGAACTCTCATCGTCGACGCGCCCGTGTGCTCGGAGAGAGCGACGGCTTCGACCCGGACCGGGGCGCCGATCGTGTCGAACATCGTGGCGAGCTCCCGGGCCTGCGCAGTGCGGGGTTCGAATGCGATGACCGAACTCGACCGGTCGAGCATCGCGATCGTGAATGCGCCGATGTCGGCGCCGACATCGACCGATACCTTCGTGGGGTCGCAGAGCTGTCGCACGAGCAGGAGTTCGTCGTCGTGCAGGGCCGAATCGGACAAGATCCGGTAGCGCCTTCGCCAGAACCGTCGTGGTGCAACCTGCTTCGCAATCGGAGCCAGGCTGCGCTTGATGGCGTGCGTGATCGGCATCGGACGACGCCTTTCGTGAATTCTGCTGAGTTGCCTCGACCCAAGTGTAGAGCTCCGGGGTAGTCCGCCCGGGTGGAAGCGCCCGGGCCGATCGCGCAGGTAAGCTCACACAGGAGTACGCGCGGTCATTGTTGACGTCCTGTCTGCGGATGGGTGTGACTGGAGTGGCGAAGGCGAAATGTACTTCCGGATGGGCGGATCTGTCGTGGGCGCGGTTGCGTTCGCGACAATGCTGAGCGGATGCTCCGCTGTGCCTCCGGTGGATCCCGGAGCGCGCTCCGTCGACGTCACGACGATTCCATTTGCGGACCCTGACGTGGCGAATCCGCTACGCGGGCAGTATCAGAATCTGTTGACAGGCCTTTTCCCGCAGGAGAATCCGGCGCAGAACCGATACCCCGCGTGGCCCTCCGCAGGCGATGCGAGCACGCGGATCTCGTGGCGTGATCTCCAACCCCTGGATCCTCGCACCGTTCCGAATGAGGCTCCCTACGAGGCCAGGTTCGACTTCAGCAAGATTGATGAGGCGCTGGCTCGGTACGCAGGCCAGGGCGGACGACTGACGCTGCGCATCTACTCGTACAACTCATGCTGCAACAAGTTTTACCCGAACAACACCAACATTGCGGTCCCGGACTGGTTGGCATTGATTCCGGGCACGACCAGGGATTTCGAGCACGACGGGATCAAGCAGGTCGTGCCGGATTGGAACAACGAGGATTATCTTGCTTACTTTGAGCAACTGTTGGCGGAATTGGGTCGACGCTACAACAAGGACGAAAGGTTGAGCATTTTCGAGTTTTCCGGGTACGGCGACTTCAGCGAGAACCACATTGCCTACCTCCGCGATGAACTCGCCTCTCCCGGGCCCTCACTCGAGGACAGTGAGCGGCGGCTGGGGTACCTCAGTCAGTTCCGGGACCAGAGCATTACCGCCCGCTCGATTCGACGTTTGGTCGAGGCGAACCTGGGGGCGTTTCCGGATACGCAGGTCGTCGCGGCGCCGGGCAACCCGGAGATCATGCGACAGTTGTTCGCCGACGAGTCCGTGGGACCGGCGACGAGACGGCCGGTCGGGATACGCGCTGATTGTCTGGGTGTCCAGACACCGTTGCCTGCGTGGGCCGACGACGAGGATTCTGTGTACGTCACCTCCGACGAACCGCTCGTGTCCACGATGAGAGCGCGTTTCTCGACTGCCCCGGTCGTGACCGAATGGTGCCAGCTCCCGGCCGGGACGGGGAGGGGCGCTTACTATGAGAAAGGATTGCGTGACACGGTCGACTATCATGTATCGATGACCTCGAGCGTGGGGTTTCCGGATCAGAATGCGGTACAGCCGATGGAACCGGGGCTGTTCGCACTCTGGGCGCGGACAAACAAATTCGCCGGGTATCGATACTCGGTGGCCGCGGGTTCGCCGAGATTCGATTCCGAGCGTGAGTCCGAGTGGATCGAAGCCAGGTGGATCAATTTCGGGGCAGCACCAGCGTTCGAGGATTGGCGAATCGAGTACGAAGTCGCCGATGCGGCCGGAAATATCGTGCGGCGGACGGGATCCGAGCTCGCTCCCGTGTCGATGGTCGTCGAGCAGTCCCTGGATTCGATCGACGATGAGCCGAGTCCGTCGACTGCGCGTGAGACCGTGCGGATCGACCGGTCCGGCCTGGCCGCCGGGCAGTACACCGTCACCGCGGGGATGGCGTGGAACGAGCACAAGCCCGGCGGCACCCATCGCGTCGACCTGCCGCCGATGACGCTCGCACGGTCGGGGAGGGATGCGGCCGGACAGTACCCAATCGCCACGTTCTCGGTGCCGTAACCCGCGCGGTAGGCATCGGTCGGGCCGAGTGCAGAGAGGACAATTCGTGGACCTTCACACGTTCGTCCGGATCCTGGGGACCCGCTGGCTGATCGTTGCGACCGCCGTGGCGATCTGCTTGCTCGGAGCGGTCGCCGCGACGGTGATTCCCCCCTCGCGCTACCAGGCCTCGTCGAAGATCTTCATCTCCGTCGCCGATGCGAGCACCGTGACAGACAAGTACAACGCCACCCAAGCTGCCGCGCTGCGACTGTCCTCGTACGCCGAGATCGCGGGGGGCAGCGAGGTGGCCGGCCGCGCCATCGACCAATTGGGCATCGACATGAGCCCGGATGAGTTGGTTAGCGCGACCGCCGTGGAGTACGTGCCGGAGTCTCTCGTTTTCGAGTTGACCGTGACGGACACGGATCGGGACAGGGTTGTCACGCTCGTGAACGCGATGTCCGATCAGTTCAGTGCGCTCGTCGGCAGGCTGGAGTCCCCGGCGGACGGCGGGCAGCCACCTGCGGCGATGCAGGCGACCGTGGTTGAGCGTCCGACCCCGCCGCAGGGGCGCTCGAGCCCGAACGCCCAGCGAAATCTGGCGCTCGGCCTCATCGTCGGTCTTCTCTTGGGCACCCTGCTCGCACTCGTCCGTGATGCAACGGACCGAACGCTCCGAACGGGTGCGGAGTTCGACGAGGCCTCCGATCTGCCGATGGTGGGCGAGCTACGGAGGCCGAGACCCGCCGGCCGCGAAACGCCGGTGGTGTTCGGGAGCGATGGCGGGTCCAGCGAGGCCTACCGGGGTCTTCGGGCACGACTGCTGCATTTGACCGCGACCACTGACAATCCGATGATCCTGGTGACCGGTCCGGTCGGCGGCGAGGGCGCGACAACGGTGGCGGTCAATCTCGCCCTTGCCCTCGCGGAGACCGACGACAAGGTGCTGCTGGTCGAGGGCGATCTGCGAAAGAACGAACTCGCCAGTCTCTTCGGGGTGAATGCCCAGCCGGGGTTGAGCGACGTGCTTCGCGACCCCTCGGTCGTAGAACAGGCTGTGGCGCAAACAGACTACGAGAACCTGTCGGTCATGACCTCCGGTTCGGACCACGCGGCGCCGGGCGAACTGTTGGGATCCGCGCCGCTCGCGTCGGTGATCGACAAGCTGAGGTCGACCTTCGATTTCGTCGTTGTCGACGGTCCCGCGGTGCTGTCTGCTGCCGACGCGCTCCTGCTGGCCACCCGGATCGACGGCACGCTGTTGGTCGGGCGACGCGGCACGAGCCGTTCGGACGAGGTGAGTCGAGCCGTGAACACCCTGCACGGTGCGGGAGCGCCGATCATCGGCACGGTGTTCACGAATGCCCGGGTGGGCTGACCCCATGTCGAGCGTGGCAGACCTGCGACTGCCGATGCGGGCCCGCAATGCCGGCGAGGAACTTTCGTTGTGGCTGACCCAACCAGCCGTCGTGCGCCCCGCCATCGCGGGAGCGTCAGCGCTGGTGTGTTTCGGGGCTGGAGCGATCGCCGCGAGGAACAACACGCAGGGGATCATGCTGATCGGCGGATTGCTGTCGCTGGTCCTCCTGTTGGTCCGGCCGCTGCGAATGGTCGACGTCGCCATCTTCTTGAGCTTCGCCTCGCTACCACCGGCACTTCGGGTGGGCACGAATGTCGGCCCTCTCACGGTCTACCCCTACGAAGCGGCGGTCGTTCTCGCGATCGTGTTCCTGATGTTCTCGACGGAGGTGCGATTCGGCGACCTGATTCCCGGCTGGATCTTCCTGGTCACCATCGCGATCTTCACGGCGCGGGGACACGAGGCCGGTAACGACATCGAGCGACTCGCTCGCGAATCACAGTTTCTTGTCGAGATGGTGGCGGGGTTCATGCTGGCCGTGTTGATCGTCCGGGCGGGCGCCGTGCGACAAGCCCTCCTGGCCGTGGGCGTGACACTGTGGTTCTCGGCCATCATGCTGGTCATCAGCTCCCTCACCGGGCTGGTGCTCAGTGGCCGAACCGAAAGCCTCGTCCGCGAAACCGGAGCTTCCGAAGCGGTGCGGTTGCTCACCTCGACCCAGGCCCTGAGCATGGCGGTACTCTGCGTGCTCGCGGCGGCCTACCTGATGGGTGTGGCGCGGGCATCGAACTTTGTGGCGTTCGGGATCCCGTCGCTGGTGACCACACTGCTCTCGTTCTCCAGGAGCACCTTGATCGCGCTGGCGCTGACCGTCGCGTGCGTGGCACTTGCCGCCATGAGTCGTAACACGCTCGTCCGGGTGGGAAAGCTGATTGCTTACGGCGCTGTGGTCACTCTCGGACTCGTGCCATTGCTCCTCTACCTGCTCGGGGGATCCGGTGCGGGCACATGGTTGTCGGATCAGGTCAGTGCCTTCACCATCCGGGTGTTCGGCGGTGTCTCGACGAATGCACTGGCGGTCGACAGCTCCACCATCGCGCGGCTGCACGAGAACGCGAACCTCGAACGGGCCATCGAGCAGTCGCCCCTTCTCGGGCATGGGCTCGGGTACGCCTATCAACTGCCGTTCGGGAAGGCGGGCGAATTCTCGGCCACGCTCGGCACGACGTACGCACACAACTTCTACCTCTGGTGGCTGGTGAAGGCGGGCGTCTTCGGAACGGTGATGCTTGCGGTATTCGCGCTCACGCCGATTGTCCGCGCACTGACGAGCAGGTCGGTTCCCGCGCTGATCTGCGCCGCCGTTGCCGTCGGGCTGTTGTTCGTCTGCATCGTCGACCCGCTACCGCTCGATCCCCCGAACGCGCTGGTCCTCGGCGGCATTCTCGGCGCGGCAATGGGATTCGCGACGATGGCTCGCTCCGGGCGACAGACCGGCACACCGGGTACCGGGAGGGATCTCCGTGTCTGACCGGGCCGAGCGGAGGGTGCGGGTCCTGATCGTCGGACCCGCACCGTCGGGTCCGCTCAGTCGCGGCGGCATGGCGACCGTCACGCGGCTCATGCTGGACACCCCGGATTCGCGATTCGCGATCTCGTCAGTGGCGACCTACGTCGACGGGAGTCTCGCGCAGCGCCTGCGCGTGGGCGTACGCGGCATGATCGTCGCGTCCTGGTGTCTGCTGCGCGGGCGGGCCGATGTGCTGCACGTCCATCTCTCTCACGGCGGCAGCGTGATCCGAAAGTCACTGCCGCTGCTGACCGCCCGCGCGATCGGTGTGCCGGCCGTGATCCACGGACACAGCTTCGACTTCGCGGGGTGGTTCGAGGGGCTTCCTGCTTTCGCTCAGCGGTTGGTGCGAGCGGCGTTGCCCGCCACTCGGTGGCTGGTGCTCGGCGAGGGGTTGGCGCAGCAGTACGCGGACTGTATGAAGCTGCCGCCGGCCAAGGTGGGGGTGCTCTACAACGCCGTGCGGATTCCGCGGAGCCGGGTGCATCAGGGTGACGCCGACCCGGTTCGCGCGGTCGCGCTCGGCCGGCTCGGCACGCGAAAGGGCAGCTATGACTTGATTGCTGCGCTGGCGATCCTTCCACGGGAGGTGCGGAGCCGCCTCCAGGTCACGGTCGCGGGTGATGGCGAGATCGAGGAGGTCCGGACCGCGGCACGTGAGGCCGGGGTGCAGGACATCGTTGCCGTGGTCGGATGGATCGGTCCGATCGAGCGGGACGACCTCCTCGGCCGGTCGCATGTCTTCGTGTTGCCGAGCTACGACGAGGGCCTGCCGATGGCGCTCCTGGAGGCGATGGCACACGGGCTGGTGCCCATCGCGACGCCGGTCGGCAGCATCGGCGAAGCGATCACCGACCGGGTGGACGGGCTGTTGGTCACCCCTGGCGATCGGGGTGCGCTCGTCGACGCCCTGTCCGCAGTGGTGCTCGACGACGCGCTGCGAACCAGGCTCGCCGCGGCCGCGCGCGATCGGGCCTCCGCGTTCGACCTCAACCGCTGGTATTGCGAACTGGGTTCTGTGTGGGACGGTTTGGCGCGGGATTCGCGACGCCGACGCGGTCGAACAACTCCATGAACAGGCCCGCGGCGCGATCGGCCGGGTAGTGGTCCCGGTAGTGGTCCGCAGACGCGGCGCCGCTCGACGCGGCGAACGCCGGATCGGCCAGGCGGTCGAGCGTCGCGGTCAACCCCACCACATCATCGACACCGACCGGCGCAGCGTGCGGCGGCTGAAACTCCGGTAGCGCGCCCTCGCGCGAGACGATGGGCGTCACCCCCAGCTGCATCGACAGGACCTGCACACCGCTCTGCGTCGCCCGCCGATAGTGTGCGATGGACCCCTTGGCATGGGAAATCTGCTCGAGCACGTCCGGGTACGAATACGGCCCACGGATCCAACGGGTGTGTGAGGGAAGCGGATCGGATAGCTGGCCGTCCCCGATGAGTATCAATTCGTCACCGCGCCAGTCCGGACCGCCGACGTGGGCATGCCAGGACTCGAACACGACCTCGATGTTCTTGTAGGCGTTGAGCCTTCCGAGCAAGACGAAATCGTGACGCTCGTGTGCAGGGGAAGGTTCCGGCACCAGATCGGCGGGCAGGTCGCTGGTGAGTGGGATCACCGTCAGTGCGCTGTGGCGCACATCGGGTCGGTCCCTGATCGCGGCGGCGACGTACTCGCTGAAGGCCACCGTGGCCACGGAGCTCGCGGCCCAGCGGTCGAACACGATTCGTTCGGGTGCCGGCCGCTGCTCGGCGTCGTCGTGCGGCCGGTCGTCGTGGATCAGTTGAACCCGTGGCGCGAGCGCACCGAACGCCATCCATCGCGGGTCTCGAACCAGTTCGGCGACCACCACGTCGGGCGAGAACCGGGTGGCCGCGCGCCACCCGTGCAGGAATTGCCTCCAGCTGTCGGGATCCTTCAGTCGCGTGTTCAGCACCGCTTCGTATTCACGGGCGGTATCGGACTGCGGGTGCTGATCCGTCGTCACCAGCATCACGTCCGCACCGCGCTCCGCAAGCGCTTCGACGTGGACCCGTGCGAGCGATCGCATCCACGGCGACAACCAGAGAACTCGCATCATGTCACCGCCTCGCACCCGCGCGCACCACACCCTGATTCGCCTGCACGCTCTCGATGGCCGCGACGTACGCATCCGCCATCACCTCGATCGTGTAGTTGGCGCGCATGCGTTCGAACCCGCGCCTTCCGATTCCGGGCAGGCCGTCGGGCTCGTTGATGCACCGGGCGAGTGTCGAACGCCAATTCGCCACGGAGACAGGGTCGACCACGACCCCTGCCTCGCCGTGCGCGAGCATCTCGGGGACAGCGCACACTCCGGAGGCCGCAACCGGGATCTGTCTGGCCATGGCCTCGAGGATCACCAGCGGAAAGGCCTCAGAGCGGCTGGGGACACAGAGCAGGTCGCAGTCGGCGAGGGCGGGCTCCGGGCCGGCGGACCACCCGCGCCAGTGCACCCGGTGGCGCAGTTCGCGGGGGGTCAGCGCCTCCAGTCGCTCGCGATCCGGTCCGTCTCCGAAGATGGACAGCTCCCAGGACAGCTCGCGCAGCCCGTCGAGTGCCTCGATCAGCAGGTGCGGATTCTTGTGCGCGACAATCCGCGAGAGCATCACCAGTTGGAGCGGGCGCCTGTCGATCCGCGGGGATCTCGCGACAGGGTCTCGCAAAGCGACCGAGGAGATGACCCCGTTCGGCACGCTGAACCAGCGGTCTCCCAGATTCTGGTACGCGGTGAGTTCCTCCCAGTGCTTCTCGGCGAGCGCGATGAACCCGTCCGCCTGCCGCATGGCGGCACCGAGAGCCAGGGAGTACGTGGGGCCGCCCGGATCGGGGGGTGTGTGTGCGGCGACCAGCCAGCGCCGATCCGGGCCGAGGCGCCGCCACAGCGCGGAGAATCCGGCCTCGGTGTTCGTATCGCCGCTGATGACGACCGCAGGGCCGGAGTTTATCTCGATGCTCGGTGCCCACCACGGGTGTCGAAGTACCCGTATCGAATGCGGAATCTCTCGCAGCAGGGGGCCGTACCTCTGCAGGCACACAAGGGTGACCTGATAACCGCGTTTGTCCAATTCTGTTGCCAGCAACGCCTTCTGGCGTTCGGCTCCGCCGTAGACGAGTCGGTTGGAGGTGATGATCACGGCTGGTCGATCGGGATGCGGGGCAGGTCTGCTTCGACGCAGCTCGCGTGTGGACCGTTGGACCCGCTCGAGCAGTGCCGATCCCGCCAGGTAGGCGTCGGCTCGGTGGACGCCGCGCTGATGCTCCAGGATCAACGCAGAGTTCGTGCGGAGCAGGTCCTGGTTGCGTCGGCCTTCGGAGTCACCGTCGGCGCGTGGCGTGTGGTCGGAGTGCTCGGCACCGACCTCGTCAGCGAGGAGTATTCGCCAGCCCGCCGACCGCGCCCGATACTGCCAGTCCGTCTCCTCGCCATAGAGGAAGAATTCTTCGTCGAAGGGCCCGATGGCGTTCCACGCGTCGCGGTTGACCGCCAAGCAGGCGCCGCCGACATACCCCTCGACCGCGAAGGGCTGCCGCGCGTATCTGTAGGACAGCGGCGTCCGCCTCAGCCGTGCGGAGTATCCGGCCGTGTCGACCAGAGCTCGCAGGAGGTTCACCTTCCGCCGCGCGACGTCCCAGTCCGTATTGCGACCCGGTGCCGCTGGGTCCCCGTCGCCCTCCTTGATCAGCGGCGACACCGCGGCGACCCCCGGCCGGCGGATCAGTGCCAGAGTCTTGGTCAGCGGTCCCAACAGAGTCGCGTCGGGATTGAGGAAGAGCAGATCGGTGTCGGGTGGCGTGTGGTCGACAAGTGCATTGACGGCGGCCGCATAGCCGATGTTCACCGACCCCATGACCCAGTTGACGTCGGGGTGCCTGGCCGCGAGATCCTCTCGGCCGGGATGGCCGTCGCCGGTGTTCTCGTAGACGTGGACACTGCGCCCCGGCAGGTGCGTGGCGACTGCGGACAGACACTTTTCAACAAGGGCGTTGCTCTTGTAGGTGACGATGAGCACGCTCAAGGCCGGAGCGGTACGTGTGGGGTGCGCAGGCGGCCCTGTTGGGTCATGGCCGCGCCGCAGATAAGCTCGATCCAGTTCTCGTGCCATCTCAGCACACTCCTTGCCCATTCTCATATGCGTTGCGGAACATGCGAAATCACGTCGCCGCCTCGGATCGACCTGATGGTCCGCGCGGTGACCGGACCGACGGCCAGGTTTGTCAGCAGGTACGAGGCTGCGGCCGCCGCGCCGGTGACCAGAACGTGTTGATCGCTCAGCGCGAGCACCACGGCCACACTGACCGCAGACGGCACCAGCAGCCGCAAGAGGAACGTCCCGGGCGTGCGGTAGCCGCAGTTTCGGCCCAATTGCCAGGTGGCTATCAGGAGTCCGAAGACCTCGGTACACACCAGTGCAGCGCCTGCCCCGACCGCGCCGAAGTGCGATGCGAGCGAGATGTTCAGTGCGATGTTCAAGCCGACGGTGGCGATGCTCAGGCGGAACAGGAAGACCTGGTCGTGTGCCGCGAAGAGGGCCTGCCCGAGTGTTCCGGTGACGAAGCGGACTGCGGCCGCGATGAACAGCAGGGCCAGCGTGGGTCCGCCGCGGGCCACGAATTTCTCATCGGCGAGCAGTGCGATGAGCGGGCCCGACAGCATCGCGCCGACGATCCCGATCGGTACGCCGAGGAAGAACATCGTTTCTACGCCGTGTCGCAGGAAGGTCGCGAATGCCGATCGATCGCGCGCGTAGATCTCGGTCATCGTGGACAGGCTCGACTTCAGGAAGAAGGTGGACAGCACCAGCGTGGTGAACGCGAGCGTGTACGCGAGCCCGTAGGCGCCGACCTCCTCCGGAGTGCTCAGCAGGCTCAGGATCACCCCGTCGATTCGCCAATACAGCGCTGCGATGATCAGCACGCCCATCTGGGGCAGGCTCTCCCGGATCAGACTCCGGCTCTCTGCGAGGGAGAACACCGGACGCCAGGAGTGAATTCGCGCCGCGGCAGCCCCTTGGATGACGAGCGTGACGGCAGGTGGAATCAGCTGTACCACCGCGAACCAGATGACGTCGGCGCCGATGGAGACGAGATATGCAGTCGCCCCGAGTGATGCCAGCCGACTGACGAAGTCCGAGACCGCGACCGCGGTGAATCGAATCGTGGTCAGAAACACCGGTTCGAAACAGGTTGTCAGGCTGGTCAGGACCAGGCTGATCGCGACGATGACGAGCATGCTGCGCACGGCGGGATCGTCGTAGACGAGCATTCCGGACCCAGCCGCGATCACCGCAAGCGGGACGCAGTACAGCACTGACAGGCCGGAATTGACCCGGACCAGGCGATGGAGTTCCCCGCGGCCGGAGGTCGCCCGGCGCACGATGACGGCGCCGATTCCGAGCTCGGTCAGGCTGGTCCACATGCCGATGAAGACGATCGCGATGGTCAGTTGTCCGTATGGACCCGGGCCGAGATGCCGGGCCGTGAGCGCGACGGTGACTACCGATGCCGACATACCCAAGATGCGGAACACCAACTGGGTGCCGAACGCCCTGACTATCCGGTCGTTCGCAACGTGTGGGGGAGCGGTCGCATCCTGAGGCATCTTCTCCGCCATCGGATCATCCGGGGTTCGCGTGCGCATCCAGGATCCGGGCGGTGCGCAGGCGTACCAGGGCGGGCGGGCCTTCGATGAGGTAGCGGCGCGCCAACCGCCTTGGTTCGTGGCTGAGCCGATAGAACCATTCCAGTCCGGCCGACTCCATCCATTGCGGCGCTCGATGTTTGACATTGACCAGGAAGTCCGTAGCGCCGCCGAACGGAAGCATGATCTTCGCCCCGGCATGCCTGCCGTACCGGTTGATCCACTGCTCCTGGCGTGGTTTGCCCAGACTGACGACCAGCATGTCGGTCTCGACCTCCCTGATTTCCTGCGCGAGTTCCATAGATCTGCAGTCGATCTCGGCGCGTGTTGGTGACCACAGTCCGGACACCGGCAGACCTGGAAAGCGGTTGGCGATGACCGGCCCCAACAGTCGATGCGACTCCGCGGTGCCTCCGAAGAACCCGACTCGTCGCCCCTCGGCCTCGGCCACGCCGAGCAGTCGCGGCAGAAGATCGGCGCCGGTGACTCTCGGCCAGCTCGCGCCGCTCAACGCGTTTCCGCGTCGCGCGATCGGCATCCCGTCTGCGAGCAGCAACCACTCCGGATCCGCGGCATCGGCAGGTGCGCAGCCGCAGGTCCGAAAATGGTGCAAGTGATCGAGGTTCACCGAACCGATCGACAGCGCAGACGATGCTGCGCGGCGAAGGCGAGAGCGCACGAGGTCCACCACCTCGTCCTCGGTGTAGCGCATCACGACGTCCCCGCAGACCATCATGCGTACCGGCGGGTCCAGCAGTGGCCGACGGTCCATCGCTACCTACTGATCGGCGGGATGCCCGCCGGTAGCTTCGCCTGCGCAGCGAGCAGTTGGTCGACGAGCCGGCCCTCGGGAAGTCGGACGTCGTCGTACGTGAGCGTTGCATCCTTCGGCACGTCGTGGACGAGTTCGCAGTCCTGTGCCGCGCCGATCGGGAGCAGGCGCTCGGTCCTGGCTATGTGTGCCTTCTCGGCCTCACCGTAGTAGTCGTATCCGCCGAGTCGGTCCAGGACGGTCCCCGCCTTCAGCTGTCGCTTGGCGGTGGCGACGGCCTCGACATGACGGGTGCCGAGCGCCCGAACGGTGGCGTCGCCGAGCAACGCGGCTCGCGCGATCGAATGTGGAACCTCGAAATGACACAGGTGGTACGGGGTGTAGAAGCTGTAGAGCGGGCCCTTGCCGAGCTTGTACAGCTCCAGGTAGTGCTGTTGCTTCGTATCATCTTGTGCAGCAAGAACATAGATGCCCGGGTTTGGCTTCGTATAGACGACGTAGTCGACCGCCCCGCCGAGCCCGCGCAGCTCATCGACGTCGTACATCTCCGTCAAATCGTCGACGTGACCGTCGTGATCGCGGCCCAGCATCCCACGTCGATGCACCGACATCCCGGTTGCGTTGGCGACGATCGACTGCTCGACGCTCATCTTCGTGCCGTCGGCGAAGCTGGTCACCATCCACGGGTCCTGGCCCCACCGCTCCGCGAATCCTTGCTGCGTGGTGGGGTTTCGGTAGGGGTCCTGCAATCCCTTGATGTTCCCGCACACCAACGGGGTCAGTCCGATGCTGCGAACAAACCGGTAGAGGTTCATCTCGACGCCGGGCTGGTCGCCATCGCATCCGGTGAAGATCACCCCTGCCGCGTCCGCACGACGGCCCAGCTCCGCCCCTGCGGTGGCGTCGACCTCCGCATTCATCAGCACCAGGTGCTTGCCGTTCTCGAAGCAATCCAGGGCCAGGTGGCATCCGAACTCGACGGCGCCGGTAACGTCGACGACCACGTCTATGGACTCCGCTCGAGTGATGTCCGAGAAGTCTTGGGTGACCGCGGGCGTGCCGTTGGCAATGGCCCTGTTCAGCTCAGCCAGCCCGGTGACCTCGACCGCATAGGGCACGCCCGCCTCGATGAGCGCGCGCTTCGCCTGAGCGGGATTGCGTACGGCGATCACAGAGACAACCATCCCAGGAACACTGTTGACGATCTGGTTGACGAGGCCGCGGCCCATGAAGCCGCACCCGGCCATCGCGACCCTGATGGGGTTGTCCGCCTTGGCGCGTTCCTGCAGGAGGGTATCGATGTACATCATGGTTCCGGCGTTCCGGTGTGGATGATCAGCGGCCAGCTCGCGTCCTTGTCCGAGATGACGGACACCGGGAGTGGCCACATGACGCCGAAAGCGGGGTCGTCATAACGGAACCCCTGTTCGCCCGCGGGCGCATACGGACCACTCACCTGATAGATGACCTCGGTGTCGGTGGTGAGCGTCTGGAATCCGTGCGCCACGTACGGCGGGAGGAAGAGCGCTCGATGGTTGTCGGCGGTGAGCTCGACCTTTACGTGCTCGAGGTAAGTCGTCGAGTGCGGGCGCACGTCCACCGCGACGTCGACCACCGCACCGCGGGTGCAACGGACGAGTTTGGCCTCGGTGTAGGGCGGGCACTGGCGATGCAGACCGCGCAGTGTCCCGGTGGCGTGATTGAAGGAGATGTTGGTCTGGACGACGGTGGCGGCGAGGCCGTTCGCCTCGAACTCGCCGGTGTCGAACGATCGTGAGAAGAACCCACGCGAGTCTCGGTGCGGCTCGATGTCGACGATGGTCACACCCTCCACCTCTGTGCGTGTGTATTCCATCAGCGGTCCCTCCAGAAGAGTTGTCCGTCGACCTGACCTGTCTTGATCAGATACTCGATCTGCTTGAGCCTGGTGTGGCCCCGTCCGTAGAAGGTCGATGGGTCCAGGTCGATGCTGTCGAACACCCGGTGCAGCTGGGCCGCGCCCGCCGCCACGTCCCACTCGGATCGGTAGTCCCGGAGGACCCGATAGATCTTTGCGAACGAGACGCGGTAGCTGCGATCGTCGGCGGTGGGCGGACCGAAACTCACTCCGCAGCCGGGAAATTCGCGACCAACCGCCTCCGCGATCTCGCGGACGGTGTAGTTGTTCTCGTCGGAACCGACATTGATGACCACCGAATGTACCGTCTCCCGGTCCGCCCGAAGGGTGCAGCGAATCGCCCGGGCGATATCGAGCGCGTGGACCAGTGGGCGCCACGGCGTACCGTCGCTCGTCATCGCGAGTTCGCGCTCTGTCCAGGCCAGGCCGGCGAGGTTGTTCAGCACGATGTCGAACCGCATCCGTGGCGATGCGCCGAATGCGGTGGCGTTCCGCAGGACGGTGGGGGAGAAGCCGTCGTCCGCCATCCCCATGAGGTCGCGCTCGACCAGCGCCTTGCACAGCGCATACGATGTGAGCGGATTGAGCGGGCTCGTCTCGTCGACGGTGCCGTCCGCCACGCCATAGACGCTGCACGACGACATGTAGACGAATCGAGAAACCCCAGCGGCCTTCGCCCGTTCTGCCAGCTGGACCGAGCCGAGGTGGTTGATCTCGAACGTCACGTTCCCGATCAGATCGCCGATCGGATCGTTGCTGAGCTCGGCCATGTGGACGACAGCCTCATAGCCGCGAAGGTCGTCCACGCTGACGTCCCTGATGTCTTTGGCGATCGTGTGCGGGGTCTGGTCGATGCCGTTGTAGAGCCACCCTGCCTTGTAGTAGCCGGTGTCCAGTCCGGTCACCTCGTGGCCTTCGGCGAGCAGGGTCGGCGCGAGCAGGCAGCCCAGGTAGCCTTCGGTTCCGGTGACGAGTATGCGCATGTCACTTCCTTCCGAATCGGAGGGTCGACTTCTCCACCACGAACGCCTCGGCGTGGGGGCGGTGGCTCTGGATCCCGCGCAACCGGGACATACCAAGGAAGGACTGCTCGTCGAACCAGTCATGGGTGGTCTGCGACGGGTAGTGCTTCATCAGCACCCGGGCCTTCTCCTCGGCCACTCTGGTCGTGAGCGGGTGGAACGCCGTGGGTTGAGGCGTGTCCGCCTCCCATTTGAGGATCTCGTACCCGAGAACGAGATGGTCCCGGAACACGGTCGGTACCAGTTCGGCCAGCAGCCGGTGATCCTGGTGCGCGTCACCGCGCTGGGGCGCGAACACCACGTCGGGGGAGACGTCTCGCGCGAACGCCTCGAGCGCGGTCTTGATTGGATCCCAGTATCCGGGCGCGTGGCCGTCGGGGATGTCGAGAACGGTGAGTTCGAGGTCGGCGCGGGGGCACAGTGCGGCGAGCGCGTGCCGCTCCTCGATCTCTCGTCGCGAATCGGTGCCGGACATGACGAAAGCGCGAACGCGGAGGTCGGGCATTGCGTTCGTGAGGGTGAGGAGTGTGCCGCCGACGCCGATTGCGATGTCGTCGCAGTGTGCGCCGAGCACTGCAATCTCGGCGATGTTGAGAGCGTGCAGGTCGATCATGGGCCGGGTACCGGTTGAGGCTGCGTCCAGACCATCCAGGGGTGGATGCCCTTTGCGTAATCGGCGTCCAGATCGGCGCGCTCCTTGAACGTGTCGGCGGGCTTCCAGAACCCGTCGTGCCGGTAGCCGAACAAACGGCCTTGGCCCGCGAGCGCTCCGCACGCGTCCGCGACCAGATCGCCGCCCTGGGGAAGTAGATCGAATATCTCCTGGGTGAGGACGAAGTACCCACCGTTCTCCCAGATCGGCATGTCGCTCACGGCGGTGATCTCCTTGATCTCGCCGTTGCCTGCGACGTCGACGCAATGGAACGACGACTGAGGAGGGACGACCAGCATCGATGCCGCGGCACCGGAGGCGCGGAACGCGGCGATCACCCGATCCAAGGGCGCGTCGGTCAGCACGTCGGCATAGTTCGCCAGGAAGCACTCGTCGCCGTTCAGGTACGGCCGCACCCGTCGGAGTCGCTCGCCGATCGCCGACTCGACACCCGTGTCGACGAACGTGATGGACCAGTCGCTGATGTCCGAGTCGAGGAGTTCGACGGTGTGGCCGTGAAGAACGAAGTCGTTCGAGGCGGCTTCCTCGTACCTGAGGAAGAACTCCTTGATGTGTTCGGCGCCGTACCCCAGGCACAGGATGAACTCGTTGTGCCCGTAGTGGGCGTAGTAGCGCATGACATGCCACAGCAGTGGCCGGGCCCCCACAGTCTGCAGCGGTTTGGGCAGGAGGTCCGCCGCGGTGTTGCGCATTCGCATCCCGTATCCGCCACAGAACAGGACGACCTTCATGCTGTTCACCTCCTGGAGAGGTTCTGCCGGCTACCCAGCTACGGGTGGGGCAGGCGGCGAATTGTCTCCGCCGAGTTCGCTCTACCCAGACTAACCACACCCAAAGTTGCTACACAAGACAAAAACAGACTGAAAGTAGGTTTAAATGCGCGTTGCGCCCGACGGGGTCTGCCCGCTGAAATCTGGTTGGTGGGTGCCGAATCCGTGGCGGCTTCGGGTCCTGATTTTGCAGCGTCGGGGCGCGGCGTGGGCGGTTATTGTTGACCTACGCGCGGCGGAGTCGGGCCGTCAGTGGCAACTTACGAGTGGCGCGTTGCCAGGGAGGATCTGTCGTCATGAGAATTCGGCCGACGGAGATCGAATTCCTCGAACTCGGGGAGACGCTCGTGGCGGGCCTGCCGGTGCGAAGTCCGAAGCGTCCTCTCGGGGTGCTGCAAGACCGCAATCTCGAGTCGGCGTGGTCCGGCGTTCTCCAGGAGGACGTGCCGGGGCCGTTGGCTTCGATCTACACCGACCACGCGACCGAGAACGATTCCTACTACACGCAGATCGTCGGTTATCAGTGCTCGTCGATCGACGAGGTGCGGCGGGGACACCTGGTCGCCCGGATCCCAGCCGGCCGATACGCCAGGTTCGTGTCCCTCGGTGAATTCCCGGGCGTGGTCGCCGAATTGTGGGACCAGGTACGTGATGCCGTGGGAGAGGGGCGGATCAGCCGTGCCTTCACCGGCGATTTCGAACGCTATCCGAATGCCTTTCGAATCGATCTGTATGTTTCGGTTCGAACCGTGCCCGGGGAGGCGTCCGCATGAGCTTCACAATCGTCAAACGCGGAGTGCAGGACTTCGGCGGCTTGGTACTACCGAATGTCGAGACCGGGCCAGGCGAAAGAGTCGGTGGCCTGATGGAGTTCACGCGCGAGCGAATTCTCCAGCGTGGGGTTGCAGAGATCGTGACCGTATACGTTCCGAGCAGTGACGGCCGGTCGTCCGCGGTGATCGGATACCCGTGCGCCGACCTGGACGACCTCGTGCTCGGTGACGTATTGGTGCGAGTTCCCGGCGGTTACTTCGCGGTGTTCACCTCGGACGGCCCGGTTGACGATCCGGTCGACGATGTATGGCGACAGGCGGAACTGGCGGCGAAGGAGGGGCGCATCGACCGGGCGTTCGCCGAGGAGATCGAGTTCACGCGTACGTCGAGTTCTGTAGAGCTCTTCATTTCTCTCGTATAGCGGATTCGCTCGCTCGGATCGCCTATTTCACGCCGCGGATTGTCGCATGGTGACAAAGCCGCGACAACCGAGAAGAGTTGTTGACGATAAGCGAGATCATCGGTACTGAGCGTCGGCTGGAAGAAATTTGCTGGAACCGGCGGTCCGATGACTTCCAGGCCGGTACCTCGACTCTGGGAATGGAGCAATTGAGATGGCAAGTAACTCTGCCTGCACGACAACTCCGGGGGAAAAACCGCGTATCGAATCCAGAAGTGTGTGGGACCCACAGTCGCAATGTCGATTCGTTGCCGCCCGTCCTGCCGGGGAGCCGGAGCTCTGGTCCGCATACCTGGCCGGAGCGTTGGGCGGCTACCGCAAGTACGGCGCCGAGGGTGCCCTGGACTACGAACGGACACGCGACGGCGAGTCGACGGCGTTGTTCTTCGTCGCAATTGCGGGAGACGGGTTCGTGGCGGGTGGGTTGCGGGCACAAGGCCCCTATCAGCGCGCGGAACAGGCTCACGCCACCCTGGAGTGGGCGGGGCATCCAGGGGCAAGGGCGGTGCGCACGATGATCACCGACCGCATTCCATTCGGGGTCGTCGAGATGAAAGCCGCATGGGTGGCGGACGGAGTCGCCCGACGAACCGAGCTCACCCGGTCCTTGGCCGGAATCGGTTGTTGCACTTTGGAAATACTGGACGTCCAGTTCCTCCTGGCCACCGCGGCCGAGCACGTGCTGCACTTGTGGGCATCGTCGGGCGGCGAGGTGGCACAGCACATTCCGTCGACACCGTATCCGGACGAGCGATACCGGACGCGAATGATGTGGTGGGATCGGCGAAACCGTCAGAATCTCGGAGCGGTCAAGGGAACGAATCAGTTCACGCGGATGCGTGCGCAGTGGCCGGCAGACGACGATGATGAATCGATCAGACTGCACCGCTCGAACTGAGGCTCGGAGCGTGTCATGGAGGTGCCCCGCCAGCAGTACACGGCGACATTGCTTGCTGACGGGTGCGACGATGACGCGGACTTGCTCGCGACGCTTCGCGAGGGCGGGGATGTCGTCTTCCACGACGAACTCGAGGCGCAACGGAATGCTGTTCGTGCGATCCTCCCGCCCGTGGAATCGGATGAGCGCCCGGCCTGGGCCTATTACCCGTGGCGGCGGGCGGCCGTCCGGGTCCTCGGTCCATCCGGGTTCCGGCTGGTGCGCCTCGACCGGAATCGAAACAAGATCACTCGTGCGGAACAGGGGCGGCTGGCGCAACTCGCCGTGGGGATTGTCGGCCTCAGCGTCGGCCACGCGGTTGCGGTGGCGCTGACCCTCGAAGGTAGCTGCGGTGCCATCAGGCTCGCCGACTTCGATGCGGTCGAGCTGTCCAATCTGAACCGGGTACCCGCTACGGTCTTCGACCTCGGAGTGAACAAGGCAATCGTCGCCGCCAGGCGGATATCCGAGATCGACCCGTACCTCTCCGTCTCGGTGCAGACCGGCGGCGTCGACGCCGACACGATCGATGAGTTCCTCGAGGGACTCGATCTCGTGATCGAGGAGTGCGACTCGCTGGACATGAAGGTCGCGGTGCGGGCAGGTGCCCGTGCACGGCAGATCCCGGTGCTGATGGAGACCAGCGACCGGGGCCTGATCGACGTGGAACGGTTCGACCTCGAGCCCGACCGGCCGCTGCTGCACGGGCTGCTCGGAAACATCGAGGTGGCAGAGGTGGCAGGGTTGTCGGCGCGCCAGAAGGTGGGGCCGGCGCTGCGCATCCTGGGAGCCGAGGACATCTCGTCGCGTCTGGCGGCATCCCTGGTCGAGCTGGGCAGCACCCTGTCGACCTGGCCACAGCTCGGTGGAGACGTGCTGCTCGGCGGTGCGGTCATGGCCTCTGCCGTGCGACGGTTCGGGTTGGGTCGGCCCCTGCCGTCCGGACGCGTCCGGATCGATCTGGACGAGCACCTCGACGCATTGCGGGTACCGAGCGTCAGCCGCGACCTCCGATGTCGCGAGGCCTCGACCGTCGCCGCGCCGCCGGACGACGCCATCGGTGCGGTGGCCCACGCGGTGAGCCGGGCGCCTTCCGGGGGCAACGCGCAGCCCTGGAAGGTGCGCGCCGACGAGGGTGCGCTCCGGCTGTATCTCGATGCCGGCCGATCCGCGGCGATGGATGTGCAGCGCCGTGGCAGTTACGTCGCGCTCGGCGCCGCGATCTTCAATGCCAAGGTGGCTGCGGCGGCACACGGCAAGCTCGGACCGGTCGAGTTGTTCGGCGGTGACGACGTGCCGACCCTGGTGGCCACCCTGACCTTCGGCGAAGGATCCGACGCGCAACTCGCCCGTCACTACGACGGCATGCTGCGGCGCGGGACGAATCGCCATGTTGGGGTTCCTGCGCCCATCGCGCCCGAGACGGAACTGGCGCTGGCGGGGGCGGCGCGCGCCGAGGGCGCACGCCTGTCTGTGCTCGCCGATAGGCGTGACATCACCGCGGCTGCGGAGGTCTTCGCGGCCTCGGAACGGGTGCGTCTGCTTGACCCTCGACTGCACCGCGAGATGATCGGCGAGCTGCGCAGTCCTGGGGACCGGTCGGAGACGGGTATCGACATCCGTTCGCTCGAGCTCGACGCCGCCGAGCTGTCGACGCTCAGGATCGTGAGCAGGCCAGACGTGATGGCGCACCTGGCCGAATGGGACCTCGGTGGGGCGCTCGGCGCCGTCACGCGGGACCGGGTCGTGTCCAGTTCTGCGCTCGCGGCAGTCGTCGTCGGTGGGTGCGAATCCCGGGACTTCGTCTGCGGTGGGGCCGCGGTGGAGAGCGTGTGGATCAGCGCAGAAGCCCATGGACTCGCGGTGCAGCCGATCGCACCGGTGTTCCTCTATGGCCTGGACGGGGCCGACCTCGACGAACTTGCTCCGGCCTACGCCGGGCAGCTGTCGCAAGGGCAGCAGGCGTTGCGTGAGTTGTTCGGCATGCTGTCAGGCGAGGTGCTCGCGCTGATCGTGCGGCTGAGCCATGCTCCTCGCGCGTCGGTTCGCAGCCGTCGACGATCGTCCGTGTTCGGCGCGGCCACCGGGCGCTCGGAAGACTGAGGGGGCGCGCGCGTGTCAGTGCGAACTCTGGAGGAACTGGTCACCGCCGTCGCCTCTCGGCTGACCGCCACCGACGCAAAGACGTGGGTGCCCTCGGCCGAGCAGGTACTACACGATCTGGTCGACTACTTCGAACTCGATGCCTGCTTCCTGCGGCGCAACGATCACGAGATCGGTGCGACGATCCTGGTGGCGGAGTGGCCGAAGCGGCCGTTCGTGCCCGATCCCGACCCTCTCGCCATTGTCTATTTCGCCGATGCCGACCCCGATTTCGCGAGGGCGGAGCACCTGAAGGAGGTCGGCTTCGTACGTCCGGGACAGGACAGCGACGATTATCAGGATCGGGTGGCCAAGAGCACAGGGGTGCCGAAGGTCACCCTGGCCGCGGTCCCACTGCTGTCGGGGGAGGTCACGACGGGAACGTTGGGGTTCATCAAGTTCGGGGACCGCGAATGGGGTATCGAGGAAGTCAACGTGCTCAAGGCGATCGCCGCGCTGCTGACCCAGGTCCAGGAACGGGTACGAGCGGAGGAGCACATCCGGCACACGGCCGACCACGACGAGCTCACCGGCCTGGCGAACCGGCGCGTGCTGGTGGAGTGTCTGGAACGCCGGATGGAGCGCGGGATGCCGGGACCGGTCGCGGTCCTGTTCTTCGACCTGGACCGGCTCAAATCTCTCAATGATTTTCTGGGCCATACCGCGGGCGATGCCTTCATCGTCGAGATGAGTGATCGGTTGCGCAGGTATGTGGGCGACCGGGACATCGTTGCCCGGTTGGGCGGGGACGAGTTCGTCATCGTGTTCGGTGGGGAGGTCGACCTCGCCGCCGCCCGCGTCAAGGCGACAGATATCAACGGCATCGTCAACGAGGGCGTCCGTCTCGGCAGCGTGTCGGTGAGCCGTGGCGCGAGTTTCGGGATCGCGGTCGCGATACCGGGCCAGTGCTCGGGCGCGGACCTGCTGTGGCAGGCTGATCACGCCGTGTTGGCGGCAAAAGCGCAGGGGGGCAACGCTATCGCCACGTTCAACGAGGACATGCGGGCGGAGTTCGAGATCCGCACGATCATCGAGTTGAGTCTCCGGACGTCGATCAACGACGACTCTCTGCACCTGGTGTATCAACCGGAGGTCGACATGCGCAACGGTACGGTGCTTGCGGTTGAAGCGCTGGTGCGATGGGATCATCCGGCACTCGGGCTGTTGCTGCCTGCCTCGTTCATCGAGGTCGCGGAGTCGACGAATCTGGCGTCCGAACTCGGGATCTGGGTATTTCGAACGGCCTGCCGTCAGTTTGCGCGGTGGCGATCCGAGATTCCCGATCTCGACCTCTGTCTGCGGGTCAATGTGTCTCCGGCGCAACTGGTCGGTCTCGACTTTCTCGAAGGTACCGCTCAGGTCCTGAACGAGTACGAGATCGCAGGCGAGAGCGTGTGCCTGGAGATCACCGAGAACGCGATGGTGAGCGATCTCGATCGAACCCGGGTAACCCTGCGGGCCCTGTCCGACCTGGGGATCCGGGTGGCGATCGACGACTTCGGCACCGGCTTCAGCGCGCTGGCGCAACTCAAGCAACTCAAGGTCGACGTCCTCAAGATCGATCGGGAGTTCATCCGCGATCTCGGCCACAGCCGGGGGGACCTCGCCATCGTCAAATCAATTGTCAGCCTGGCGAAGTCGTTCGGCCTCGACCTGGTGGCGGAGGGTGTGGAGTCGGCGTCGGCCGCGCGAACCCTTCTCGAGCTCGGTTGTTACCGAGCTCAGGGGTTCCTGTTCAGCCATCCGCTGCCGGCCGACGAGGCGGGTGACCTCCTCCGTGAGGGCGCGATCCGGCCGTGGACGGCCTCGGCGACGGACCCCGGCACCAAATAGACCTGCACCCCCGTTTTTGGGCTTAAAAGAGGAACAGGTTCGCCATTGCGATAAATAACAGACCTGCAGTATGTTTTTGGGGTCGGGTTTGTCGGGGGGTGAGCGGCCCGACCCTCTAGTTTGGAACTGCCCAATGTGTGAATGCGAGAGAGTCTTCGAAAGCGAGTTCGGATCTGCCCCTCCGGTCGAATCGGCGATGGTCATGTGCGCCGAGTGCGCAGGTCGGTACAGACCCGCTGACGACAGCAGCGCCCTGATGGCAACCCCGGTCCCGGCCCGGCCGGATTGGGAGCGCCGCTACGGCCGCGCTGCCGTCGCCCTTGATTGTCTGAGCCTTCTGGTCGCCGATGCCGTGGTCACCCTGATCTACAACAACGACGTGGTGCGCGCGTCGCCGTCCAACATCGCTGTTGCGCTGGCTGTTCCGCTGACAGCGCCGATCGCGTTGGCGCTGGCACACGCGTGGGACCCGCGGGTGCTCGGTTCCGGGGCGGAGGAATTCAGGCGGGTGGGCTACGCCTATGTCATGTTGATCGCCGCGCTGGCGCTGCTCGGATATGCGGCAGGGACGGCCGCGGGACAGTCGTGGGTGTTCGGGGCTCTGCCCCTCGCCGCAGCCATCACGCTGCTCGGGCGGTATGCGCTGCGGAAGTGGCTGCACAGCGGCAGGCGATCCGGCGCATTCTTGCGCTCGGTGCTGGTGGCCGGGGACATCGACTCGGTTCAGGAACTCATCAAGAGGACCCGTCGAGACGCATACGCGGGCTGGGAGATCCAGGCCGTGTGCCTCGCCGACGTCGATCACGCCGAGTGCTTCCCGGTTGCCATCGATGACGTGCCCGTCGTGGGAACCGACCGCGACATCGTCGGACTCGTGGCCCTGCACGGGTATGAGGCCGTGGCAATACTCCCGTCGACCGGTTGGTCGCCGATGCGTACCCAGAGGCTCGCCTGGGACCTGGAGGGGACCGGAGCGGATCTGCTCATCGCGCCGGCCCTGATGGACATCGTTGGGCCGCGCCTGCACATTCGGCCGGTTGCCGGGATGCCGCTGTTGCAGCTGAGCGCGCCGAACTTCACCCGCCCAGCATGGTTCGTCAAGACGGTGATGGACCGGGTGCTCGCGCTGGGGCTACTGATCGTCATCGCACCGATGATGGTGGCCATCGGATGCGCGATCCGCCTGACGAGTCCGGGGCCCGCGCTGTTCAAACAGACCCGCGTCGGCAGGCGCGGCAGCCAGTTCGAGATGTTCAAATTCCGCAGTATGGTGCGCGACGCCGAAGACAGGCTCGCGGACCTGGCCTCGGCCAACGAGGGTGCTGGTGTGCTGTTCAAGATCCGTGAAGATCCGAGGGTGACCCGGGTGGGTCACTTCATCAGGCGATACTCGCTCGACGAATTGCCCCAGCTGCTCAATGTCGTTGTCGGACAGATGTCTTTGGTTGGACCTCGTCCGCCGCTCGCGTCCGAGGTCGAGCAGTACGACGACGGCGGTGTGCGGCGGCGACTCTTCGTAAAACCCGGTCTCACGGGCTTGTGGCAGGTGAGCGGCCGCAGCAACCTCTCCTGGGAGGAGTCGGTGCGGATGGACCTGCGCTACGTCGAAAACTGGTCGATGGCGCTGGACGTGATGATCCTGTGGAAGACCGCGGCCGCTGTGGTGCGTCCGGAAGGCGCCTTCTGACTACTTCGCGTCACTGCCCGCTTCGTCCTCTGGGAAGGTCTCGAACAGCGTCGAACCCCAGTACCCGCCGTCCCCGACACCTGGCGGCACCGCGAACACCGCGGACCCGACATGCTTGATGTACTCGTTGAGGGCGTCGTTGCGTGAGAGCGACAACTGCATCGGCACGAACTGCTTCTGGGGATCGCGGCAGTAGGCGATGAAGAACAGTCCGGCATCGAGATGTCCGAAGCCGTCTGACCCATCGGTGAAGTTGTAGCCGCGGCGCAGGATCTTGATGCCGCCGAGCTCCTCGTCGGAGGCGAGCCGAACGTGCGCGTCGGTGTCGATGACGGGCTGCCCGCCCGCGCCCTTCGCATCGAGGTTCAGCGGATCGAACTCGTTCTTCTCTCCGAGCGGTGCGCCGGTGCCCTTGCTGCGCCCGATCACCCGCTCCTGTTCGTGGAGCGCGGTGCGGTCCCACGATTCGATCAGCATCCGGATGCGCCGGGCCACCAGGTACGAGCCGCCCGCCATCCACTCCTGGTCGTCGGCCCCGGCCACCCAGACCTGTTCGTCCACGGCGCCCTGGTCCTCGGCCTTGATGTTGCGCGTTCCGTCCTTGAACCCGAACAGGTTCCGCGGCGTCGACTGGGTCGTCGAGGTCGAGGAGGTCCGGCCGAACCCGAGCTGCGACCACTTCACCGCGACGGTGCCGAAGCCGACCCTGGCGAGGTTGCGGATGGCGTGCACGGCCACCTGCGGGTCGTCCGCGCAGGCCTGGATGCAGATGTCCCCGCCGCTGCGGGCCGGTTCGAGGGAGTCGCCGGTGAACTTGGGCAACTCGGCCAGCGCCGTCGGCCGCTTGCCCGCCAGGCCGAACCGCTCGAACAGCGATGGTCCGAACCCGATGGTCAGCGTCAGCCGGCTCGCGTGCAGGTCGAGTGCCTCGCCGGTGTCGGTCGGCGGGGAGTAGTCGCCCGCGCCGATCGCGCCGTCGGGCACGGCCTCCTCGCCCGCCGTCATCCGCTCCGCCATCTCGGTCCACCTCTTCAGCAGGGCGACCAGCTCGTCCCGGGAGTCGGTGGTGACGTCGAACGCGACGAAGTGCATGCGGTCCTGCGCCGGGGTGACGATCCCGGCCTGGTGGGCGCCGCGGAAGGCGACCACCTGGGTGTCCACCGATGCGGGCTCCGGGGCGGTCAGGCGACCGACCGCTGCGCCAGCGCCCACCGCGAGCGCCCCGGCGCCAACGGCGCCGAAGAGCCGCCGCCGCGAGAGCCCGGGACGGCGGGCGCCGTCACTGTCCGGCGACGACACCCTGCACCTGGCTCACCTCGGCGGACAGCGCGTCGATCTTCTGCGAGAGTGCCTGCCGCTGCGGCTCGGTCACCGTGCTGTACAGCACGAATCCGTCGCCGCTGCGGTAGAGGGCCAGCTCCGCGTCGAGCTCGGCGAAGCGCTGATCGATCCGGGTGCCCAGCGCGGGGTCCTTCTCGTCGACGATCGGGCGGAGCGTCGCGATCGCGGCCTGGGAGCCGTCGACATTGGCCTGGAAGTCCCACAGGTCGGTGCCGCTGAAGATGTCCTCCTCGCCGGTGATCTTGGTGCGGGAGACCTCGTCGAGCAGCGTCTGGGCGCCGCCGGCGACCTGGATCGGGTCGACGGTGAAGTCGGGGGAGTTGATGCCGTCGGACAGTTCCTGGAGGTCGGCGAGGAGCTGGTCGGCGATGGCGTTCGTGTCCGGCTGCAGGCCCTGCGCCCACAGGTCCTTCTCGAGCCGGTGGAAGCCGGTCCACTTCTGGCCGGGCTCGAGGTCGACCTCGCGCAGGTCCAGTCGCGGGTCGAGGTCGTCGGGGAACGCCTCGGCAATCGGCTCGATGCGCTCGTAGTAGGTGCGGGTCGTCGGGAACTTCGCCTTGGCGGCCTCGATGTCGCCGGACTTGACCGCGGTGACGAACGCCGCCGCCGTCTCCTGGAGGGCGGTGACCTGGCTCGTGACGTAGCGCTTGTACTCGGCCGCGGCGTCGGCCAGCTGGCCGCTCTCGTCGGCGGCCTTGGAGGAGTCGCCGGTCACCGTGAACTCGGAGCGGATGCCGTCGCCGACCATGCCCGGCTTGCAGGCGGTGTGGTACGTGCCGGCCTCGGAGAAGTTCACGATCAGGGGGCGGGTCAGGCCCGGACCGACGTTCTCGACCTCGCCCATGACGCGGTCGCCCTCGCCGTAGACGTAGAACTCGGTGACCTTCGAACCGTTGTTGGTGATCTCGAAGGTGTTGTTGCCGGTCTCCCCGGTGTCGCGCGCGACCTCGCAGCTGGTGTCCGTCGCGGTGACCGCGATCGCGCCCTCGGCGCTCTCGGACTTGGAGGTGCAGGCGGCCAGCGCCACCGGCGCGAGGGCCAGCAGTGCAATGGTGGGAACGGTGCGACGCACGGTGGAGCCTTTCAGGATGCGGTGATGTGTGAAGATTCGGGGAGCGGAGCCTGCGAGGGCTTGGCTGGTACCGGGCGCAGGAACAGGGTGAGCACGACGACCAGATACACCGCCCAGGCGACCACCTGGAGGACTGTCGGGTCCGGCCGGAAGTTGAAGATGCCCTGCAGGACGGTGCCATACCAGGTCGAGGTGTCGAAGTGTGCCGACACATCGAACGCCAGGTTCGATCCGCCCGGGAGCCAGCCGGCGATCTGCAGGGCGCGGACGCCGTACGCCAGGATCCCGGCCGCGACGACGACCAGGAACACGCCGGTGTAGCGGAAGAAGGCGGTGAAGTTGATCCGGACCGCGCCGAAGTAGAGAGCGACGGTCAGGGCCGCGGCGATGGCGATCCCCAGGAGCAGTCCGACGAGCGGCCAGATGCTGCCCGCGGTGTTCTCCGCGTAGCCGACCAGCAGCAGCGCGGTCTCCACCCCCTCGCGGCCGACGGCAAAGAAGGCCATCGACGCGACCGCGAACGGTCCGACGGCGAGCGCCTTGGACAGCCCCGCGCGCAGGTGCCCGGAGATCGAGGCGGCTGCCTTGCGCATCCACAGGATCATCGCGGTCACGATGACCACGGCGACCAGGGACGCGAGTCCACTGATGAGCTCGGCCGCCATGCCGGTCACGGTCGAGGTACCGAAATGGATGGCGACGAAAATGATCGCGACCATGGCGACGGCCGCGGCGACGCCGAGCCACACCCATTTGAGGGCGTCGCGCCGGTCGGACTTGACCAGAAACGCGACCAGGATCATCACGACGATGCCGGTCTCGAGCCCCTCGCGGAGCCCGATGAGCCCACTGCCGAACAGCTGCGTCGCAACGCTCGGCGCGCTCGCGCCCGCGGCGAGTATGAGCACGGGGGCTCCTCATCTGTGCACGTCCGCAGCCCGGACATAGGCAAGGCGAACCTTCTCTTGAACCGAACTAAGGTAGCACTTACCAGATGTGCGCCCCGGTCGAGGCGGCGGCCCGTCCGAATTGCCCGGATTGCCGCCCGTCCGTGATTCACGTGGATCATGGACGCGGTGACCACACGACGTCGACGACTGCTCGGGTGCGTTGTCGGGACCGTGCTCGGCGCCGCGATCCTCGCCGGATGTGCGGGTGAGCCGAAGATCGCCATCCCGCAGGGCATTCCGCCGGGCCCCGGTGCGCCCGTGCCCCCGATCGACATCGACGCGCCCGGTCGGACCGCCGATCAGTTGCGGGACTGGGCCGCCGACCAGACCGATGCCCTCGGCATCTCGGTCACCGCGCTCGAGGCCTACGGCTACGCGGCCGCGGTGATGGCGCAGAGCCGGCCCGAGTGTGGCATCGGCTGGACGACGCTGGCGGGTATCGCGAGCGTCGAGAGCAGGCACGGCACCTATCGCGGTTCATCCGTCGCGCCGACCGGCGACGTCAGCCCGCAGATCCGGGGGATACCGCTGGACGGGGGACCGGGCGTCGCCGAGATCCCGGACACCGACGGCGGCGCGATGGACGGCGACCCCGTGCACGACCGCGCGATGGGCCCGCTGCAGTTCATCCCGGAGACATGGAAGCGGTGGGGCGTCGACGCCAACGGCGACGGGGTGGCGAATCCGGACAACATCGACGACGCGGCGCTGACGGCGGCGCGGTATCTCTGCGCCAGGGGCGGCGACCTGACCTCCGAGGAGGGCTGGCGCCGGTCGCTGATGGCATACAACCTGTCCGGCGAGTACCTGGCCGACGTTCGCGACCGCGCGGCCGCGTATTCGGTGGGGACCCGGCCGTGACCGCGCGGCGCGACGACACGGCCGGTTGCTGCCGTTAGGCTCAGACCTGGCACTATGTAGCGAAATCGTCTACTGGAAACGCCGCCAAAAGGAGAACCATCCGTGGCCATCATTGAGCAGGTCGGAGCTCGCGAGATCCTCGATTCCCGGGGAAACCCCACGGTGGAGGTCGAGGTGCTGCTCGACGACGGCAGCTTCGCGCGCGCCGCGGTGCCCTCGGGTGCCTCCACCGGCGAGCACGAGGCCGTGGAGCTGCGTGACGGTGGCGACCGCTACGGCGGCAAGGGTGTCGAGAAGGCCGTCGAGGCCGTGCTCGGCGAGATCGCCCCGGCCATCATCGGCATCGACGCCACCGAGCAGCGCGTGGTCGACCAGGCGCTGCTGGACCTCGACGGCACCCCGGACAAGTCCCGACTCGGAGCCAACGCCCTGCTCGGCGCGTCGCTGGCCGTCGCCCGCGCGGGCGCCGAGTCCTCCGGCCTGGAGCTCTTCCGCTACGTCGGCGGCCCGAACGCGCACGTCCTGCCCGTCCCGATGATGAACATCCTCAACGGTGGCGCGCACGCTGACACCGGCGTCGACGTCCAGGAGTTCATGGTCGCGCCGATCGGCGCCGCCACCTTCAAGGAGTCGCTGCGCTGGGGCACCGAGGTGTACCACTCGCTCAAGTCGGTCCTCAAGGCCAAGGGCCTGTCCACCGGCCTCGGTGACGAGGGCGGCTTCGCCCCCGACGTCGCGGGCACCAAGGAAGCACTCGACCTGATCATCGAGGCCATCGCCAAGACGGGCCTGAACCTGGGCACCGACGTCGCGCTGGCGCTCGACGTCGCGGCGACCGAGTTCTACACCAAGGGCACCGGCTACAAGTTCGAGGGCAAGATCCGCACCGCCGCCGAGATGTCGGCCTTCTACGCCGAGCTGATCGCCGCGTACCCGCTGGTCTCCATCGAGGACCCGCTGGACGAGGACGACTGGGAGGGCTGGGTCGCGCTCACCGAGCAGATCGGTGACAAGGTCCAGCTCGTCGGCGACGACCTGTTCGTCACCAACCCGGATCGCCTCGAAGAGGGCATCGTCAAGGGCGCCGCGAACGCGCTGCTGGTCAAGGTCAACCAGATCGGCACGCTGACCGAGACCCTGGACGCCGTCGACCTGGCGCACCGCAACGGCTACAAGACGATGATGAGCCACCGCTCGGGCGAGACCGAGGACACCACCATCGCCGACCTCGCCGTCGCCGTCGGCAGCGGCCAGATCAAGACCGGCGCCCCCGCCCGCAGCGAGCGCGTCGCGAAGTACAACCAGCTCCTCCGCATCGAGGAGGCCCTCGGCGACGCGGCCCGCTACGCAGGCGAGCTCGCGTTCCCGCGCTTCTCCTTCGACGGCTCGGCGAGCTGAGAACGGAAGCGGTACTGAGCCTATGAGCCAACGCGGTAGGTCACGTCCGGGCGGCAGCCCGGCCGGTCGGGACTCCCGTCGCACCCGCGACGAGTCGGCTGCGCGGCGTCCGTCGCGCGGCCGTACGACCGGACCTACCGCGTCGGCTCCAGGCTCCGGCCCCGCTGCGGGCGGGAAGCCCGCACCGGAGTTCGAGCCCGAGTCGTCCAGCGAGAAGCCCATCCGCGCACGGGGTTCGCGCGCCGGCTCCTCGGGCGAGGACAAGCCCGAACGCACCATCCTCGGGCTCTCCACCGGCAAGGCGGTGATGCTGGCGGTGGTGGTCTGCGCCCTCGCGCTCACCCTGGCCGTCCCGCTGCGCAACTACCTCACCCAGCGCAGCGAGGCGGATCGGGTTGCCGCGCAGCAGAAGGAACTCGAGGAAGACCTCAAGCAGCTGACCCGGCAGAAGCAGCAGAACGACGACCCCGCGTACATCTCCGCCGAGGCCAGGGAGCGGCTGCAGTACGTCAAGCCGGGCGAGACGCCGTTCCAGGTGCAGCTCCCCGGCGAGGTGGCGACCAGGCCCGAGCAGCTCAGCGAGCGCAAGCGGACAGGGGATCCCTGGTACACCGACCTGTGGCGTCCCATCGTGGAGCCGCAGCCGGAGCCCAGCGCGACGCCAGCGCCGCCCGTCCCGGGACCGCCACCGCCCGCACCGGATTCGACCGGCGCGGGTTCGATGACCATTCCTCATGATCAAGGAGGGCCCGTCGGGTGACCGATTCGGCTGACAGCACTTCCCGCCCCGCGGTATCCCAGGACGACCTGGCCGCCGTGGCCGCGCAGCTCGGCCGCGATCCGCGCGGCGTGCTCGCCATCGCCTACCGGGCACCGGACGGCACGCCAGGTGTCGTCAAGACCGCGCCCCGGCTGCCGGACGGCACGCCGTTCCCCACGCTGTACTACCTGACCGATCCGCGTCTCACCGCCGAGGCGAGCCGGCAGGAGTCGGCCGGGGTGATGCGCGAGATGACCGAGCGCCTCGAGCGCGATCCGGAGCTGGCGCAGGCCTACCTCCGTGCGCACGAGTCCTACCTCGCCGAGCGGAACGAGATCGATTCGCTCGGAACCGATTTCACCGGCGGCGGCATGCCCGACCGGGTCAAGTGCCTGCACGTGCTGATGGCGCATTCGCTGGCGAAGGGACCGGGGCTCAACCCGCTCGGCGACGAGTCGGTCGCGCTGGCCGCGCAGGGCAAGCTGCGCGGCACCGCCATCCCGGCGGACTGGCCGGTCTACCAGGGACCCGGCGAGACCGGGAACGACGAATGACCAGGGTCGCTGCTGTCGACTGTGGCACCAACTCGATCCGCCTGCTGATCGCGGACGCCGACGCGGAGGGACACCTGCACGACGTCCGCCGCGAGATGCGGGTCGTGCGCCTCGGGCAGGGTGTCGACGCCACCGGCGCGTTCGCGCCCGAGGCCATCGAACGCACCCGGGTCGCGCTGCAGGAGTACGCGGACATGATCCGCGAGACCGGCGCCACCGCGGTCCGGATGGTCGCGACGTCGGCGACAAGGGACGCCTCCAACCGCGAGGACTTCTTCGCGATGACCAGGGAGGTCCTCGGTGCCGTGATCGAGGGGGCGGAGGCGGAGGTGATCTCCGGGGACGAGGAGGCACGGCTGTCCTTCGCGGGCGCCGTCGGCGAACTCGACCCTGCCGCAGGACCTTTCGTTGTCGTCGATCTCGGCGGCGGATCCACCGAGGTGGTCCTCGGTGACGGCGGCGGGGTGCACGCGGCGCACTCGACCGACATCGGCTGCGTGCGGATCACCGAGCGCTGCCTGCACGACGACCCGCCGACGGCCGAGCAGATCGCGCAGGCGCGCGAGTTCGCGTTGGCGAAGCTGACCGAGGCCTTCGATGTGGTGCCGGTGGAGCAGGCACACACCTGGGTCGGCGTGGCGGGCACGATGACGACCATCGCCGCGGTCTCACTGGAACTGCCGCACTACGACGCCGAGAAGGTGCACCTGTCGCGGATGACGCTGCCGCGACTGCACGAGGTGAACGATTCGCTCGTGCACATGACCCACGACCAGCGCGCCGCCCTCGGGCCGATGCACCCGGGTCGGGTCGACGTGATCGGTGGGGGAGCGATCGTCTCCGACGTCCTGGCCGAGGAGCTCGCGCGCCGGGCGGGGATCACCGAACTGGTGGTCAGCGAGCACGACATCCTCGACGGGATCGCGCTCTCGATCCTGTAGCTCCGATCCGGCAAATCGTCGCCGCGGGCAAGCTAGCATCCACGTGTCCAGTTCGACCGTTTCCGCGGTCGGACCGGTAGCGGCTGTCGCGATGTCGGCGCCGCGGCCCCCATAGCCCAATTGGCAGAGGCAGCGGACTTAAAATCCGCCGAGTGTCGGTTCGAGTCCGACTGGGGGCACTGGTCTGGGTGTTTCCCGGCAGGATCCGGGCGCCCACCGCCTCGCGCCGCTACCCGATCACAACGAGATTGCCTCGCCCTATCATGGGCAGATGAGCAGTAACCCTGCTGCGAAACGAGTTGCTCGCCTCCTGGTTGAGCGGGAGGAGCTCCTGCTCAGAGTCCGCGAACTCGAGGCTCTCCTGGACCGATCGAGGCGACAGCTTGACGAGGTGAACGCAGAGATCTCCTCGCTGCGCCGAGTCGAGAGCGAACTGCTCCGGCGTCACCCTGAGCTCAAGCAGGAATGACTGAGAAACGGCATCGCCGATGCCTATCCCGGCCGTAGACAGAAGGCTGACGTTGTCCTGGGCGGACTGATCGAGCTTGCCCGTGCGGCGCTACGCCGACCGGCGGATGTCGTCCTTCTCGCCCGTCGGGCGGGGCGCTTCGATGGGGATGCCGATGAACATTCGGCGCATCACGGCTCGCGTCAACGCGCCAACGGCGCGGGTCTGGAGGTCCAAGACTGCGTCAGTCGTCGCCAATGCCAGCACCACGGGTGTGCCGATCCACACCGGAATCTTCATGCGCCTTCTCCTCGGGACTGCGTGCGCCCGTCAGCGATGGGAGTTCTGGCGGGATGAACAGGCGGCCCCGCCGACGCAGGGGGCTTTGTCGACGGGGCCTACGCCACTCATCGAGGGATGGTGGCGCGAACTCACCGTAGACGGAGCAAGTCGTTACTCGCGCGTACAAAACTGGACGGTTCTCCAGATTGGCAGATGGGCCTCCCATCCGGGTTTCACCCATGCCGGATGAGGTGTCGGTGGCACATCCGAGAAAATCTGAACTCCTCGATCACTCGAATAGAGGAGAGAAACGGCATGGATGGTTCCGGATCCGTTGAACTGACTGCAGCGTTGGCCGGGATCGGTGTCCCGGACCGCGTGGAGACACCGCTCGGCGCATTCGAGTTCTTCGACGGCGTACCGCTACCCGAGTCGACCCGCAAGCTGTACGACGGACTGGACTTCGTCCGAGGCATCGACGCCTTCCTCAATGCCGTGCCAGGAGCGTCTCTGGTGGCGATGAGGCGCGGATTCCGCAGTATCGGGATCGACGGGCTCAACGTCCTCGGCGTCACCGACCCCCGGGCCAACTCGGGGAGCTACTTCCTGACCCCGAACACCTCGACCGCGTACGGGACGATGTTCATCGACCTGCACGACGGGCCGGTGGTCATCGAGCCGCCGACGAACTCCCTGTGCGTCGTCGACGACTTCTGGTTCCGATACGTGACGGACATGGGCATCGCCGGACCGGACAAGGGGCAGGGCGGAAAGTACCTGTTCCTCCCGCCCGGCTACACCGGCGACGAGCCTGAAGGCTACTTCGTCTGTCGCACACCTACTTTCACCAACTGGGTGGTCTTCCGCGCACTCGACGGGATCGAGGCGGTCAAGCAGTCCCGTGTCTACCGGCTCTCCGAGTCGGCCAATCCGCCCGAGATGACGTTCGTCAACATTGCGGACGAAGTGTTCAACACCGTCCACTCGAACGACATCTCCTTCTTCGGCGAGGTCGACGAACTGATCCAGGAGGAGCCGCCCGGCTCGCTCGACCCCGAGCGGGCGGGGCAGCTCGCCGGGATCGGCATCAAGCACGGACGACCGTTTGAACCGGACGACCGGCTGAAGAAAATCCTCGACTCGGCGGCGAAGACCGCCGCGGGCATCAGCCGGGCGCTCGCGTACTTCCCGCGCGGCACGGAGAACTTCACCTTCGAAGGCGCGTCCTGGAAGGACGGGTTCGTCGGCGGCAGTTACGAATTCCTGCACGAGCATGCGCGCCTGCTCGACGCCCGCACCCTGTTTCACTACGTCGCCACCGTCATCACGCCGGCGATGGCCCACGCGCAGGTCGGCGCCGGTTCCGCATACACCTACACCGCCGAGGACTCGCAGGGGCGCCTGCTCGACGGCGCCAAGACCTACCGCCTCGTGTTGCCACCGAACCCGCCGGCAAAGAACTTCTGGTCGGTCGACGTTTATGACACCCAGACGC
The DNA here is from genome assembly GCF_040548995.1 of Rhodococcus sp. PvR044. Taxonomy (NCBI): domain Bacteria; kingdom Bacillati; phylum Actinomycetota; class Actinomycetes; order Mycobacteriales; family Nocardiaceae; genus Rhodococcus; species Rhodococcus sp. PvR044. The sequence continues at coordinate 141,356 of NZ_JBEPSX010000004.1, forward strand.
GGTCGCTCCTCCAGACGGACAACCCCCACCCGAGCGTGATGAGCCTCAGCGGCACCGTGCAGGAGGAGAACGACGGGTCGATCGTGCTGTGGTTCGGGCCGACCGCGCCTGCGGGCAAGGAAGCGAACTGGATCCGAACCGTCCCCGGCAAGAGCTGGTGGCCGATCCTTCGACTCTACGGCCCCCTACAGCCGTGGTTCGACAAGGCCTGGCAGCCCGGCGAGATCGAAGAAGCAAGCTGAGGATCGCCCGTCAGGAGCTCGGTGGCGTCTCGCCTCGGTAGGCCTGGTGGCGGTGTAGGAACTTGGCGCGGTGCCCGCGGAGGAGCTGCACCTCGTCCACGTCCTCGCCCTGCTCCCGCTGCTCGGCCTGACGTTTCTCGAGCTCCAGGGCGATCCTGGCCGGGTTCGTTTGTTCGCGCAGATCGCGGGCCCGCATGGCGGCGGACTCGTCATGCAGTAGATACGCGGCGGCACGGTCGCAATAGATGAGCATTCGCTCGTACCCCAGTCTCACCGCCGCGCCTTCGTCGAGCCTTGTTGCGCCGATGTCCTCGACCAGCTGAAACGGAAGGCGCGCGAACCGGTAGTTGAATCGGGCCACCGCCATGGGTATCCCGAGCACGGTTCGATCGTATCGGCGTCGCATCGGGCTGGCTGTGGACAACCGCTGTGGAAATCAGCGCATGGCGGGGAGGCCGTACCTCTTGAGGGCGGCGGCCACCAAGCCGGTAGCGAGGGCGGCCGCTGCCGCGGCTCGAATTGCGGCCGACCTGATGCGGGGTGCTGCGTGCGATGCCATTGGCGACGGTTCTCCCTCGTTGGCGTGCCTCGGTTGAGGCGGCGGAGCCAAAGGTATGCCACGTCACACGTGTTGGCCACCAATGGAACGCTTGGTTTCCACCGAGGTGAAACACGTTCTCGCGCTACGTGAGTTGGCACAAAGAAGGCCCGTCGCCCGGAGGGTGTCGGCTCAGGACTCGTCGATGCCGGCGAAGGCGGCAGTGGACTGGCGCAGCAGATCGGTGACCCGTTTGTCCGAGTACCCGGTGGGAGTGATCACGACGCCCCTGCGCGGGCACCACACCACGCCTTTGTCGATACGGGTCGCCGACGCGGCTAGGCCGACCTCCCACTTCCCGAGCACGACCGCATCGGGGTCCACCGATACTTCCCAGTCGAGGATCCAGGACTCGAGGGCTGCCCACTGATAGGCGGGGTCAGCGATTCTTGCGCGCACCGCGGCCATTGTGGCGACGCGAGCAGAAGCTGGCAAGCGTCGCACTTCAGAGCGAGATTCGGCCGACCTCCACCGGGTTCGACGCGTCCGGTTGAGAGGTCCGTCGGCGGCCGGTTCACGGGTAGATGGCGGCCTTCAGGTCCTCGAAGGATTCGCGCAGCAACTCGACGTAGCGACCGTCGTCGCGCAGCTGCCGCGGGTCTGCGGTGATGTTGACCGCCAGCGAATCACCCACCGAGCTGATCGAATGCACCACGCCGCCGAGGCCTACGAGCGGGGCCACCCCGAAGTTCGCGGCGACGGTGGATCCGCAGAGCACCATGTCGGCTGGGCCCTTGGGCACGTTGGTGACCAGGGTGTTGGCGAGCCGGATGGTCGACGACTGCCGGGTGGGGAGCGCGCCGAGGACGCGGAGACCGTTCCGCACCACGAATCCCGGGATCGAATTGGCGAGCGCGTCGAACTGCGTCTCGCCGGGGCCGGTCTTGCGCACCGTGTCCATCAACACCGAGCGATGGATCGCCCGGGCGCGCTCGACGAGGTCGGGGAGGTCGGTGTGCAGGTCCACGGCGAGGGTGACGAACCGGTTCCGGGAGGTCGCCTCGGCGGCGTTGCGGGTCGAGAGCGGGACCCCGGCAGCCAACGATCCTTCCGGCGCGGTGCCGACCTCGCACAGATATCTGTGCATGGTCGAGCCGACGATCGTGAGCATCAGGTCGTTGACGGTCACACCGCCGATCGCGCTCCGCATCGCCCGCAGCTCGGGGACCGAGAAGAACACGGCGTCGAAGACGCGCTCCGGGCCGAGGGGTTGATTCAGCACGGTGCGCGGGCGCAGCGCGGCGGGAACCTCGTACATCCCCTGCGCACGCTCCGCCCGCATCAGTCGCTGGACCCGTCGCGCCCGGGGCACAAGGCCTGCGAGTAGGCAGAGGTTTCGGGGTAGAGAGGAAACCGCGGCGGCGGCCATCGAGAACCGGGAAGGAATCGCAGCCGCCGCGGCCGGGCGCTCATCGGTCGGCAGGTTCTCGGTGAACAGCTGCCGGGAGATCTTGGCGCCGAGGCCGCCGTCCGCCATCGAATGGTGCATCTTGATGGCCACCACGGTGGCGTCCCCCGGGATCTCGGCGACCCCGGCGACCCCGGTGACGATGTGGATCTCCCACAGGGGTCGCGAGGGGTTCAGTGGCCGCCGCTGGATGTCCGCCAGCAGCGTCCGCAGTTCCTCCCAGCCTCGCCCGTCGTGGAAGACGACGTGGTCCTCGGCCGCGAACGCGGGGTCCTCGGCCCAGTACGGGTGGTCGAGGTCGAAGGGGATCCGGATCATGCGCTGGCGCAGGATGCCGATTCGGTCGGCCCGTTCCGTGATCCACCGCAGCAGCTCGTCCCGGCCTGGTTCGGGGTGCTCACCCGAGTCGAAGGCAAATGTCGAGACGGAGGTCTGATTGGCCGACGGTGTCTCGACGTACACGAACACGGCGTCGCGCGGATCGACCTGCATCATCAATGTCCCCCGAGGGCCGAAGCGCCATTCCCAGGTGAACGTACCGTCCAGCTCGGCGGTTGCTGTCGTTAGCACCCCCGCGACTCCAATCGGCCGACTTGGGTGCGTGACGTCGGCCACTAGTTTTTCGGCGCCTGTGGGAGCTCGAAACCGTCGGGTCTCGCGCGGGTCGGTTCCGTGATCGACGCAAAACCGGCCGGTTTGTTATCTCGTCGTTACTGAATCTGTCTCGCTCGGATTTTCGCGCCTGACCTCACATTTTTGACGGTCCTCCGGATCGCAGTAGGGACTTGTCGCAGGTGGGGCGGCGCGTCGCACCGGGCGGACAGGGTGCCCGGCACGGCGTCCCGGCCGGGGTTCAGTCGACCAAGATCGTATTTAGATAAAGATTCGATCACGGTGGACGTATCGATATCGTTTCGTTACCTTCGTTGTGGGGGTCCGAGGTTGCACGGCCCAAAAGGTGCGACCAAGAAGCCAACGAAGATGAGGTAAAGACTGTGGGAACTCTCCGCAGGACGTTCAATCGTTCCAGCTCGATCACCACCGCCCGTCGCCTGAAGGGTGCAACCGTCGCCGTCGCGACCGGCGCGATCCTGGTCGGCGGCATGCAGCTCGGATCCGCCACCGCGACCGCTGCGCCGATCGATCACCAGGCCTTCGCCGCCGTGCCCTTCCAGCTTCCGCAGGAACTGCTGCCCCAGGGAGCACCCGCCGCACCGGCGCCGCTGCCCGAGATCACCGGCGCGCAGCAGTGGGTCAACGACCAGCTGCGCGCGCTCAACCCGGGCGGGTCTGTCGCACCGCTCAAGGCGCGCACCGTGCAGCCCGTCAACGGCCACATGACCTCCGGCTACGGCGCTCGCTGGGGCTCGCATCACGGCGGCATCGACATCGGCGCCAACCTCGGCACCCCGATCATGTCCGCTGCCAACGGTGAGATCATCTCCGCGGGCCCGGCCTCCGGCTTCGGGCTGTGGGTCCGCGTGCGTCACGACGACGGCACCGTCACCGTCTACGGACACGTCAACGAGTACACCGTCAACGTCGGCCAGCGTGTCGAGGCCGGTCAGCAGATCGCGACCGTCGGCAACCGCGGCCAGTCCACCGGACCGCACCTGCACTTCGAGGTGTGGGACGCGAACGGTGCCCAGCTGGACCCGAGCGAGTGGCTGGCGGCCAACGGTGTCGCGGTGACCTGGGGCAGCGCCCCGGCCGCCTAGGCGCCGGACCAGGCTTCAGACCCCCACGCGCGGGGCGTGGGCACGCTGTCGGAAGACGGCGATGCTCACGCCCCGCGCGTTCGGCGTCTCAGATGCCGACGGCCGTCTCGAGTGCCTCTAGCTCGGTGTCGAGGTGGCCCAGGATCGCCTCGAGGTCCGGCAATGCCCGCCTGCAGCCGGTCAGCCCGAACGCGATCGCGTCGTCGGAACTGGTGCAGGTGATGTTCAGGGCCTGTCCCTCCTGCGGGAACGCGATCGGATACAGCCCGTCGAGCCGGGCCCCGTTCCAGTACAGCGGTGTGCGGGGGCCGGGAACGTTGGAGATCACGACGTTGAACGGCGGGCGGACCGCCCCACTGCTGCCCGCGACCACGTGCAGCGCCGCAGGCACCATTCCGGCCGCGCTCACCGCGAGGATCTGCGACGAACTCATGCCGATCATCGACTCCTTGCCCTCGAGCATCGACGTTCGCACGGTCTCGAGCCGCTGCGCCGCGTCGGCGGAGTGGGTCGCGAGGTTGCACATCAGCACGCCGAACGAGTTGCCCGCCTGGCTTTCGTCGGGGCCGCCGCGCAGCGACACCGGCACGGCGGCGATCAGCGGGACCTCGGGCAGGGCCTCCTGCGACTGCAGATACGTGCGCAGGCCACCGGAGCACATCGCGAGCACCACGTCGTTGACGGTGGCGTCGGACGCCTTGGCGATCAGGCGGAGTCGCTCGATCGGCCAGGACCTGGCAGCGTAGCGCCGTGCCCCGGCGATGGGCACGTTGAGGATGGTGTTCGGGGCCGCAAAGGACAGGGAGCCGCCCTGCTCGCGGAGCGCGCGGACCACGGTGCCCGCCAGCGCCGAGCCGAGCCCGGCCGCCCCTCCCAGCAGTGACGCGGCCCCGCGGACGGCGGCGGCGGGCAGTCCGAGGACGCCGCCACCGTCGCCGGTCTCGACGGACGGTTCCTCCGATGCGGGGCGCGCCGGCTCCGGGTCCTTCATGTCCCAGACGGCGGGCATCGCCCGGTCCGTCGGGTCCTCGCTCAGTGACTGCGCCAGCAGTCTCATCGCCGAGACCCCGTCGGCGAACGCGTGGTGAAACTTCGTGTACACCGCGAATCGGCCGTCGTTCATGCCCTCGATCAGGTGCATCTCCCACAGTGGACGGTGACGGTCCAGGGGCGCCGAGTGCAGTTGTGAGCACAGGTCGAGTAGTTCACGCATGCCGCCGGGTTGCGGCAGGGCGTCGTGGCGCACGTGATACCCGAGGTCGAACCCGCTGTCCTCCTCCCAGGCCCACTGTCCGAATGAGGACCACGAGCGCGTCGGCTTCTGGCGGAACCTTTGTGCCGCAGTGTCCTTCGCGAGAGCGGCATCGAATGCCGCGCGGACATCGGAAGCGGTGGCGCCCTCCCGCGGCTCGAAAAGCTGCAGCCCGCCGACGTGCATGGGGTGTTCGCGCGATTCTGCCAGCAGCCACATCGAGTCGGCGGGAGACATAGACAGCGGCATGGGCGGCCCTCCTGGGTTCTCGACCGCTGCCCCGGTCGGATTGTGGATTTCTGTCGAATTTGTTGTACCCGTTCGTGAATCGCCCCGCTACTTGTCACTTGTCCAGTCATGGGACGGACGGCCCTGGTGGTCGCTCGTCCATGTCGGGGCCGGGACCTGGAACAATCGAGCGGTGCCGGTCCCCGAAGAAGTCCTGTCCCGACTGCGTCGGTTCCCCGACGTGGAGGCGCCGAACCTGTTCGCCGTCGACGGCGCGGATCGGCTGATCCTCGACGAGGCGGGCCCGTCGCTGCTGGGCGCGGCGAGCGGGACGGTGGCGGTGATCGGCGACCACTACGGCGCCCTCACCCTTGGGACGATCGCGGGCTTCGGCGTCACCGACGTCCGGGTTCACCAGGACCCGATCACCGGCGAGCTCGCGCTGTCACACAACGCCGCGCGAGCCGGACTGAGCGAGGCCTACCGGTCCTGCGGGCTGGACGAGTCCCTGCTCTCGGGGGCGCGGGTGGTGCTGGTCCAGCTGCCGCGCAGCCTGGCCGCCCTCGCCGAGATCGCCGAGGCCGTCGCCCGGCATGCCGATCCGGAGGTGGTGATCTACGCGGGCGGCCGCGACAAGCACATCACCCCCGCGATGAACGAGGTGCTCGCCCGCAGCTTCGGCGACGTGCATGCCACCCGTGGCAGGCAGAAGTCCCGGGTGCTCGTCGCCCGCGGCCCGCTCGATCCGCCCGCCGAGCCGACCTACCCGCTGCGCGAGCACCTGGCCGAGCTCGACATGGAGGTGGTCGCGCACGGGGCCGCCTTCGCGGGCACCAAGCTCGACATCGGAACCCGGTTCCTGCTCGACTACCTGCCCCGGATGAACCCGGATGCGCGATCGGCGGTCGACCTCGGTTGTGGCACAGGGATTCTCGCCGTGGCCTTGGCTCGTTCCCGTGCCGACCTGCGGGTGATCGCGACCGATCAGTCCGCCGCGGCTGTCGCGTCGACGGCGGCGACCGCGCACGCGAACGGGGTCGGCGACCGGGTGACCGCGCTGCGAGACGACGTGATGTCCACCCTCGGCGACGCCACCGCCGACCTGATCGTCTGCAATCCGCCGTTCCACGTGGGTGCGGCCGTCCATACCGGGGCGGCGCTGTCGATGTTCCGCGGCGCGGGCCGGGTGCTGCGCGAGGGTGGTGAGCTGTGGACCGTCTACAACTCACACCTGGGATACCGCGGTGCGCTCAGGAAGTCGGTCGGCCCCACCGAACTGATCGGACGGAACCCGAAGTTCACCGTCGCCCGGTCGGTCAAGGGCGTGTGACGGCTCGGCCCGCTACTTGACGGGCCCGCCGCCGATCGGGTCGCCGTCGAACTGGTCGCGGGTGATGCCGAGGTCCTCGATGATGACGCCGTCGACCACCTCCGCCTCGACGGACTCGGGATCGCCCGGCTGCTGACCGTCGTCGTCGAGCGGGGTGTCGGGCTCTTCCTCGGCGAGCCGCTCGTCGAGGGTCTCGCCCGCGGCGGCCTCCGCCGCGGTGGTCCCGAAGCGATCGGCCTCGCTCCAGTGATCGGGGGCGTCGACGACATCATCGCCGTCGTCGTTGCGGACCTCGTCCGAGTCGAGCGACTCGCTGGCGTTGAGGGTCTGGCCCGGGCCGTCCTCGGTGCTCATGAGTCAATAATGCCACCCTTGGGTGCAATGTCGTGCCAGGTGAACCTCGTTTTCGTGCGGGGCGGGCGCGATCCGCGCCCGGTAGAGTCCCCACTGTTCCGGCTGGCGACTTGTTTAAGTTCGAAGCGCTGGGAACTTACGGTCACATGTGAGACGTTTTACCAACAGAACGGGATTTCCCGTCGCGGTCGGGCCACAGCGGCACGGCAGGATCCCCAGGGATCCACCTATAGAAGGGACACGCACGGTGCGCACCACCAGTAACCCGGTGTTCCGCAACCTCCCCAAGCAGGAGGGCAGCGGATACGCCTCGTTCGGTTCTGCCGCGGCAGGCGCGGGGCAGATGACACAGCAGTTCGGTCAGCCCCAGTACACGCAGGCTGAGCCGTACACGACAGGTCCTGCTCAGCGGGCCATGACCATCGACGACGTCGTCACCAAGACGGGCATCACGCTCGGTGTGCTGACGGTCGCGGCGATCATCTCCTACGTGCTCGTCAACTCGAACGTCGACCTCGCGGCGCCGTTCGTGATCGGCGGCGGACTCATCGGGCTGGTCCTGGTCCTGGTCGCGACCTTCGGCCGCAAGATGGACAACCCGGCGATCGTGCTGGCCTACGCCGCGGCGGAGGGCGTCTTCCTTGGCGCGCTGTCGTTCATGTTCACCGACATCACGTTCGGCGGCACCGGCGGCTCCACCCTCATCGCCCAGGCGGTGCTCGGCACCTTCGGCGTGTTCTTCGGCATGCTCGTGGTCTACAAGACCGGCGCCATCCGCGTCACCCCGCGGCTGACCCGGATGATCATCGGCGCACTGATCGGTGTCGTGGTGCTCTCGCTCGGCAACCTGATCGCCAGCTTCTTCACCCCGGGTGGCCTCGGCCTCCGTGACGGTGGCGGACTCGCGATCGTCTTCAGCCTCGTCTGCATCGGCATCGCCGCGTTCAGCTTCCTGCTGGATTTCGACGCCGCCGACCAGCTGATCCGCGCCCAGGCGCCGGAGAAGGCGGCCTGGGGCGTCGCGTTCGGCCTCACCGTCACCCTGGTGTGGCTGTACGTCGAGATCCTGCGACTGCTGAGCTACTTCAACAGCGACTAGTCACCGCACGCCTGACCACGAACGGGCGGTTTCCTGCTCCGTCACTCGACGGATGTTCAGGAAACCGCCCGTTCGGCGTTGTGGAATCGATTCGCGGGTTGTCCACAGGTCGACGGTTCGCCGGGATCGGTGCCTCGCCGACGCGGCATGGTGAGGCGATGGGGGCAGACGACGCACCGTTTCGGGGATCGAGCGCCATCGCGGCGGGGGTGGTCACCGAACACCAGCTCTACCACGATTTCGTGCGCCTCTACCAGGGCGTCTACATCAGCAAGCGTGTGGAGATCACCGCAGCCCTGCGCGCACGCGCGGCATCGCTGTTCGCCGGACCCGACGCGGTCCTGACAGGGTTCTCCGCCGCTGCTCTGCACGGGTCCAGGTGGATCGACGCCAGCGAGCCTGCGGAGGTGATCCGCCCGGGCCATCATCGGGCGACGAGGAAGCTCATCGTCCACGATTGCCGACTCGAACCGGACGAGATCACCGTCGTCGACGGCATTCGAGTGGCCACGGCAGCGCGTGCTGGGTTCGATCTGGGCAGGCGCTTGTCGCGAGTATCCGCGATCGTCGCGTTGGATGCCCTCTGCAACGCGACGGGACTCAAACCCGCCGAGGTCACAAGGCTCGCGGAGCAACACCCACGGGCGCGTGGACTCGTCCGGTTGCGCTCGATCCTCGGCGAGGTGGACGCCGGGGCGGAGTCGCCGCCCGAGACCCATACTCGTCTGGCCATCGTCGACGCGGGTCTGCCGCCGCCTGAAACACAGATCCCGATCGTCGAGAACGATGGATGGAGGTTCGCGTGTGCGGACCTGGGCTGGCGGGAGTGGTCGGTCCTCGTGGAGTACGACGGAGAACACCACTGGACCGATCGCCGCCAGCGAGCTTGGGACATCGAGCGCTCGGCGCGGATCGAGGCGCTGGGCTGGACCGTGGTGCGGATCGGTGCGGAGCTGCTCTACAACCGGCCGGATGAACTGGTCCGCCGGGTGAGGGCCAAACTCCGCGCGGCTGGGGCTCCGGTATGACGACGAACGGGCGGTTTCCTGGCGGGCCTCTCGGCCGATGCTCAGGAAACCGCCCGTTCGCGGTGGTGCAGAAGGACTAGCTGAGGCGCTCGAGCACCATCGCCATGCCCTGGCCGCCGCCGACGCACATGGTCTCGACGCCGAAGGTCTTGTCCTGCTCACGCAGGTTGTTGAGCAGGGTGTTGGTGATGCGGGCACCGGTCATGCCGAACGGGTGGCCAAGGGCGATCGCGCCACCGGAGACGTTGATCTTGTCCTCGTCCAGGTTCAGCGCGCGGGCGGAGCCGATGACCTGCACCGCGAACGCCTCGTTGATCTCGTACAGGTCGATGTCCGAGGTGGCCATCTTCGCGTAGCCGAGGGCCTTCTTGACGGCCTCGATCGGGCCGAGGCCCATGATCTCGGGGGAGAGGCCGGTCGCGGCGGTCGAGACGACGCGCGCCAGCGGGGTCAGGCCGAGGGCCTTCGCCTTGGTGTCGCTCATGATGACGAGCGCGGCCGCGCCGTCGTTGAGCGGGCAGGCGTTACCGGCGGTGACGGTGCCGTCGGGGCGGAAGACCGGCTTGAGCTGGCTGATCTTGTCGTAGCTGGTGCCTGCGCGCGGGCCGTCGTCGGTGGACACGACGGTGCCGTCGGCGAGGGTGACCGGGGTGATCTCGTTGGCGAAGAAGCCGCGGTTGATGGCCTCCTCCGCGCGGTTCTGGCTGCGGACGCCCCAGCGGTCCTGGTCCTCACGGCTGATGCCGGTCAGCGAGGCGACGTTCTCGGCGGTCTGGCCCATCGAGATGTAGATGTCGGGGGTCAGGCCGTCCTCGCGGGGGTCCTTCCACGCGACGCCACCCTGCGCGGCCAGCTCGGTGCGCGCCTGGGCGTCGGCGTACAGGGCGTTCTTGGTGTTCGGCCAGCCGTCGGCGGTGCCGGTGGTGAAGGACGAGACGGACTCGACGCCCGCCGAGATGAACACGTCGCCCTCGCCCGCGCGGATTGCGTGCATCGCCATCCGGGTGGTCTGCAGCGAGGAGGAGCAGTAGCGGTTGACGGTGACGCCGGGCAGGAAGTCGTAGCCGATCGCGGTGGCGACCACCTTGGCGATGTTGTAGCCCGACTGGCCGCCGGGCTGGCCACAGCCCATCATCAGGTCGTCGATGTCGGCGGGATCGAGCTCCGGGATCTTCGCGAGGGCCGCGGCCACCATCTGGGCGGCCAGGTCGTCGGGACGGATGTCCTTGAGCGAACCCTTGCCGGCCCGGCCGATGGGCGAACGTACAGCGGAGACAATGACGGCCTCAGGCATGAGAACTCCTTGCAGTAATCGGGGTGCATGGTGGGTGCCACACACTGTGGATTTGACCCAGACGTTACGTGGCGCTCGCGGCGCGCTGACGGCGCCGTCGGTCATCGACGATCTTGAGCACTCCGGAGGTCGGTTCCGGGGCCACCTGATCGGCCCCCGGCTCGCCCCTGCTGGCCCGGCGCTCGGTGTCGCGGCGCCACAGGAAGCGGTTCGCGGCCTCGGTGATCCGGGCGGAGATCCGGCGCGACTCGGCGGCCTCGGAGACCTCGGGCAGCTCGGGCAGCGGACCGCCCTCCCATTCCCCGAGCGCGCTGGCGAGGACGGGGAGCAACTGCTGGGCCGCGAGCTCGTACCCGGCCGCGGAGGGATGGAAGTGGTCGGCGGAGAACATGGTGTCCGGGGCGGCCAGGAACTCCGGCGCGAGCAGGTCTGCGAGGGCGACGGGATGGCCGCCTGCCCGCAGCACCGCCGCCGCCTGCGCGCGGGCCAGCCGGTGGCCCCACTCGCGAACCACCGACCGCAGCGGCTGCGGGATCGCCGTGACCACCCCCAGGTCCGGACAGGTGCCGACGACCACCACCGCGCCGGCCTGGCGGAGCCGCGCCACCGCGTCGCCGAGCCTGCGGGCGGACGAGTGGATCGAGTTCTTGGCGGTGACGTCGTTGGCGCCCACCAGGATCACCGCGGCGTCCGGTGGCGGGCCCGCGATGAACATGGCATCGACCTGACCCTTGAGCCCCTTCGAGGTGGCGCCGCCGATCGCCTTGGTGGACAACCAGATCCGCTTGCCCGTCTCCTCGGCGAGGCCGCGGGCGATCCGCACCCCTGGCACCTCGTCCGGGACCGCGCAGCCGACCCCGGCCGCGGTCGAGTCGCCGAAGATCATCAGGTGGATGTCGAACTCCGCGCCGAGGCGCCAGCGCTCGGGGGCCTCGCACCCGGGCGTGTAGATGCCGTCGGCCTCGGGTGGTTTGGCGACGTTGCGGCCGATCACGCCGCGCGCGGCGGTGGCCTGGCCCATCAGGTAGTTGTAGAGCGCCCACGACGCGGTGCCTGCCGAGGACCCCGCGACGACCGCGGCCGCGCTTGCTTTCGCGGCCGTTTTCCATCCGCTGGTGGGCACCGGATCCACCCTCCGCTCGTCGCGAGTGCTACCGGCCACAAATCTAGTGCGAAAGCCCGCGCCGCGTGGGGTCTGCGCTCGGGGACCCGACATCGAGATCGGAGCGGGCGGAGCGACCCCCGAGAAGGGACCTGGTGTTGCCCCCGTCGCGCGCTCTGGGACCATGTAGGCATGCGCATCGCGGATCATGTCACCGACCTCATCGGAAATACTCCGCTGGTCAAGCTGAACTCGGTGGTCGAGCCCGGCTCGGGCCTGGTGGCCGCCAAGATCGAGTACCTCAACCCGGGCGGCAGCTCCAAGGACCGGATCGCGGTCAAGATGATCGACGCCGCCGAGGCGTCGGGCGAGCTGAAGCCCGGCGGGACCATCGTCGAGCCGACGTCGGGCAACACCGGCATCGGGCTGGCACTGGTCGCGCAGCAGCGCGGCTACAAGTGCGTCTTCGTCTGCCCGGACAAGGTCAGCGAGGACAAGCGCAACGTCCTCAAGGCATACGGCGCCGAGGTCGTGGTGTGCCCGACCGCGGTGGCACCGGAGCACCCGGACAGCTACTACAACGTCTCCGACCGCCTGGCCCGCGAGCTGCCCGGCGGCTGGAAGCCCAACCAGTACTCCAACCCGGGCGGGCCTGCGAGCCACTACGAGACCACGGGCCCCGAGATCTGGCGGGACACCGAGGGCAAGATCACGCACTTCGTGGCGGGCGTCGGCACCGGCGGCACGATCACCGGCACCGGTCGCTACCTCAAGGAGGTCTCCGGCGGCAAGGTCAAGGTCATCGGCGCGGATCCTGAGGGCTCGGTGTACTCGGGCGGCACCGGACGGCCGTACCTGGTCGAGGGCGTCGGCGAGGACTTCTGGCCCACCGCCTACGACCCCTCGGTCCCCGACGAGATCATTGCGGTCTCCGATGCCGACTCCTTCGACATGACGCGGCGCCTGGCCCGCGAGGAGGGCCTGCTGGTCGGCGGCTCCTGCGGCATGGCCGTGGTGGCCGCGCTGCGGGTCGCCGAGCGCGAGCCCGACGCGGTGATCGTGGTGCTGCTGCCCGACGGCGGCCGCGGCTACCTGTCGAAGATCTTCAACGACAAGTGGATGGCCTCGTACGGCTTCCTGCGCACCCCGCTGGACGGCAAGGTCCACGAGCCGACCGTCGGCGACGTGCTGCGTGGCAAGTCGGGCGAGCTGCCCGACCTGGTGCACACGCATCCGTCGGAGACGCTGCGCGACGCGATCGAGATCCTGCGCGAGTACGGCGTCTCGCAGATGCCGGTCGTCGGTGCCGAGCCGCCGGTGATGGCGGGCGAGGTCGCGGGCAGCGTCACCGAGCGGGACCTGCTCTCGGCGGTGTTCGAGGGCCGGGCGCAACTCGCCGATCCGGTCGCCAAGCACATGAGCCCTCCGTTCCCGCTGATCGGCTCGGGCGAGCCGGTGACCGCCGCGACCAAGGCGCTCGGCGACTCGGACGCGCTGATGGTGGTCGACGACGGCAAGCCCGTCGGCGTCATCACCCGGCACGACCTGCTCGGATTCCTCAGCGCCGGGGGATAGCTCGACCCGGGCCGCCCCGCCCGGGTGCCGTTAGGATCCCCGCATGGGGGAGATGAGATCTCGGGTGGGGATGGTCGCCGCGGCGACCGCGGTGCTGGTGTCCGGATGTTCGACGGTGACCAGTGGGACACCGGTCGCGGAGTCAGAGGGTTCGGACGGCGGTGCGGCGGTGGCGCTGTCCGCGGGCGAAGCGCCGGACTGCGCCACGATGGCCGGGGCGTTGGGCGGCTTGGTGGCCGGCATGCCGCTGGCCAACCAGGGCACGCTGCCGGGCTCCACCGACCCGCTCTGCCTGTGGGCGGACGGGGACTTCACCGGGACCCAGCGCAATCTCTTCGTCAGCGTCAAGGCCAACGGGTTCACCGAGGCGATGCTCGAGGCCTCCAGGGGGAAGACGAGCCTCGGCGTGGTCGACGAGCCGCGCGCCGACGCGCTGGGTGGGCTCGTGATCAAGGTCAACGACACCGTGTACACGCTGACGATGGCCGGTCGCAGTGTCGATGCCGGCAGCCACGGCAGCCAGGGATACACGGAATCGGAGTACATCGACGCGCTGGTCTCGGTTGCCCGATTACTGACCGAATAGCGGCTCGCTAGGCTTACCGGCATGAGCGAGCACAGCAACGCAGAGCAGGGGTTCTCCACCAGGGCCGTTCACGCCGGGTACGAGCCGGATCCGCTGACCGGCGCGGTGAACGTGCCGATCTACGCCAGCTCGACCTTCGCCCAGGACGGCGTCGGCGGGATGCGGAGCGGGTTCGAGTACGCGCGCACCGGGAACCCGACCCGGCGTCCGCTCGAGGCCAACCTCGCCGCCCTCGAGTCGGGCACCTATGGTCGCGCGTTCGCGTCCGGCATGGCGGCCACGGACTGCCTGCTGCGCTCGGTCCTGCGCCCCGGTGATCACCTGGTGATCCCGAACGATGCCTACGGCGGCACCTTCCGGCTGATCGACAAGGTGTTCACCCAGTGGGGCATCGAGCACACTCCGGCCGCGGTGTCCGATGTGGACGCGGTCCGCGCCGCGATCCGCCCGAACACCAAGCTGGTGTGGGTGGAGACCCCGACCAACCCGCTGCTCAACATCGGCGACATCGAGGCGCTGGCCGGAGTCGCGCACGAGGCCGGGGCAAAGCTGGTGGTGGACAACACCTTCGCGTCGCCGTACCTGCAGCAGCCGCTCGGCCTCGGTGCGGACATCGCGCTGCATTCGACCACCAAGTACATCGGCGGGCACTCCGACGTCGTCGGCGGCGCGCTCATCACCGACGACGAGGAACTCGACACCGCCTTCGCGTTCCTGCAGAACGGCGCGGGCGCGGTGCCCGGCCCGTTCGACGCGTACCTGACCATGCGCGGCATCAAGACCCTCGCGCTGCGGATGGAGCGGCACAGCGAGAACGCCGAGCAGATCGTCGACCTGCTCACCGGCCACGCCGCGGTCTCGCAGGTGATCTACCCGGGTCTCGAGTCGCACCCGGGCCACAAGGTCGCGGCCAAGCAGATGCGTCGCTTCGGCGGCATGATCTCGGTGCGTCTCAAGGGCGGCAAGCAGGCCGCGCTCGACTTCTGCTCGCGGACTGAGATCTTCACGCTCGCCGAGTCCCTCGGCGGTGTCGAGTCGCTGATCGAGCACCCCGGCGCGATGACCCACGCGTCGACCGCGGGCTCCGCGCTCGAGGTGCCGGACGACCTGGTCCGGCTCTCGGTCGGCATCGAGGACGCCGCCGACCTCATCGCCGATGTGGAGCAGGCACTGAAGTAGGCAGCTCCGCTGCCCGTGCGCGGTTGACGAGTCCTGAGACTCGTCAACCGCGCACGGGCGCCGCAGGCGCCTTACGCTGGCGCTGTGGAACTCGTGACGAGGGAACAGATCGCGGCGGCGGCCGACCGACTCGCCCCGGTGATGCGCAGGACACCGATGGTCGCGTCGCGGGTGCTCTCGGAGCGCTGCGCCCACGACGTGTGGCTCAAGTGTGAAAACCTTCAGCGCACAGGCTCTTTCAAACCTCGTGGCGCCTACAACCGGATCGCGAACCTGACCCCCGAGCAGCGGGCGGGCGGTGTGGTGGCAGCCAGCGCAGGCAACCATGCGCAGGGTGTCGCCTGGGCCGCCAGCCGGCTCGGCATCGAGTCCACGGTCTTCATGCCGGTCGGCGCGGCGCTGCCGAAGCTCGTCGCGACCAAGGCGTACGGTGCGACGGTCCACCTGCGCGGTCACACCGTCGACGAGGCACTCGTGGCAGCCAAGGAGTTCGCCGCCGCGACCGGGGCCGTGCTCATCCACCCGTTCGATCACGTCGACGTGGTCGCGGGCCAGGCCACCGTCGGGCTGGAGATCCTCGAGCAGCTGCCGGAGGTAGGGACCATCGTGGTGCCGACCGGCGGTGGCGGTCTGCTCGCCGGGATCGCGGCGGCGGTCCGGGACTCGGGCCGCCGGGTGCGCCTCGTCGGCGTGCAGGCCGAGCAGGCGGCGGCCTGGCCGAGGTCGCTCGCCGAGGGCGCCCCCGTCGAGGCGGAGGCCCTGTCCACCATGGCCGACGGAATCGCCATCGGACTCCCGGGTGCGGTGCCGTTCGCGCACGTCGACGCCCTGGTGGACGAGGTGGTCACGGTCAGTGAAGACGCGCTGTCCCGGGCCCTGTTGCTGTGCAGCGAGCGGGCCAAGCTGATCGTCGAGCCGGCGGGGGCGGCAGCGGTGGCCGCCCTGATGAGCTGCGCGGCGGAACAGCTGCGGCTGGAGGGGACCGTGTGCGCGGTGTTGTCCGGCGGCAACATCGACCCGTTGCTGCTCACCCACGTGATCACCCACGGCCTGCGGGCCGCCGGGCGCTACCTGGTCGTGCGGGTCACCATCCCGGACCGCCCGGGTGGGCTGGTGCGGCTACTCGGCGTGGTGAGCGAGCGCGGCGCCAGCGTGGTGGACGTGGTGCACTCGCGGACCGCCCGCGACCTCGGCCTGGACGAGGTGGAGGTGCTGTTGACCCTGGAAACGAGGGGGCCCGACCACCGCGACGAGGTGCTGGGCGCCCTCGACACCGCCGGCTTCGCCGTGCGGGTGCAGGAGTAGGCGCTCCGCGCCCGTGCGCGGTTGACGAGTCCCCACACTCGTCAACCGCGCACGGGCGGCGCAGCCGCCTAGGCGATGGTCGCGTTCGCGACCGGGACGTCGAACACCCGGCACCAGATGAGCACCGTGCTGGCCTGGCCGATCTGGATCTCGGCGGGCAGCTCGTAGTTCTGGTCGCCGCGGCTGCCCTTCAACGCCCCCAGCCGGACCGGCTCTGGGCTCCGGACATCGGCCCCGTCGATGAGGTGCACGAAGTAGTCGGGTCCCGCCTCGACCTCGAAGTTCTCGAAGCGCAGCACGCGGCGGCCGTCGCCCAGGTCCAGTAGCCGTGCGGAACCCGTTGCGTCGTGGTCGATTCCGACGAACTTCGCGGCGCCGATCTCGTGCGCGCCGCCCGGGTGGTCCCCGCCCGGTTCGAGCACGGCCACCCCGACGAGTGGATCGGGTTCTCGAACGTCGGTGCCGCGGAACGTCGGCACGATGACGAGCGCGATGACCGCGGCGGCGAGCAGGGTCTGCGCGAGCGCGCCGATCCAGACGTGGCGGGTCAGCCGGTAGAGCGTCCAGCCGAGCAGCAGGAACAGGGCGAGGGTGGCCGCGCCGATGGCGAGCGTCCGGGGATGGGTGGAGGTGTTCGAGATGAGGTTCGGCGGGATCTCGTAGATCAGGGCGAGGGCACCCACGGCCAGGCCCGCGGCGATCAGGACGAGCAGCGATCCGGTCAGCCACCGTCGACGGCGGAAGGGGCCGATCTCGGGCCCGGATCGCATCGCCATGTCGTCAAGCGTAGGCACGGGTGCTCGCCACGGTGGCGTTGTTCTCGTGCGCGATGACGCGGTCGATCACGGCCAGCCGCAGAGCCGGGTGACCCGGAAGTCCTGGTCCACCAGCCTGGCCGGCATCCCGAGCTCCTCGAGCCAGGCGAGCGTCTCCTCGCCCCCGCGGACCGCCGCCCTGCTCGCCGCGGCGGCGGCCAGGGCGGAGCCCGCGACCACGGACACGGTGCGCCAGTGCGGCGCCCCGGCGGGATCCGGGTGCAGCGGGCTGACCGTGCTGGCGGTCGCGAGGCCGGAGCCGGACGGGATCGAGACCTGACACGACGGGTCGCCGGGCAGGTCCTCGACCTTGATCTGCCAGCCGCTGCGCGGCTCCGGACCCGCGGTCGCCACGTCGCCGCCGAGGCTGACCAGCACCCCGCAGCCGAGCAGCTCGGCGACGGCGGTGGCGCAGCGGTCGGCCGTGACGGAGCGGGCGGTCGCGGACACGTCGAGGGTCAGCCCGGCGGGGAGGGTGACGTCGTGGCCGCGGACGGTCACGGAGCGCCACCGGTCCGGTTGCGTGCCGCCGACGGTGGGGTCGAGGACGCCCGCCGTCAGCTCGGCGGCCAGGAGGGCCCTGCTGACCTGCTCGGCGAGCAGGACGCTCACCCGGGTCGTGGTGCCCGCGGACCGGTTGAGTGCCGCGATCTCGGAGTCTTCCCGGGTGGCACTGGTCGCGACGTCGGCGGCGGCCAGGTGGCCGCGGACCATGTTCCAGGCGGATTCCAGCATGTCGGGGTCTGCCACGACCACCGTCGCGCGCACACCCCACATCGACCAGCTCTTCGCGGCCTTGTCCGCCGCGAGGGTCACGACCCGCCCGAGATCACGTCGAACTGCCCGGCGCCCCGGGTGACGACCGGGCCTGCGCCGTTCGAGCGGTTCGAATCGGCGGCGATGACCGTCCCCGAATCCGAGGAGGGGGCGTCTCCGAGCGCGAACGAGGCGCCGGCGAGGGACCCGACGCTGAGCGCACCGACGATGCCGGACGCCGCGACAGCACGGCGGAATCGGGACGTCCGGTGGGGCTGCTCTGCGGGTCGCTCGCTCATGACGACCAGGATCCACCGCGAGCCTGAGAGAGACCTGAGGGTCTGCTGAAATTCTGGTTCTTGGCCTGAAATGTCGCGGTGCGCGGGCATACGCTCCGTGAGTGCGCAGTTTTCCCCGCCCGAAGTGGGCCGATCCGCCGGCAGATGCACAGTCGGCGGCGGCTAACGCCGGACCGGCACGCCGCGATACAGGCGTCGTGTGGGTTCGGGAAACACGGTTCGATCGATGTGATCGAAATCGCCCCGCGGCCGGGTCGGGGGACCTAGCGTTGCACCTGATAGCCCGCTCGAAGTTTGGAGTTGCGAATGCCGGTTGATCCAACGGCGGTGATCGTGGCAGTTGCCACTGCCCTCGGCGGCCTCGTTCAAGGGGCCGACATCCCATTACCGGTGAAGGATCAAGCAGCACAAGCGATTCAGTCTTTCGAGGCGTCGGCACCCGCGGCGTCGCAGCAGATCAACGACGTCATCGGCATGTTGCCCCAGAATATGCAGGGTCAGGCACAGCAGGCCGTCGCGGATGCTGCTGCCGCAGTGGAGGATTCAATCAAGCCGTACCTCCCACCTGCCCCGCAGATTGCACCGGGGGTGCCGGCCGTGCCGCCGCCCGCGGTGGTCGCGCCGCCGGTGCCGGAGGCGCCCCGCTACACGGCGCCGCCCGCGCTGCAGGCGACCCCGATCGGCGGCGACCCGAGCCGGATGCTGCCCGACGCATTGACGGACCTTCCCGAGATGGTGATGGCCCCGATCGGCGCGATCGCGGTCTTCGTGCCGTGGCTGAAGAAGGCGGGCGAGATCTGTGAGGGCATCAAGCCCCCGGTCCTCGCCGCGCTCTATTCGGCGGAGAACGGTTTCCGGTACGGCCCGACGGCGCCGGTGTCCAGGGACGGAGCGCGCGGGCCGGGCCAGTTCATGCCCGGCACCTGGGCCAAGTACGGCAAGGACGCCGACGGCGACGGCAAGGCGGACATCCTCGGCGTCGCGGACTCGGTGATGGCGTCGGGGCACCTGCTCTGCGACATGTACACCGAGATCGAGGGCTGGCAGAAGCAGGGCCTGGTCAAGGGCGACACCCTCGATCTGGCCATCGCCGGGTACAACGCGGGGGTCGGGGCCGTGCGGCGGTCCGGCGGGATGCCGTCCGGGCTGCCCGACTACGAGAACCAGACCAAGCCGTACGTGAAGAAGATCCGGGCCAGCGAGGCTCGATTCGCGGGGATCCTCACCCCGTTCGTCGGCGGCAACTTCGGCGACGGGATCGGCGGCAAGATCGTCGAGGCCGCGCTCCGCTACCTGGGCCTGCCCTACGTCTGGGGTGGCGGCAACATCAACGGGCCCTCCGGCGGTGGCTTCGACTGCTCCGGGCTGACGTCCTACGCGGTGTACGCCGCAACCGGCGACCTGCTGAAGCTGCCGCGGACCTCGGAGACCCAGTGGAACGTCGGCGAGGAGATCCCGCTGGCCGAGGCCAGACCCGGAGACCTGCTGTTCGGCAACTGGCAGTCGGGTGGGCCGGGGCACGTCGCGATCTACATCGGCAACGGGCAGATGGTGCACGCCCCGCAGACCGGTGACGTGGTCCGGGTCGGGCCGGTGTTCGACGGGATGAAGGTCCGCCGGATGGTGTGACGCGGCTCCGCCGCAGTTCGCTACTGCTGGAGCGGCGGCGCGGCGACAGCCGGAGCTGGGTCGATGGATGTGGTCGGTGGCGCGCTCGCCGGGGAGGTGGCCGCGCTCGACGGCGTCACCGGCGAGGTCGAGATCGGCGGTGCGACGGTTGTGGTGGCCGGGGGAACCGTCCAGTTGCTGCCGATCCCGCAGACGGGGACCCCGGGCGGACACCCTTCAGTGGTCATGCCGCACTCGGTGTGGCCACAGCTGTCGGTCCCGCATGCCGGGCCCGGCACGCAGTTGTATCCCGGCGGGATCTCCTGGACCGGCGACTCGTAGTACGAGGACTCCGGTGCCGGGGCGGGCGCGTGGCCGTCCCACGATTCCGGCCAGGCCTGCAGTGCGCCCGGGGCCACCGAACTCGTCGGCGGCGCAGACTTGGTCACCTTGGCCGAGGTCGTGGACGCCGAGCTCGGCGCGGGGCCGCCGGATTCCGATCCGCTCGAGCATCCGGCCAGCACCACCACCGGCACGACCAACACGAGCAGCATGCGCAGAACCGCACCCAACCGACTGCCGGTCCACATTTTTCGCAACATGGCGAGAACATTTGCAGACCGCGACTCGCGTGGACCAGTGGCCGGGAGGCCACCCATCGATAAGATCGGGTCATGCTTTCGGTAGCGGTCGTTGCGTTCGACGGAATCAGCCCGTTCCACCTGGCGGTACCGACGCTGGTGCTCGGCCGATCCGGCACCGGCGTCGAATCCGACTCGCCCTATGACGTGCGGGTCTGCGCCGAAGAGCCCGGAACGCTGTCCACCGCAGCCGGTTTCGACATCACCGTGCGAGACGACCTCGACGTGGTGGCCGGCTCCGACATGGTGGTCTTTCCCGGCTGGCTCCGCGGACGCGGGGTGTCGCCCGCGCTGAACGAGGCCGTGCACGCCGCCCACGAGAGGGGCGCTCGACTGATCGGGCTGTGCCTGGGTTCCTGGGCGATCGCGGCGACCGGGCTGGCCGACGGTCGCGAACTCACCACCCACTGGGCCGCGGCCGAGGAGATGGCCCTCGCATTCCCGAAGGTGCGCGTGCGTGCCGACAACCTCTGGACCGATCTGGGCGACGTGATCACCTCCGCGGGCGTCGCCGCGGCACTGGACTGCTGCCTGCACATCGTGCGCGGCGACCTGGGCGCCCGCGCCGCCACCGACCTGGCTCGGTCGCTGGTCACCGCGCCACACCGCAACGGCTCGCAGGCCCAGTTCATACCGGTCGCGGTGCCCGACGACGACACCGACGATCCGATCGAGCACGCGATGGTGTGGGCCCGCACCCACCTCGACACCGGCATCGACCTGGACAACTGGTCGCGTCGGGCGCTGATGTCGCGGCGCACCTTCACCCGGCGGTTCAGGGACCGCACCGGCACCAGCCCCCAGCAGTGGTTGTTGCAGCAGCGCACCGACCACGCCCGGCTGCTGCTCGAATCGACCGACGAGACGGTGGACCGGATCGCCCGTGACACCGGCTTCGGCAGCGCGGTGAGCCTGCGCCACCACTTCCACCGCATGCTCGGCACCAGTCCGGCGGCCCACCGCGCCCAGTTCCGCGGGGCAGCGCAATGATCACCGCGTCCTGACTTCCTCGGAAAACACGAAACCCCGGCTCGAGCCGATGCTCGAACCGGGGTCCGGTGGAAATGAACGCGAACGGGCGGCGTGCCGCCTCAGCTGTGGTACGGCTCCGCGCTGAGGAGCGTCACCTGCATGGTGTTGCCGTTGGGGAGCGTGTACTTGCGGGTCTCGCCGACCTTCGCCTCGAGCAGCGCGCTGCCCAGCGGGGAGTTGGGGGAGTAGACCTCGAGCTTGTTGTCGCGGGCGCCCTCTTCGCGGGTGGCGATCAGGAAGGTCTCGGTGTCGGACTTGTCGCCGTCGTAGTAGACCTTGACCACGGAACCGGGCAGTGCCACACCGGACTGGGTCGGCGCCTCGCCGACCTTCGCGCTGTTGAGCAGCTCCTGGAGCTGGCGGATGCGGGCCTCCTGCTGGCCCTGCTCCTCGCGTGCCGCGTGGTAGCCGCCGTTCTCCTTGAGGTCGCCTTCCTCGCGTCGCTCGTTGATCTCGGCCGCGATGACCGGGCGGTTGGCAATGAGCTGGTCGAGTTCGCTCTTGAGCCGGTCGTGTGACTCCTGGGTAAGCCAGGTCACCTGGGTCTCGGTCATGCTCGATCACTCCTCGTAGTCGGAACCCATCCGGGTCCCCTGGGCGGGCCACTGAACTCCAGTGGCCTTCGGCGACGAGAGCGCGCCTACCCCCGGTGGTTGGATCCCCCCGGTTCGCTCAGTCATGTGAGCGGTGCACCCTGCCGCTATGCATCTATACGCAAATGCAGCAATACACGGTTCCAAAGCCGGAACCGTGTACCCGAGGATTCTAGCACGAGCAGGGATTTCTCCATGAAAATCGCGCTGGTGCGGGCCCGGGGCGGTCCGGCCGGATCAGCCGTTGGTCAGGTACTCCGGCACGGTCGTCCCGCAGCCGTAGATATCGGCGATGGCGGGGCGCTGAGACGTCTTGATCAGCGTGGTCACGTCGACGGTGCCGCTGTCGGACGGTCCCAGGTACACCTCGCGGCGGCCGGTCTCGGAGCCGTCCCTCGACCGGGCCCGCACGATGCAGACGGCGGACTCGGACGGGTCCTCGCGGGTCACGGTGAACCGGATGCTGATCGTCGACTCGTCCACCAGGTTGTACGCGATCGACTGGCCCTCGACATCGTCGCCTGCGAACTTGTTGTACGCGAAGAAGGCCAGGGCGAGCCCAAGGAGCACCACGCCGACGCTGAGGATGATCGCCACCACCCGGGATCCGCGCAGATCGCGCGTTGGCGTCGGGTAACGGTCGGCGGGAGGCGTCTCGGTCATATCGCTCAGCTCTCGTACAGCGGCACCGGGCCTGCGGCGGCCCGGTCGGTGTACCTCGCGCGCTGCTGGGGCGGGGCCACGGCTGACGGCGGAAGTACCGGGTGGAACTATAGGGGAAGGACAACGGTGCGTTGTCGGCGGACGTCGGCGTCGGACCACCACGTCGCTACAGGCGAAGCTGAGGTGAAGGAGCACTGTGAGCGGATTGCGTCTCATGGCCGTGCACGCCCATCCCGACGACGAGTCGAGCAAGGGCGCCGCCACCACGGCCCGGTACTCGGCCGAGGGCAACGAGGTTCTCGTGGTGACGCTGACCGGCGGCGAGCGCGGCGACATCCTCAACCCCGCGATGGATGTGCCCGGCGTGCGCGACCGGATCAGCGAGGTGCGCAAGGAGGAGATGGCCGAGGCCGCTCGCATCCTCGGCGTCCAGCAGCTCTGGCTCGGCTTCGTCGACTCCGGGCTGCCCGAGGGCGACCCGCTGCCGCCGCTGCCCGAGGGCTGCTTCGCGCTGGTGCCGCTGGAGGAGTCGACCGAGGCGCTGGTCAAGGTGATTCGCGAGTTCCGTCCGCACGTCATCACCACCTACGACGAGAACGGCGGATACCCGCACCCCGATCACATCCGCTGTCACGAGGTGTCGGTGGCCGCGTTCGAGGCCGCGGGCGACCCCGAGCGTTTTCCGGGGGTGGGGGAGCCGTGGGAGCCGCTGAAGCTCTACTACTCGCACGGCTTCATCCGTAAGCGCCTGCTGCTGTTCCAGGACGAGTACGACCGCCGCGGCGAGGAGTTCCCGATGGCGGAGTGGCTCAAGAAGTGGCGGACCGAGCAGGGCGACCTGATGGCGCGGGTGACCACCCAGATCGTCTGCGGTGACTACTTCCCGCAGCGCGACGACGCCCTGCGTGCGCACGCCACCCAGATCGACCCCAACGGGTCGTTCTTCGCGGTGCCGCTGGACATCCAGCAGAAGATCTGGCCGACCGAGGAGTTCGAGCTCGCGAAGACGAGGGTGCGCACCGCGATCCCGGAGTCCGACCTGTTCGCAGGCATCGACCACGTCGGCTACGGCCACCCTGAGGAGAAGAAGTGATCTTGGCAAGTGCGGCCGGCTGGCTGGCACAGACCCCCAGCAATCCGGTCGGGCCGGAGTTCGGCAAGGCCTCACCGATCGGCTTCGTCATCATCGTCGCGCTGCTCGTCGGCACGGTGCTGCTGGTCCGCTCGATGAACAAGCAGCTCCGCAAGCTGCCCGACACCTTCGAGCCGGAGCATCCCGAGCTCGACCAGGCCGCGGACGAGGGCACCGATCGGGGCGCGGCGGGCGAGGCGCCCACCGACGGGAAGAACGCCGAACCGCCGACCGGCTCGGCGAGCTAGGCAGCGCGCGATGTCGGCCCTGGCCCGAAACACTCTCGGCGGGGCGACGAGCCCCTACCTGCGTCAGCACGCCGACAACCCCGTGCACTGGCAGCAGTGGGGCCAGGAGGCGCTGGAGTGGGCGCGCGAGCGAGACGTGCCGATCCTGCTCTCCGTCGGCTACTCCGCCTGCCATTGGTGCCACGTGATGGCCCACGAGTCCTTCGAGGACGAGGCGACCGCGGCGCTGATGAACGAGAACTTCGTCTGCATCAAGGTCGACCGCGAGGAGCGGCCGGACCTCGACGCGGTCTACATGAACGCGACGGTCGCGATGACCGGCCAGGGCGGCTGGCCGATGACCTGCTTCCTGACCCCCTCGGCCGAACCGTTCTACTGCGGCACCTACTACCCGACGATGCCGCGCGGCGGGATGCCGTCCTTCACCCAGCTGCTCGAGGCCATCGCGGACACCTGGCGGGGCAGGCGAGGAGAGGTGGAGGAGGCGTCCGCCGCGATCACGGCACAGCTGACCGCCAACGCCGCCGGGGTTCCCGGGGGGCAGGTGGTCCTCGACGCGAACCTGTTGGACGCCGCGATCGTCGCCGCGCTGCGTGACGAGGACCGGGACAGGGGCGGATTCGGGGCGGCGCCCAAGTTCCCGCCGTCCGCACTGATGGAAGGGCTGCTGCGAGGCTACGAGCGCAGCGGTGACGCGAAGGTGCTCGCCGCGGTGGAACGCACCGCGGAGGCGATGGCGCGCGGCGGGATCTACGACCAGCTGGGCGGCGGGTTCGCGCGCTACTCGGTGGATGCCGACTGGGTGGTCCCGCACTTCGAGAAGATGCTCTACGACAATGCCCAGCTGTTGCGGGCGTACGCCCACCTGGGGCGGCGTACTGGGTCGGCGCTGGCGATCCGGGTGGCCGAGGAGACGGTCGAGTTCCTACTGCGGGACCTGCGCACCGAGTCCGGCTGTTTCGCCTCGGCGCTGGACGCCGACACCGATGGCATCGAGGGCCTGACCTACGCGTGGACCCCGGACGAGCTGCTCTCGGTCCTGGGCTTCGAGGACGGTGTGTGGGCCGCCGGGCTGCTCGCCGTGAGCTCCGCGGGCACCTTCGAGGCGGGCACCTCGGTGCTGCAGCTGCCCGCGGACCCCGAGGACCCCGCGCGCTGGGATTCGGTGCGGTCCAGGCTGTTCGAGGCGCGGTCTGCTCGCCCGCAGCCGGGGCGTGACGACAAGGTCGTCACCGCCTGGAACGGTCTCGCGGTCACGGCCCTTGCCGAGGCGGGCGCCGGGCTCGGTCGCCCCGAGTGGGTCGAGGCCGCGGCGCACTGCGCCCGGACGCTCCTCGGCGAGCATCTGGTCGACGGCCGGCTTCGCCGGGCCTCGCTCGGTGGGGTCGTCGGTGACGCGGCCGCGGTGCTCGACGACCACGGCGCGCTGGCGGTCGGGCTGCTCGCCCTGCACCAGGCGACCGGTGACCTCGAATGGCTCACCCGCGCAGAGGAACTCATCGACCTGGCGATCGCACACTTTGCCGATCCCGAGGAACCGGGCAGCTGGTTCGACACCGCCGACGACGCAGAGGCCCTGATCACCCGGCCGCGCGACCCCTTCGACGGGGCGACGCCATCGGGGGCGTCCACGATGGCGGAGGCGTTGCTGGCGGCCGCGGCGCTGGCCGGTCCCGAGCGTTCCGCCCGGTACGCCGCGGCGGCCGCGGACACCCTGGACCGCGGGGTGCTGTTGCTCGCGCGGGCGGCCAGGTCCGCGGGGCACTGGCTGGCCGTGGCCGAAGCCTCGGTGCGCGGACCGATCCAGGTGGCGGTGTCGATGACCGGCGACGGCGCCGGCCTGTTGGAGGCGGCCCGGCGCGAGGCGCCGGGTGGTGCGGTGGTGATCGGCGGTGCGCCGGACACGTCGCCGCTGCTCGCCGACCGCCCACTGGTCGACGGCGAACCTGCCGCCTACGTGTGCCGAGGGTTCGTCTGCGACCGGCCGGTGACCGGCGCCGAGGAGTTGCGTGGACTGCTGGGGGTCCACGCTCCGTAGCCGACGCTGCTGAAGGTGCCCTCGGGTCAGCCGCCGGTCGCCGCACGAATCGTGGGCCACGACCTGCCGAGTTCGTCCCGCCAGTAGGGCCACGCGTGCAGCCCCACCGGGGAGGCGCCGCGGGTGACGTGGGCGCCTGCCTCGCGCAGGGTCTGAGCGAGCTGGTCGGTGCACAGCGAAACGGCGAATTCCATCACGCCGCCGACCACGACCGACTGCGCGAAGCCGGGGGCGTTCGGGTTCTCGTGCGGTCCAGGCAGACCGGAACCGGAGGACAGGTACACGGGTTTACCTGCCAGCCGTGGGGCTCCGAGGAACACGTCGTGCGAGCGCCATGTCTCGCTGCCAGGTGGCCCCCACATCTGGTCGGAGGTCCCGTTGCCGTTGATGACCACGAGATCGGTCAGTGCCTTGCCTGCCGGTCCCTCGGTGAGATAGCAGCCGCTGTATCCCACGGCGCCGTCGTAGACCTCGGGCGCCCGCTCGGCGAGCATCATCGCCGCGGTGGCACCCATCGAGATGCCGCCGATCGCGTTGCGGCCGTTGGTGCCGAACCGGGCGTCGATCAGCGGCGGCAGCTCCTTGGACAGAAACGACTCCCATTGGGCGCGACCGAATTTCGGGTGGTCCTGCACCCAGTCGGTGTACATGCTGCCGGTTCCGCCGATCGGGAAGACGACGTTGACGTCCTTGTCGGCGAAGAACGCCGCCGCATCGCCCCGAGCGGGGTCGAGCCAGTTGTTGTCGTCGACCTGTCCGGAATTGCCGTCGAGTAGGTAGTAGACGCCGTGGGGTCGGCTGCGGTCGGCGGCGGGGAGCACCTTCACCGGCACCTCGCGTCGCATCGCGGGGGAGGCGACCTGCAGCAACAACACGCCACCGCTCAGCTCGGTGGCGCTGGTGACGGCGGGCGTGGCGTCCGCGGCCACCGGGACGTAGTCCGGGACCACGGTCTGCGCCGCGGCCCCAGGCGCGACGAGGACGGCCACCGCGATCGTCGCGATGGCCGCGATCGCTGTCGATGCTTCTCGCATGCCGCCTCAGATCCCGAGCGAACGGGCGATCATCGGCCACGACCCGTGGAGGTCGTCCTGCCAGTAGCCCCACGAATGGGTTCCGGCGGGCCGGAAGTCGAAGACCACGTTGTCCATGCCGAGTTCGCGCGTGCGGTCGGCGAGCCTGTGGGTGCAGTAGTTGGTGGCGGACTCGATCACGCCGCCGACCACGATCTGGCTGCCCAGGGTGAGTGGGTTGCCCTTCAGCCTCGGGTTGGCCAGCGTGTCGTGCGGGCCGGGCAACCCACTGCCGTTGGAGACGTAGATGGGGATGCGCGGCAGTCTGGCCGCGTTCACGTAGGGGTCGCGGGCGGTCCACTCGGGATCGCCGGGCGGCCCCCACATGTTCTCTGCCTTCCCGCTGCCCGCCCCGACCACCATCGTCACGAACTGGCGCCCCGGCATCTCGCTGGTCATCGCGCAGCCGCTGTAGGAGGCGACGCTGCGATAGAGCGTCGGAGCCTGGATGGCGAGGTCGAGCACGGCGGTGCCCGTCATGGACAGGCCCGCCAGCGAGTTCTCGCCGGTGGTGGCGAACGCGGAATCGATCACCGGCGGGAGCTCCCGCGTCAGGAACGTGGTCCACATGTTCCTGCCGTTGTTCTCGTTGGTCTTCGCCAGACCGGGATCCGGGTTACGCCAGTCGGTGTAGTAGCTGAACGCGCCCTCCATCGGGGTCACCACGGTGACGTGCTTGTCCGCGAAGAACTGGGCGACGTCGGTCTGCGCCTGCCAGGACGCGCCGTCCTCGCCGCCGCCCGCCCCGTTGAGCAGGTACAGCGTCGGCGCCGGGCGGTCCGTGTCCTTCGGCCGCAGCACCTGCAGCGGGATGTTCCGATCCATCGAGGGCGAATAGACCTCGATGTCGATGCGCCGGTCGGGGCCCTGTTGCTCGCTGACGATCGCGGCCCCGGCGGGCTGGGCGGCGGCGGTCGGCTGAGCGGTGACCGCGATCGCCGCGCACACCCCGAGGATCAGGGTCGCGGAAACACCGCGTCGACGCCGCGCGGGCATCTGGTCGCTGTGGCTGTCCATCTGGCTCCTCCTGATCACGCAGGGAAGGCGGCGGGTTCTCGCCCGGCTCGGGCCCGCGTGGGGAGAACCCGCGCGGGCCCGAGGTCACACTCGAAGTCGAACGAGGCTACTTGCCGGCTCCCGGCGTGCCGCCGCTGAGCGCGATCAGCGCGTTGATCACCTTTTGGCCGTTGTCGTTCATGCTCGTCACGATGGGTCCGAGCACTTCACCGATCGATCCCATTTCTCTCCTCAAAGGTAGGACGAGGGTCGTCACATCCGCCCTCGCGTGGTCGAAAGTGGTGTCGTAGTTGGTGTTACAACGAATTCGCGCGGTCGCGGAGACCGCCCCGTGTCTCAGGCGGGCGGCGTCCCCACGCTGCCCTCCACCGATCCCATGAAGACCTCGAACAACCCGTCAGCGGCCATCATCGACCCCAGCCCGGGGATGATCGCCCCGATGATGTCTCCCAAAGACCCCACGTGTGCCTCCTCAAGTCATACCTCGGATGCGGTGCGTGATCTCGCCAGTGATTCCGCGGGCTCATGCACCGTTCGGATCGTCACGACCGGTTGGTTCGTGACGTCAGTACGGTAACAACGAGTTAATGATTGTGTTGTGAATTCGCAAAGTTTCGTGACCTTGGGTAACGGATGGGTCGCGGCGGGGCTCAGATGCCGACTTCGTGGGCCGGCTCCGCGAGGTCGCGGAGCGAGTCGCGCAGGAGGTCCCGGTAGCGGTCCGTGTCGGGCATCATCGCGGCGTCCGTGCTGAAGGACACCGCGACCCCGTCGCCGCGGGAGGACACGATCAGGTGCCGGAGGCCCGAGCCGTCGAGGATCTCGAGGATGCCGAACGTCCGGACCAGCGGGGCCGAGCGCAGCAGCAGGTCATCCCCTGCCCATGGGACGTTGCTGATCATGGTGTTGTACCGCTCGACGGTGGGGCCGGAGTGGTCCTTGAAGGCCTTTGCCCGGCCGGCGAGCCGCAGCAGGAGCGCAGGCGAGGACTCGATCCGCCGCGCCGAGCGTCGCACGTGCTCGTTGCGGCTGCGCTGCTTCTCCAGGCGCGTGGAGGCGCCGATCGCCCGCAGTCGGTCGACCGGGTCGCCGATGTCGGTGTGCAGATCCACCGCCATCAACGCGAGGTGGGTCGCGCGGGGGCCCTCGGGTCCGTCCGCGACCCCCTTTCCGGTGCCGCGCAAGGACATCGGGACCATGGCGGCCAGCGAACCGTCTGGTGACTCGTCCTGCTCGGACAGGTAGGTGCGGAGCGCGCCCGAGATCGTCGCCAGCATCACGTCATTGACCGTCGCGCCGTCGGCCGCCGCCTGTGCCGCCCTGATCTGGTCGCCGGGAAGGATCACCAGATCGAAGGTCAGCTCGGCTGAGATCGGTCGGTTGAAGCGGCAGGACGGGCGCGACAACGCCGGTTCGACGATGGTCCCGTCGGCCACCTCCGCCCGGATGCGCTCGTCGGCGGCCCCTGCCGCCGCGAGGCCGCGGCGAAAGCGCAGGCACTGCACCGGGAGTGAGGCGAGCGCGCGCGTCACCGCAGTGGCGGTCGACCAGTCACGCGGCCGGGTGGGGACGGGCGGGTGCGAGGTGTCCGGCCCGAACAGCCGCCGCCCGAGGTCGCGGGTGGCGATCCCGTCACCGGCGCTGTGATGGAACTTCAGTACGGCCGCCGTCATGCGGTCGGGGTCCCCGGCAGATATCGGGTCGCGGCGCAGGCCCCGCTCCCGCGTGGTGACTCCGGTGATGAAGTGCAATTCCCACGGGGGGCGCGTCAGGTCGATCGGGGCGTCTGCGATGCGGGAGATCTGTCGCCGCAACGGATCCCAGCCCGGGGCCTCGGCCGGCGACACGTGGACGTGGTCGCGCAGGTTCATCCGGGGGTCGGGTGCCCAGTACGGCAGGTCGAGGTCGAGCGGCACCCGTCGTAGCCGGCGTGTGAACATCCCGGCGTGGCCGAGGCGCGCCCGCATCCAGGCGATCGCCTCGGGTTCGGTCAGCGGCGCTGCCTCGGCGGACGTGTCGAACAGGTACACCACGACGATGTTCGAGCGGTGACGTGACGACTCGCTGTACACGAACTCGGCATCCTGCGGTGCCAGCTGCGTGACCCCGGCCCCCGACACCCTCACCGCTCTCCCTCCCATGCGTGCGGAGCGGCGGACCGGTGCAGGGCCCGCCGCGGTTCGTGTCCCAGGCTAAGCACATCGCGCCGTCCTGGGGTCACAATTGCCCAATCGGGTCGCCGGGTTCGATGGGGTCGCTGGTGCCCGGTCGGGGGCCGCGGGCGGTCGGGCGTGCTCAGCCGAGGACGACGAGCCATACCGCGATGTAGTGGCACAGTGCCGCGATCACGGTGCCCGCGTGGAAGAACTCGTGGTGGCCGAAGGTGTCGGGCCAGGGGTTCGGCCACTTGGTGGCGTAGAGGATGGCGCCGACGCTGTAGAGCACCCCGCCGACCGCGAGCAGGATCAGCGGCAGCCAGCCGACCTCGTCGACGAGTTGTCCCGCGACCGGCACGATCGCCCAGCCGAGGATCAGGTAGAGCGGGACGCCGACCCAGCGCGGAGCTGTGGGCCACAGCATCTTCAGCGCCACCCCGGCCAGTGCGCCTGCCCACACCACGGCCAGCAACGTCCGGCCGGTTTCGGGCGGCAGCGCGAGCAGTGCGAACGGGGTGTAGCTGCCCGCGATGAACAGGAAGATCATCGAGTGGTCGGCGCGCTTCATCCAGATCCGGCCGCGCGTGGTCGCCCAGTGCACCCGGTGGTACGTGGCACTCACGCCGAACACTCCGCAGACCGTCACTGAGTAGATCGCGGTCGCGACGGCGGCTCGACCGGATTCCTGCGCCGCGGCGGCGACGAGCACGGCGCACGCGATCACCGCGACCACGAATGCCCACAGGTGGATCCAGCCCCGCATCCGCGGCTTCACCGGCGGCGCTGCGAGGTCGAGTTCGGACATTGCGGCTCCCGGGCGGTCGTGAACCTACGGTTGCGTAGGTTCGGGCGTCGGTCGCCACTGTAGCGGCCGCCGGAACCGCCGGAAACGGGGTGAGACGACGATTACAGCCGCGGCCGTCGGGGCCGCACCGGGGCCGCGTAATGTGGGCTCTCGTGGTGATGTCCAGGTGAAGGTCCCGAACCTGCTGTACAGCATCTACGAGCGACGCCTTCGCCGTCAGCTCGAGGGGCTCCAGCACCCGCGACACGTCGCGGTGATGTGCGATGGCAACCGTCGATGGGCCAGGGAGAACGGTTTCACCGACGTCAGCCACGGTCACCGGATGGGTGCGCTGAAGATCGCCGAGATGCTCGGCTGGTGCGATCAGGCGGGCATCGAGATGGCCACCATCTACCTGCTCTCCACCGAGAACCTGCGGCGCGAGCCGGAGGAGCTCGACACCCTCCTCGAGATCATCACCGATGTGGTGGAGGAGATCTCGGGTCCCGGGCAGAACTGGAGCGTCAAGATAGTCGGCACCCTCGACCTGCTCCCGGAGGAGCAGGCGCGCCGCCTGCGCGAGGCCGCCGAGCGCACCGCGGGCCGCACCGGCACGCACGTCAACGTCGCCGTCGGCTACGGCGGTCGGCAGGAGATCGCCGATGCCGTGAAGTCGCTGCTGCGCGAGAAGCTCGACGAGGGGCTGTCCGGCGACGCACTGGTCCGGGCGATGTCCGTGAAGGGGATCGACGGCCACCTCTACACCTCCGGGCAGCCGGACCCGGACCTGGTGATCCGCACCTCGGGGGAGCAGCGACTGTCGGGCTTCCTGCTGTGGCAGAGCGCGTACTCCGAGATCTGGTTCACCGAGGCGTACTGGCCGGAGTTCCGGCACGTCGACTTCCTGCGCGCGCTGCGTGACTACGCGGCCCGGCACCGCCGATTCGGCGCATAGGCGCTTCGCGCCTGTGCGTGGTCGACGAGTCTCAGGACTCGTCAACCACGCACGGGCGGCGTAGCCGCCCTACAGCTTGCGCAGCCGCAGCCGGTTGATGGAGTGGTCGGCGTCCTTGCGCAGCACCAGCGTGGCGCGCGGGCGGGTCGGCAGGATGTTCTCGACCAGGTTCGGCCGGTTGATCGAGTTCCAGATGTCGTCCGCGGCCAGCACGGCGTGCTCGTCGGACAGCCCGGAGAAGTGGTGGAAGTGCGACGTCGGGTCCGCGAAGGAAGTCTTGCGGAGCGCGAGGAAACGCTTGATGTACCAACGCTCGATGTCCTCGATCCGCGCGTCGACGTAGATGGAGAAGTCGAACAGGTCCGAGACCATCAGCCGCGGTCCGGTCTGCAGGACGT
This sequence comes from Rhodococcus sp. PvR044, assembly GCF_040548995.1. NCBI lineage: Bacteria > Bacillati > Actinomycetota > Actinomycetes > Mycobacteriales > Nocardiaceae > Rhodococcus > Rhodococcus sp. PvR044. Next base: position 173,862 of record NZ_JBEPSX010000004.1, read on the forward strand.
TGAGGCCCTCGATGATCAGGATGTCGGGCTGGCGCACCAGGTGGTACTGGCCGGGCAGGACGTCGTACGAGACGTGTGAGTACACCGGCGCCGCGACCTCTTCCGCGCCGGACTTGACCTCGGTGACGAAGCGCAGCAGCTTGCGGCGGTCGTAGCTCTCGGGAAAACCCTTGCGGTGCATGAGGCCCCGGCGCGTCAGCTCGGCCGTCGAGTACAGGAAGCCGTCGGTGGTGACCAGGTCGACGCGCGGGTGGTGATCCCAGCGCGCGAGCAGGGCCTGCAGCACGCGGGCGGTGGTGGACTTGCCCACCGCGACGCTGCCCGCCACGCCGATCACGAAGGGCACCTGCCGATCCGGGTGCTTCTCGCCGAGGAACGTCGCGGTGGCGGCGAACAGGCGCTGCCGAGCGGCCACCTGGAGGTGGATGAGCCTGGAGAGCGGCAGGTAGACCTCGGCGACCTCGTCGAGGTCGATCTGTTCGCCGAGGCCGCGCAGGCCGAGGAGCTCTTCCTCGGTGAGCACGAGCGGTGTCGACTTACGCAGGGTTCGCCATTGCTTGCGGTCGAACTCGACGTAGGGGCTGCTCTCGCTCACTCGTGCCATGCGCGCACCTGGATCTCGCTCTGCATAGTCGGATTGTGCTCGACACCACTGTGCGCGGCGGCGGCGGGTCGGACAACTCGCCGATGGTTAGGGTGGACGACCATGGACCCCGTCGAACTCGTCCGCGAATACCTGCTGCTCGGACTCGGTTTCGACCGGTTGGAGGAGGGCTTCGTCGACGCCTTCACCGGCGACCAGGCGCTGCGCAGGCAGGTGGAGAACGCGCCGCCGCCCGATCCGCGCCTGCTCGCGCGCCGCGCCGCCGAATTGCGTGACGAGGTTGCCGGTTCCGGGTTGCCCGCCGAACGGGCCGCGTTCCTCGACGTGCACCTGCGCGCGCTGGAGTGCTCCGCCCGGAAGTTCGCGGGCGAGCAGATCGGCTTCGTCGACGAGGTGCAGGCCTACTTCGACGTGCGCATCGAGCCGGGCTCCGAGGACGAGTACCGGGCGGCGCACCGGGCGATGGACGAGGTGCTGGCGGGCGACGCCGCCCGCCCGCTCGCCGAGCGGCTGCAGGCGCACCGCGCCGCCGACGAGATCCCGCCGGAGCGGCTGCCGGAGTGCGTCGAGGCCTTCTCCAGCGCGCTGCGCGACCGGGTGCGGGCGGAGTACGCGTTGCCCGAGACCGAGCGGGTCGAGTACGAGGTGGTCGGGGACAAGCCCTGGTCCGGGTTCAACTACTACCTCGGTGACTACCGGTCGAAGGTGGCGATCAACTCCGACCTCAAGCAGCACATGGCGAACCTGCCGCACCTGATCGCCCACGAGTCGTATCCCGGCCACCACACCGAGCACTGCCGCAAGGAGGCGGGACTGGTCGGAGCGGGGCAGGCCGAGCAGACCCTGTTCCTGGTCAACACGCCGCAGTGCCTGATGGCGGAGGGCTTGGCGGACCACGCTCTCGGCTCGATCGTGGGGTGGAGTGGAGCCGGCGGAACTCCCATGGGTGCAGGCTGGGGGCCGTGGGCCCAGGAGATCTACGCGGACCTGGGACTGCGCTTCGACGGCGAACGCGCGGAGCGGTTGGCGAATGCGTCGGCCTCGCTACTCGGGGTCCGGCAGGACGCGGCCCTGCTGCTGCACGACCGCGGCCGCAGCCAGGACGACGTCGCCGCGTTCCTGCAGCGGTGGACCCTGTCCACGCAGGAGCGGGCCCGGCAGACGCTGCGGTTCCTGTCCGACCCGCTGTGGCGCGCCTACATCAGCACCTACGTCGAGGGCTACCGGCTGCTCGGGAGCTGGCTCGACCGCGGCGCCGACGCGGCAGGCCGATCCGAGTTGTTCCGGCGGTTGCTGGACGAGCCGCTGATCCCGTCTGCGCTGCGTTGACAGCCATTGCCTAGACTGAGCGTGCCCCTGCCGTAGCTCCCGCTTGGAGATTCCTCGATGACCGCTGTGCCCAGCACCGACGTCAACAATGCCTCGCTCGCCGAACTCGATCCCGAGGTCGCGGCCGCGATGAACGGCGAGCTGGCCCGTCAGCGCGACACCCTCGAGATGATCGCGTCCGAGAACTTCGTGCCGCGCGCGGTGCTGCAGGCTCAGGGCAGCGTGCTGACCAACAAGTACGCCGAGGGCTACCCGGGCCGTCGCTACTACGGCGGCTGCGAGCACGTCGACGTCATCGAGGACCTGGCGCGCAACCGTGCCAAGGAGCTATTCGGTGCCGAGTTCGCGAACGTCCAGCCGCACTCCGGCGCGCAGGCGAACGCCGCGGTGCTGATGGCGCTGATGAACCCGGGCGAGAAGCTGCTCGGCCTCGACCTGGCGCACGGCGGCCACCTGACGCACGGGATGAAGCTCAACTTCTCCGGCAAGCTCTACGACGTGGCGTCCTACGGGGTCAGCAAGGAAGACCACCGCATCGACATGGACGAGGTCCGCAAGATCGCGGTGGCGGAGAAGCCGAAGGTGATCGTCGCCGGCTGGTCCGCGTACCCGCGGCAGCAGGACTTCGCCGCGTTCCGGTCCATCGCGGACGAGGTCGGCGCCTACCTGTGGGTCGACATGGCGCACTTCGCCGGGCTCGTCGCCGCGGGCCTGCACCCGTCGCCCGTGCCCTACGCGGACGTCGTGTCCACCACCGTGCACAAGACCCTCGGCGGCCCCCGCTCCGGACTGATCCTGGCCAAGCAGGAGTGGGCCAAGAAGATCAACTCCGCGGTGTTCCCCGGCCAGCAGGGCGGGCCGCTCATGCACGCCATCGCCGCGAAGGCCGTCTCGCTCAAAATCGCGGGCACCGAGGAGTTCAAGGACCGTCAGGCCCGCACCCTGTCCGGTGCCCGGATCCTGGCCGAGCGCCTCACCGGCGCCGACGTCGCGGACAAGGGCATCTCCGTGCTCACAGGCGGCACCGACGTGCACCTGGTCCTGGTGGACCTGCGCAACTCGGCGCTGGACGGCCAGCAGGGCGAGGATCTGCTGCACGAGGTCGGCATCACCGTCAACCGCAACGCGGTGCCCTTCGACCCGCGTCCGCCGATGGTCACCTCCGGCCTGCGCATCGGCACCGCCGCGCTGGCCACCCGTGGGTTCGGCGACGCCGAGTTCACCGAGGTCGCGGACATCATCGCGACCGCGCTGGCGCAGGGCTCGGACACCGATTTCGCCGCGTTGCGCGCCCGGGTCTCGAAGCTTGCCCTCGACCTGCCGCTGTACGAGGGCCTCGAGGACTGGGGCCTGCTCTCCAAGACGGTCTAGCGCCTGAGCTGGAGTTAACGACGTGTTCATCGGCGCCCTGCGTGTTGCGAGTGCAGCAGGGCGCCGATCGCAGTAGCGTCCCCGGTAACAGGCAGCGGACCTAGTTGCCTGTCCGGGAGGTTCTGATCGTGGCTGAAGTATTCAGTACGAGAGGGCCGGCGCCCGGCCCTCGTGCGGATTGACGCACCAGGGACGGACCGGCCCAGCGAACTGAAGTTTGCGCGGGTGCCGCGCAGACGTAGGAGCCTCACGTGACCGCAACTCGCTCCGTATCTGCCCATTCCGGACATGCCGGGAACTCCCCGAGGTCCGCAACCACGAAGTCTCCCGAACGGTCAGTTCGCACCTACGTACTCGACACCTCGGTTCTGCTCTCGGATCCGTGGGCCGTCACGCGTTTCGCGGAGCACGAGGTGGTGCTGCCCCTGGTGGTCATCGGGGAGTTGGAGGGCAAACGCCACCACCACGAGCTGGGATGGTTTGCCCGCGAGGCGCTTCGGATGCTCGACGACCTGCGGATCGAGCACGGACGGTTGGATCAGCCGGTTCCGATCGGCTCCGACGACGGCACGCTCCAGGTGGAGCTCAATCACACGGACCCCTCGGTCCTGCCGATCGGATTCCGCACCGACTCAAACGATTCCAGGATTCTGGCCTGCGCCCTCAATCTCGCCGCCGAGGGCAAGGAGGTGGTCCTGGTCAGCAAGGACATTCCCCTGCGGGTCAAGGCCGGCGCGGTGGGTCTGCCCGCCGACGAGTACCACGCGCACGACGTGGTCCCGTCGGGATGGACGGGGATGACCGAACTCGACGTCGCCTCGACCCGGATCGACGAGCTGTTCTCCGAGGGGATCATCGATCTCGACGAGGCGCGAGAACTGCCCTGTCACACCGGAATCCGGCTGATGGGTGGCAGCTCCAGCGCGCTGGGGCGGGTGACCCCGGACAAGCGGGTGCAGCTGGTCCGCGGCGAACGGGAGGCCTTCGGCCTGCACGGCCGCTCGGCCGAGCAGCGGATCGCCCTCGATCTGTTGCTCGACGAGAGCATCGGCATCATCTCGCTCGGCGGCAAGGCCGGTACCGGTAAGTCGGCGCTCGCCCTGACCGCAGGGCTGGAGGCGGTGCTCGAGCGTCGCACCCACCGGAAGGTGGTCGTCTTCCGGCCGCTGTACGCGGTCGGTGGACAGGAGCTCGGCTACCTGCCCGGCAGCGAGAGCGAGAAGATGGGTCCGTGGGCGCAGGCGGTGTTCGACACCCTGGACGGCCTGGCGAGCCCCGAGGTGATGGACGAGGTGATCAACCGCGGGATGCTGGAAGTGTTGCCGCTCACCCACATTCGCGGCCGGTCACTACACGACTCGTTCGTGATCGTGGACGAGGCGCAGTCCCTCGAGCGCAACGTGCTGCTCACGGTGTTGTCCCGGCTGGGCACCGGGTCCCGGGTGGTGCTCACCCATGACGTCGCCCAGCGCGACAACCTGAGGGTCGGCAGGCACGACGGCGTCGCCGCGGTGATCGAGAAGCTCAAGGGGCACCCGCTCTTCGCCCACATCACGCTCACCCGCAGCGAGCGGTCGCCGATCGCGGCGCTGGTGACCGAGATGCTCGAGGAGTTCGGCCCGACCGCCTGAGGCGCGGGGTGGGGAGGCCCGGTCGCTCGGGCCTCCCCATCTGCTACTGCTGCGGAGCCTGGTCCTGGGCAGGCGTCTGGGCCGTCTTGTCCGTGCCGCGGAGCTTGCGCCACTGGGTGGTGGCGACGTACTTGATGAGCAGGCCGTAGTTGCGGAGCTTTTCCATCATGGGTCCCTTCGGTACCGGATCGGTGAGTCGATCCGGTGAATTCTATGGGGCGACAGACACGCCGGATCGACACCGGTCAATGTCGGGATGAACACACCTCACCAGGGCTTTTCGAGGCCCCTGTCAATGGCGCGTACCGCCGGGGCGTCCGTACCATCGGCGGACGTGCACGGTGAGAGCGAAGTGATCGACGCGAATTCGGACTGGGTCCGCCCGAGGCTGCTGCAGGCGACCTTCATCCCGGTTCACGGGGCGATGGCGTGGTGGGGCACAGACGATGTTGCCGCCGAGCTGGTTCGGTTGGGTCTGCCGCAGGGGCGGGCGGCGAGCTGCCGGTTCGCGGTTCCCGTCGGCGGCGCCGTCGCGCCTCGCACGGTCGATGCGCGACTGATCGATCTGGTGGACGTGCTGCCCGCGTTGCGGGCGATGGACCCGGACGGGGGCGCCGGGGGATCCGTCCGGTCGTGGTGCGCGGCCGCGCACCTCGCGGGCGGGGACCGGGCGGCGAGCGACGAGCTCGCCGCGCAGATGCCCGCCGCGGCCCATGCTCTGCTGAACGAGGACGAGTCGGCGATCCATACCGCGGCCGCCCTGCTGAACAGTTTCACCTCGGCGGCGCGGACCACCGAGGACCTGGCGACGGCGCACATCCGCGCCACCTTGCGGCCGTACCAGGTCCAGGGTGTGGCCTGGCTCCTGGCTCTCGAGGAGGTGGGCGGCGGCATCCTCGCCGACGAGATGGGGCTCGGTAAGACGCTGCAGGCGATCTGTGCGCTCGCCACCCGGAACGAGCTGGGTCCCCACCTCGTGGTGTGCCCGACTTCGGTTGTCGGGAACTGGCGTCGCGAGCTCGCACGGTTCGCCCCCGACCTCCCGGTGATCGTCCATCACGGTGCGGGCAGGGCGCTGCCTGCGACGGTGATTCCGGGGACCGTGGTGCTGACCAGCTACGGTCTGCTGCGCTCGGACGTCGACCGACTGTGCGAAGCGGCCTGGGACGTGGTCATATTCGACGAGGCGCAGCAGATCAAGAATTCCGATTCCCTCGCGGCCAGGGCGGCGGCGCGGCTGTCCGCGCGGATTCGGGTCGCGATGACCGGTACCCCGGTCGAGAATCGGCTCGACGAGCTGTGGTCGATCTTCCGCGCGGCCAATCCGGCGCTGTTGGGCACCAGGGCACGCTTCCGTCAGCGGTTCGTGGTGCCGATCGAGTCCCGACGATCGGCGACGGCCGCGGCCCGGCTCGGCGCCCTCATCGCGCCACACGTGCTGCGGCGTACCAAGTCCGCGGTCGCCACCGAGCTGCCGGACAAGCAGTACTCGACGGTCGCGTGCACGCTGTCCGAGGAGCAGGCGCGGCTGTACCGTCACGCGGTGGAGCGTGCGTTCGATACGGGGCTCGGCAGTGGGATCGCCAGGCGCGGCAACGTGCTCGCGCTACTGAACACCCTCAAGCAGGTCTGCAACCATCCCGAACAGTTTCTCGGTGACGGCGGCGCGCTGCGCGGCAGGTCGGGCAAGTTCGACCGGGCCACCGAAATGCTCTCGGAGATAGTCGAAGACGGGGATCGGGCCTTGGTGTTCACGCAGTACCGCACGATGGGGGAGCTGCTGTCGACGCACCTGACGACCGAGCTCGGGGTCGGCGAGATCCCCTTCCTACACGGTGGTCTGAGCGCACGGTCGCGCGATCGGATGGTCCAGGAGTTCCAGGACGACCCGGACTCGGCCCCCGTCCTCATCCTGAGTCTGCGTGCGGCGGGATTCGGTCTGAACCTGACCCGAGCCAGTCATGTCGTGCACTACGACCGATGGTGGAATCCCGCGGTCGAGGACCAGGCCACGGACCGGGCGCATCGGATCGGCCAACGCCGAACGGTGAACGTGTACACCCTCGTCACCGGCGGCACCATCGAGGACCACATCGCCTCGATGCACGAATCGAAGCGTGCTCTGGCGGAATCGATCTCAGGGAACTCGGAGGCTGCGCTGGCGGAGCTGGCCGATGACGAGCTGCGCTCGCTGCTCGACCTCGACGCGGTCGGTGCTCGATGACGGCGGCAGAGTTCGGAGCGACGGCGTGGGGTCGGGCCTGGCTCCGCACGATCGAGTCGACGGCGGCCTCGGCGCCGAATGCGCTGCTGCCCGAGGCCCGGCGCCTCGCCAGGGGCGGCGCGGTGAATGTCACGGGTGTGTCCGCAGGAAGGGTGTGCGCGGAGGTGGCGGCGAGGCAGAAGTCCCACGCGGTCACCATCGAGGTGCCGCGCTGGGACGATGCCGCGCTGGCGCGGGTGGGCGAGGTGCTCGGCGCGGCCGGGCTCGGCGACGCAGGTGCGTCCGGTGATCTCCCGGATGCGCCCGTGGCGGAGCTGCAGGGCGCGGGCATCGCGGTGGCGGCGACACCGGCGGAGTGCGGGGCGACGTGTGCCTGCACGAGCCGCCGGACGCCGTGCCTGCACCACCTGGCGACCGTGTACGCCCTCGTCCAGCTGATCGACGAGGAACCGGCGCTGGCCGTCCGGCTACGATCCGACGACTCGGTCGGCTCGGCGGGCCCCGGCTCGCTGGAGCCGTCGGACTGGATCACCCTGTCCGAGGTGGACCCGGCGTCGTTCTACGGCTGACGAGAAGCTGCTCGGCCGCCGACTTCTCACGCGTCCAGCGCAGCAGCCTCACTGAGGTAGCCCGTGCCGCGTCCGCCGCGCCTGCCGGTCACGGCCCTGGCAACGCCGACCACGATGCCGCGGATGACATCGCGGACGCTGAAGTAGTCCCGCCACACCGCGATTTTTCCGTCGCGCAGCTCGAACGTGCCGCACACCCAGAACTCGGCGTTGACCGGACCCGCTCCGAGCAGGTCGGTGCGCTCGGTGAGGACCACGCCGTTCTCTCCCGCCGCGTGATGCACGATCACGTCGAACCGCAGGCCGGGGCGGGCGAGCTGCCGGAGCACCCGGGTCACCGTGGGGTATCCACGCAGGATCGGCAGCGAGACGTTGTGCCAGGCGATCTCGGGGTGCAGGTATTCGGCCGCGGCGTCGACATCGGCCCTGGCCAGGGCGGCCAGGAACGCGCGCACCACCCGGACGTCGGCCGGTGTGTCCACGGAACTCGGTTCGATGGTTGCAGGGCTCATGTCGGTCCGATCGCTCGTGTGGTCGGGGGTGACGGTATCCCGACCGTACCGGCCAGGTGCTTGACCGCGCGGGCCCCGCGGGACACCATGTGGTGTGCGCAAACTGGCGAGCGCGATCCTATCGACCGTCATCGCAACGGTGCTGGCGCTGCTGTGTGCGCCGCACGCTCTGGCTCAGGGGCCCTGGTTCGACGGGGCCGTCGGAGGGGCCACCCAGGTCATCGCCGTCCGCGGGTCGGGCAGCTCGAACGCCACTCTGGAGGCCTGGCAGCGCTCCCCGCTCGGCTGGCACCGGATCTCCCCGAGCCTGCCCGCACAGGTCGGTGCGGACGGGTTCACGGATGCGGCCGCGGACGGCGTGCCCGCGACCCCGGAGGGCGTGTTCAGCCTGGACGCGGCGTTCGGCACCGCCGGGAACCCGGGCGGCGGCCTGCCGTACCGGAAGGTGGGTGCCAACGACTGGTGGGACGGCGATCCGGACAGCGCGACCTACAACACGCATCAGGTCTGCGCCCCGGGGTCCTGCGCCTTCGACGAGTCGGCCAGCGAGGAGCTGGAGATCCCCGCCTACCGCTACGCGGTGGTGATGGGCGTCAACAAGGAGCGGGTGCCCGGCGGTGGCGGCGCCTTCTTCCTGCACGTCTCGAACGGCGAACCCACGCTGGGCTGCGTCGCGGTGAGCGAGGGCGCCCTGGTCTGGCTGATCCGGTGGCTGCAGCCGGGTGCGGTCATCGCCATCGCGGACTGAGCAAGGCTCGTCGACTGCCGGGAGGCCGGAGTGAACAGCGATCGATCCACCCCCTCGGCGGACGCGAAGTCGATCGCCGTGCGCAGCATCGAGTTCGTCGCCGCGGGCAGCCGCGAGGACTTCGACGCCATCATCCATCCGGACGCGGTCAACCACGAGACCAAGACCGAGCCGCCGCACACCCGGGTCCGCGGACCGGGATCCTGGCATGCGACCGCGCTGTGGCTGCGCAGGCCGTTCGCGGACCTGCACTTCGAGATCGGGAACATCGTGGCGGAGGGCGACCTCGTCGCGGTCGAGGTGACCATGAGCGGTCGCCACGTCGGGCTGTTCCTGAACTTCGACGAGGGCGGCGCCGTCGCCGGTGCATTCCCGCCGACCGGCCGGAGTTTCGCTGTCACCCAATCACATTGGGTACGACTCGAGGACAGCCTGGTGATCGAGCACTGGGCCAACCGCGATGATCTGGGCATGGCCGAGCAACTCGGCTGGTTGCAGCCGAGCCCGGCCTACCTGGTGCGGATGCTGTGGGCCAGGAGTCGCGCTCGGAAGTCGCCGCCTGCCTGAGCCGCTACTCCTGGACCTTCGCCATCGCGAGGACGTCGAGACGGCGGTCGAGCTCCGCCTCGGTCAGCTTCTCGGGAACCAGCCCGCGGTCGATCACCGTCTGGCGGATCGTCTTGCGCTCTTTGAGCGCCTCCTTCGCGACGGCGGCGGCCTCCTCGTAGCCGATCGCGGAATTCAGTGGCGTCACGATCGAGGGCGACGACTCCGCGAGCGTCTTGAGGTGATCGGTGTTGGCGACAAGGCCCGAGACGCACTTGTCGGCGAACAGTCGGGAGACGTTGGCGAGCAAGCGAAATGACTCGAGCAGGTTCCTGGCCATCATCGGGATGTACACGTTGAGCTCGAAGGCGCCTGCCGCGCCACCCCATGCGACGGCCGCATCGTTGCCCACGACCTGCGCGGCTACCTGCGTGACCGCTTCCGGCAGAACGGGATTGACCTTGCCGGGCATGATCGACGAGCCGGGCTGCAGGTCGGGGAGCCGGATCTCGCCGAGTCCGGTCAGTGGGCCCGACCCCATCCAGCGGATGTCGTTCGCGATCTTGGTGAGCGAGACCGCGATCGTCCGCAGTGCGCCCGATGCCTCGACCAATCCGTCGCGGGCGGCCTGAGCCTCAAAGCTGTTGCGCGCCGGGGAGAGTGCGTCGATCCCGGTGGTCCGGACGAGTTCGGCGACCACCAAGGGCCCGAACCCGTCGGGGGCGTTGAGCCCGGTGCCGACCGCGGTGCCACCGATCGGCAGCTCGCTGAGCCGGGGGAGGGCAGACATGATCCGCTCGATACCTGCCTCGACCTGCCGGGCGTAGCCGCCGAATTCCTGCCCGAGGGTGACCGGCACGGCGTCCATGAGGTGGGTCCGTCCGGACTTGACGACGGACTTCCATGCGGCGGCCTTGTCGAACAGCGCGAGCCGCAGATGGTCGAGCGCGGGGATCAGCGCCTTCACCGCGGACTCCGTGGCCGCGAGGTGGGTTGCCGTCGGGAAGGTGTCGTTCGACGATTGCGACATGTTGACGTGATCGTTGGGGTGCACCTCGACGCCGTTCGCCTTCGCGATCGACGCGATGACCTCGTTGGCGTTCATGTTGGAGCTGGTGCCCGAGCCGGTCTGGAACACGTCGATCGGGAACTGGTCGTCGTGCCTGCCCTCGGCGATCTCCTCGGCGGCCGCGATGATCGCGTCGGCCTTGACGGCATCGAGCAGTCCGAGGTCCTTGTTGACCTGCGCGCAGGCGGCCTTGAGCAGGCCCATCGCCCGGATCTGCGCGCGCTCGAGGCCGCGGCCGCTGATCGGGAAGTTCTCCACCGCGCGCTGGGTCTGGGCCCGCCACAGCGCGTCGATCGGGACTCTGACCTCGCCCATGGTGTCGTGCTCGATGCGGAACTGCGATTCGGCGTTCTCAGTCATACCTAGCAGCTTGCCACTCGAGCGGCTGCGCCGCCTGTGAGTCCTTGTGGCCCCTATACGGACCAAAAGGACTCACAGGCGCGGAGCGCCTCAGGGCATGGGGAACTGGGCGTCCGGGTCGCCGTCGAAGTCGACCGAGGAGTACTCGCGCAGCTTCGACAGGCGGTGGTAGGCGTCGATCATCCGGACGGTGCCGGACTTGCTGCGCATCACGATCGACTGGGTGTGCGCGCCGCCGCCGCTGTAGCGGACGCCGCGCAGCAGGTCACCGTCGGTGACGCCGGTGGCGGTGAAGAAGACGTTCTCGCCGGAGACCAGGTCCTCGGTGAGCAGCACCCGATCCAGGTCGTGGCCCGCGTCGATGGCCTTCTGGCGCTCGGCGTCGTCGGTCGGGGCGAGCCGGCCCTGCAGCGCGCCGCCCATGCAGCGCATGGCGGCGGCGGCGATGATGCCCTCGGGGGTGCCGCCGATGCCGATCAGCATGTCGGTGCCGGAGTCGGGGCGGGCCGCGGCGATGGCGCCTGCGACGTCGCCGTCGGAGATCAGCCGGATCCGGGCGCCGGTCGTGCGGACGTCGGCGATCAGCTGGGCGTGCCGGGGCCGGTCCAGGATGCAGACGGTGACGTCGGAGACCGAGGACTTGCGGACCTTCGCGATGCGCTTGATGTTCTCCGCGACCGGGGCCGTGATGTCGATGACATCGGCGGCGTCGGGGCCGACGGCGATCTTCTCCATGTAGAACACGGCGGACGGGTCGAACATCGCGCCCCGCTCGGCGACCGCGAGGACGGAGATCGCGTTCGGCATGCCCTTGGACATCAGCGTGGTGCCGTCGACGGGGTCGACCGCGAAGTCGCAGTCCGGGCCGTCGCCGTTGCCGACCTCTTCGCCGTTGTAGAGCATGGGCGCCTCGTCCTTCTCGCCCTCGCCGATGACCACGACGCCGCGCATGGACACACTGCTCACGAGCTGACGCATGGCGTCGACGGCGGCTCCGTCACCGCCCTCCTTGTCGCCCTTGCCGACCCAGCGGCCCGCGGCCAGCGCGCCCGCCTCGGTGACGCGGACCAGCTCCATCGCCAGGTTGCGGTCCGGCGCCTCGCGGCGACTCGATGGGGTGCTGGCCGTCATGTGCGGTGCCTCCTAGTGGTCGGCGCATGCGGCGCCGCCATAGATTCCGTCGGGGAAGTCAGGGTTCGACTCGAGCGTGATTGTCTCATCACCGGTGGCCCGCGGATGAGGCTGGGCTACGGCTGCCGCTCGAGCGACCATCCCGTGCTCAGATCGCGGAGCAGGTCGGGGGCGCGGTGGACGGCTCGCTGCTGGTCGGCGAACTGACGGAACGGCTGGGTGAGCAGCGCGGCGGCCACCCCCGGTCGATCCTCGGCGAGGCGCCGATAGGCGACCGCGATGTCTCCGGCGATGTAGGACCAGCGCGGTCCGCGATCCGCCCAGTTGAAGTCGGGCAGCGGCGCCCGCAGCCGGTAGGTGGCGCCTGCGACCTCGCCGGTGACCGAGACCGGGGCGAACACCCCAGGGGCCAGCGAGCCAGGGACCGAGGGCTTCGCGGCGATGGTCGTCACATAGGTCAGGGCCCGCCCGACGCCGCCGCGCGCCGCCGACGTGGCGTCCCACTGGTCGGCGACGACCTGGTTCTGTTCCCGGTCCGCCATACGGACCATGGCATCGGCGTAGCCGGCCGGGGTGCCGGAGTAGATGCCCGCCCACGCGGCCCTGGCGTTGTCGTCGAGCAAGCCGGCCGCGTCGAGTTCGTCGACGGCGGCCCGCCCGCCCGCGAGGTACGCCTCGTGCATCGGGACCATGTCGAAGAAGATGTGCTTCTGCATGATCAGCAGGCGCTTCTGGTACCAGTCCAGATCCTGCGCCGTCACGGTCGGGCCGACGGTCGTGAGCACCCGGGCGTCCGGCGGCAGCAGCGTCGTCGCCGCGTCGGGCAGCGCGCCGGTGGCCGCGGCCACCGCGCCGGCGAGGCCGCGGACGGCGTCGACACCGAGCGCCATGCGGCCCATGTCGAGGTCCCAGAAGCCGCCGGTGAAGGACGCGCCCGCCATCCCCGCCATCCCGGCCCAGTACAGCTCGGCGCGGGCGCGTTGGTACCGGCCGTAGTTCTCGTACACCCGGTCCACCAGCGTGGCGTTGGCGGCGAGGCCGGTGTTCGGGTCCCAGGTGGCCAGGTCGATGCCCGCCGACCGGGCGCCGCGGACGAGCCAGTACTGGTGCAGTAGTGCGGAATAGCGGCCGGCAGGCACGCCTGCCGCCCGGGCCTCGCCGAGCGCGTTGCCGAGGACAGCGGGGTCGGTCGGCAGTCGGGGGTCGAGCCCGCCCGCCCGCTCGGCCTTCGCGTTGGCAGGCGCGATGTCGAGCAGGGTGGCGTAGCCGGCGGGCTGGGCGACTGCCGCTGCAGGCGCGGCCGTGGTGACCGCGGCGAGGCCGAGCGCGAGGAGCACCCCGCGGATCGCGGCGGTGCGAATGGCAGGCGGGCGGATGCAGATCCTCGAGCGCATGCCGGACATCTAACAACATATATTTGATTTCCGGTGGCGATTACGTCCGCCGGTGGGAACCGCCGGACCTCGGCTGACGCGCGGCTGGGATACTAGCTGCGTGGCCGAGAAGAAACCCCGGATTCTGCAGAACAACAAAGACATGATGTGGTCGATCATCCCGTTGGTCCTGTTGTGCCTGATCGTCGCCGGGGTCGCGAGTCGCTGCTCGTTCAGCCCGGGCGGTCCCACCTCCGGGCCGGTGCCGCAGTTCGACGTCGACGCGTCGCTCAAGTACGACGCCGGTGTGCTCGGGTTCCCGGTCCGCGACCCCGCCGTGCCCGAGGACTGGCAGCCGAACTCCGGCAGCCGCGGAGTGGTGGGCGGTGACAGTGGCGGCGACGTGACCACCGTCGGCTACATCACCCCGAAGGGCCGCTACCTGCAGCTGAGTCAGAGCGCGGCGACCGAGGAGGCGCTGGTGCCCTGGGTCGCAGGCGACCTGCGCAGCCCTACGGGTGTCGCCCCGGTCGCGGGTGATCGGTGGGTGGAGTACGCCGAGGAGGGCAGCGAGCCGATCTGGGTGACCGATCTCGGCGATGTCCGGGTCCTCATCAAGGGCAGCGGCACGACCGAGGAGTTCACCGAGCTCGCCACGGCCATCGACGCGGCCCAGCCGCTGACGCCCTGATCAGGGCCCTCCGTCCGGTCCGCTAGACGGCCGAACCGTCGAGCGTGCAGAAGCTGTGGCAGACCCGGTCGCGGACGATCACGTCCGGGCACTCCGGGTCGAACCATCGGTCGATGTACGCCCAGTGCACGGGGTGCGCGAGGTAGGGGCCCATCAGTCCCTGCAGGTCCGTGAACTCCTGTTCCCACACGTGCGTCCACGGCGACGCTCCCTCCGCCCGTGACACCCGGCTGAGCTGCCAGGCGCGGATCGCGGGGACATGGCGGGGCATCCGGAGCAGTTCGGCCTCGAACCGCTCCACCACGGTGTCCGCCGCGCCGGGATCGACACGCAACAGCAGCGTCCGGTAGACCCCGCCCTCGGCGCCGACGCCGAGCTGTCCGCGGGGCTCGCCGCGGTATTCGACGCCGTCGACGTGGTCGACGGCCGCGGGATCGAGGAGCGCATCGACGGCGGGTTCGGCCGCGCGCCACCGATCCTCGGCGTCGAACTGGAGATGCGCGAGCAAGTCGCCGCCGTTGCGGACACCGGGCAGCGTCGGCTGGATCAGCGCGCGGTGCGCGCCCGCCTTGATCACGGTGTGGCGCAGGTCGTCGGCCAGCCGGGCCCGGACGTCGTCATCGACGTCGGGGCGGTGGTGAATGAGCTTGGTGATCTTAAACATCGGTCAACCCGTCCACGTCCTGTGCGGCGGAGGCCATCGTGCGGGTGCGCTCGAGCACCAGCTCGTCCATCCGCTTCCACCACTGCCCGAGTCCGGGGTCCGGGCGTCCCTGCCACGTCATCCGCCACCAGCCCTCCGCGCCGTCGAGCGTCCAGGTGACGGTGATCGTGTTCGACTCGTCGTCGAACCAGATCGGCGGACTCACCAACACGTGCTCGAGGGTCATGCCCCGCCCGCGGGCTCCGGGGGCGTACTCGGCCAGGTATGCGTCGACGAATTCTCGTGCGCGCCCCGGCCTGGTGACCACCCGGTCGATGACGTACACCTTTTCGCCTGCCATGCGCCGAGGCTAGGGAGTCGCCGGTGACGTGGGCAGCGGGCGCTCCCGCTCATCGGGAGTTCGTTCAGCGCACGACCGGTACCAGCACCGGGTTGTCGGGGAACAGTGCCCACACTCTTCGCACGATTCGACAGGTTTCGCGCATCGACGCCGCAGACTGTGAGAGGAATCCGGAAGTGTCAATTTCCTCGGAGGCGACATGGACCTGATCTTCACCAACGGAATCGTTGTCACGTTGGATGAGGCTCTGCCCGTTGCGGAAGCGCTCGCGGTGCGCGATGGGCGGATCTCGGCGGTGGGGACGGCGGACGAGATCCTCGCGCTGCGGACCGCCGACACGGAGGTGGTCGATCTCGGCGGACGGGCGGTGCTTCCGGGTTTCGTGGAGGCACACGGCCACCCCACCATGGACATGACCCGCTACGCGGAGACCGTCGTCGACATCCGTCCCGTCATCGTTCCGGACGCGGACGCGGTGATCGCCCTCATGCGCGACACCCTGGCGGACACACCCGCGACGGTGCCGCTCGTCTTCAGCGGACTCGACCCGTTGCTCCAATCGGGGTTCCCAGAACCGACCAGGCCCTGGCTCGACGAACTCGCCGGGGAGCGGCCGGTTCTGGTGATGCACAACTCGGGTCACCTCGCGTGGGCGAACACGGCGGCGCTGCGGCTGTCGGGTCTGCCCGAGGATGCGCCGGATCCGACCGGCGCGCATTTCGAGCGTGACGCCGACGGGAAACTGACCGGCAAGGCGTACGAGGTCCCGGCGATCTTCGCCCTCGCGGGCCCCATGCAGAGCCGGTACGTCGACCCGGCGGCACTGTGGCGTGCCGAGTTGCAGGGGCTGGCCGCGCGTGGCATCACCACGATCGCGGACCTCGCGTTCTCACCGCACCAACTGCCGCTGATGCGCGCCCACTACGCGGGCGATCACCCCCTCGTCCGGCTGCGGACGTACGAGATGTCCACCGCCGAAATGCGTTCCGAGTCTTCCCCGGACGACGGTGACGACATGTTCCGGCAGATCGGCATCAAGCTGTGGGTCGACGGGTCGCCATGGGTGGGAAACATCGACACCTCGTTCCCGTACCTCAACACCGACGCCACGCTCAACGTGATCGGCCTCGGACACGACCACCGTGGCCAGGCGAACTACACGGGCGAACAGCTCGCAGCGATCGTCGGCGCGTACTTCCCGCTGGGGTGGCAGATGGCCTGCCACGTCCTCGGCGACCGCGGCGTGGACACGATCCTCGACGTGTACGAGGCCGCGCTGACCGAGCATCCCCGAGCCGACCACCGGTTGCGCCTGGAACACTGCGGGGCGATGACCGCGGCCCAGTTTCGGCGGGCCGCCCGGCTGGGCGTGACCTGCAGCCTGCTCATCGACCACCTCTACTACTGGGGCGATGTGCTCGTCGACGGGCTGTTCGGCGACGAGATCGGCTCGCACTGGATGCGCGCGCGATCCGCCCTCGACGCGGGCATCCGGGTCTCCCTGCACAACGATTCGCCGGTCACGCCGGTCGAGCCGCTGCGCAACATCTCCGTCGCTGTGACCAGGACCAGCCGCACCGGACGGGTTCTCGCGCCGGAGGAGCGCATCACCGTCGAGGAGGCACTGCGCGCCCAGACGC
This sequence comes from Rhodococcus sp. PvR044, assembly GCF_040548995.1. Lineage (NCBI taxonomy): Bacteria > Bacillati > Actinomycetota > Actinomycetes > Mycobacteriales > Nocardiaceae > Rhodococcus > Rhodococcus sp. PvR044. Next base: position 190,664 of record NZ_JBEPSX010000004.1, read on the forward strand.
TCTGGCCCGCGCACCAACTCTTCGCCGACGAGATCATCGGGACGCTGGCCCCCGGTAAATATGCCGATCTGGTCGTGCTGTCCGCCGACCCCCGCGCCGTGGAACCCGCCGCGATAGCCGATCTCACGGTGGAGGCGACCTACCTTGCCGGCCGCGCGACCTACTCGGCGGGCGGCTGAGGCCTGCTCCGCGCTAGCGCGGGTCGCCCTCGTCGTCGGCGTGCGAGAGCGCCTTCTCGACCCGGGCCCGCGCCCCCGCGAGGTGCTCCTCGCAGCGCTTGGCCAGCGCCTCGCCGCGCTCCCACAGCGCGAGGGAGTGGTCGAGGTCGAGGCCGCCCTGCTCGAGCATCTTGACCACGTCGGCCAGCTCGTCGCGCGCGGCCTCGTAGCCGAGCTCCGATACCGGTTGGCTCACTGTGCTTCTCCTGACTTGTCCTTGCCCATGACGGCGGCGATGACCGCGCCGTCGGCGACCCGAACCCGCAACTGGGTGCCGGGTGGGGCGTCTTCCACCGAGCGCAGCACCTCCGGATCGGACCCGGGCACCACCTTCTGCACCACCGAGTACCCGCGGGCCAGCGTCGCCGCAGGCCCGAGGGTGGTCAGCCGGGCCGCGAGGTGCTCGACGACGGTGGCCTGACCGGCGACCAGCCGGTTGACGTCGCGCCTGCCCGCCTCGCGCAGCCGCGCGATCTCCTCGGCCCGCCGCTCGACGGCGGCGAGCGGGTCGGCGAGCACCGGTCTGCTGCGCAGGTCGGCCAGCGACCGCGCCTCGCGTGCCACCCAGTTCCGCAGTGCGGCCGCGCCGCGCGCCCGAAATTCGGCGACAAGCGCCTGCTCGGCGACCGCGTCGGGGACCACCCGCTTGGCGGCGTCGGTCGGCGTCGCGGCGCGCACGTCCGCGACGTGATCACAGAGCGGGTTGTCCGGTTCGTGGCCGATCGCGCTGACCACCGGGGTGGTGCACGCGGCGATCGCGCGGCACAGGGTCTCGTCGGAGAACGGCAGCAGGTCCTCGACGCTGCCGCCACCGCGGGCAAGGACGATCACCTCCACCGCCGGGTTCGAGTCCAGCTCGGCCAGCGCCGCGACGATCTGCGCGGTTGCCGTCGGACCCTGTACCGCGGTGTTGCGGATCTCGAACTGAACAGCGGGCCAACGCTTTCCGGCGACGCTGAGCACATCACGCTCGGCGGCACTGGCCCGCCCGGTGATCAGGCCGACGGTGTGCGGGAGAAACGGCAGCGGCCGCTTGAGCCGAGGATCGAACAGACCCTCGGCCGCGAGCAGCGCGCGCAGCCGCTCGATCCGGGCGAGCAGCTCGCCGATCCCGACGGCCCGGATCTCGGTGACGCGCAGGGACACCGTGCCGCGCCCCGTGTAGAAGGACAGCTTGCCGAACATCACGACCCGGCTGCCCTCGGTCAGCGGAACCGGGGAGTCGCGGATCAGCGCGGGGGAGCAGGTCACCGACAGCGACATGTCCACGGAGGCGTCGCGCAGCACCAGGAACGCGGTGCGGGTGCCGGGACGGACGTTGATCTGGGTGATCTGGCCCTCGACCCAGATGCTGCCGAGGCGATCGATCCACTGCGAGACCTTGGTCGCGACGGATCGGACCGGCCACGGGTGCTCGGGCGAGTTCGAGGTCGGCGCGCCCGTCTGGCTCGGCTGGACGGAGCTCACTTTGCCTTGGCGCTGGTGATCCGGTTACCGAGCATGGTCTGGAACGGGGCGCGGGCGCGGGCGGCGTTCTCGTAGGCCAGCAGGGCATCGAGCTCCTCGACCGACAACGTCCGCAGCCGCGCCCGGAGCTGGGCGAGCGTCAGGTTGTCGTAGTCGAGGTACTCGGCGATCTCGGGCCGCGTCGCTGCCGGCTTTGCCTTCGTCGACGCGGGCGTGCCGTTGGCGGACTTGTTCGCGGCCGCCTTCTCGGGTGCGGCGCTCGCGGGCGTCGCCGCGGGTGCGTCCGGCTCGGACTCCGGCTGCATCGAGTACAGCGCGAACCGGCCCTGGTTCGTGGGCTTGGCCGCGGCCCCGTCGCCGCCCGACGGCGCGGGCGCGGTGTCCTCGTCGAAGACCGCCCACTCCGGCTGTTCCTCGTCCTGATGGAAGAGCATCGAGAACGCCTGATCGCCCTTGATCGCCAGCGCCGTCATCGACTGCTGGACGCGCATGGTCGTCTGCAGCATGTGGCTGATGGTGGTCATGGGGAGCGCGACCGCGGTGTTCGGCAGCTTCTGCACCTCTTCGACAACCGTGACGGCGATCCCGGCAGCGACCCGCGCAGCGAAAGGGGGACGAATCATGGCCCTAAGACTGCCTGACGAATGCCCCTTTTGGTAGCTGGGCGCGCGGTGTGCCTGATCGGGCGCCCCGTCGAGGCTGCCCGTACCCTGGTGTCATGTCTTCCGCAGTCCCCCTGAACCTGGGCATCGCCCGTTCCAGCGCCCCTGCTCCGGGCGGCTCCGGCAAGCGCGTCCTGCTCGCCGAACCACGCGGATACTGCGCGGGTGTCGACCGCGCGGTCGAGACGGTCGAGCGGGCCCTCGAGAAGCATGGCGCACCGATCTACGTGCGCAAGGAGATCGTGCACAACCGGCACGTGGTCGAGACGCTGTCGGACCGCGGCGTCGTCTTCGTCGACGAGACCGACGAGGTGCCGGAGGGCTCGCTGCTGGTGTTCTCCGCCCACGGGGTGTCGCCTGCCGTGCACGAGTCCGCGGCCGAGCGCAACCTCAAGACCATCGACGCGACCTGCCCGCTGGTGACGAAGGTGCACCAGGAGGCCAAGCGGTTCGCGCGGGACGACTACGACATCCTGCTGATCGGGCACGAGGGCCACGAGGAGGTCGAGGGCACCGCGGGCGAGGCCCCGGACCACGTCCAGTTGGTGGATGGACCCGAGTCGGTCGACGCCGTCTCCGTGCGCGACGAGACGAAGGTGATCTGGCTGTCGCAGACCACGCTCAGCGTCGACGAGACGATGGCGACGGTGGCCCGGCTCCGCGAGAAGTTCCCGCTGCTGCAGGACCCGCCGAGCGACGACATCTGCTACGCCACCCAGAACCGGCAGGTCGCGGTGAAGGCGATGGCCCCGGAGTGCGATCTGGTGATCGTGGTCGGGTCGCGGAACTCGTCGAACTCGGTGCGGCTGGTCGAGGTGGCCCTCGGCGCGGGCGCGCGGGCGAGCTACCTGGTCGACTACGCGCGCGAGATCGACACCGCGTGGCTCGACGGCGTCACCACGGTCGGTCTCACCTCGGGGGCCTCGGTGCCGGAGATCCTGGTCAGCGGCGTGATCGAGCTTCTCGCCGAGCACGGATTCCACGATGTGCAGCCGGTGACCACCGCGAACGAGACCCTCGTCTTCTCGCTGCCGCGCGAGCTGCGCAAGCCGAGCAACACCGGTTCCTAGCGCGGGCGGTGACGCCCCGGTCCCGGCCCACATGGAGCCGGTCCGCGGGCGTCAGTACCTGCCGCGCGGCTGATCGTGAGCCGAGTCCTCGCGGTCCCGGTATCGGACCTGCGGGATCGGGTGCACGGGGGTGTACGGGTCGGCGGCGCCGCGAGGGGGCTGCACCCGGGCGGTCGCGGCGGTCGGCGCGCGTTCCGGCCTGCGGCCGGAGTTCCCCTGCGCAGGCGGAGGGGGGACCGGACGACGCTGGACCTGGGTCGGCGCCGGGTCCCGGTACACCGCGCGTCCGGGCTGGGTCTGCGGAGCCCCGTGCGGGCGTTGCGCCGGTGCGGTGCGCTGGGCCGCCGTGCGCGGCTGATCGGTTCGTCGTGCCGCCTGCTGCGGCCGGGTCGCGGGGCGATCGGTGCCGCGGGCGGCGCCTGCCTCCGCGGACCTGCTCTTCGCGCGGGCAGGGGGGCGGACCGCCTGCTGGCCGAGGTAGAGCCGGACCCCGCCGATGATGAGCACGGCGAGGGTGGTGGTCAACATCAGTGGAAAGCGATTGACCAACGGGATCGCCACGTTGAACATCAGATCCTTGAGACCGCCCTTGGATCCCGTGGTCAGGAACTGGTAGGCCAGCGGCACGGCCGCGAACAGGATCAGCGGCGGCTGGACCATCGCGGCGAACAGGCCGCGGCTGCGAACCGCGAGGACCGCGCCGACACAGCCAAGAAAGTAGAAGACGGAGAACGCGGACGTCAGTTCGTTGCCACGGACCGCGTCAATGGCGAATCCAACGAAGGTCGTCGCCACCGCGATGAGAACGGCTGCCGCTGCGGGCACGCCGGGCACAGTGGGGAGAACAGACCGCATCTCGAGCGGCACCCCAGAGCGAGCACGTTGGGTTGCAGACACCCTTAGACACTAGCCGTTCACGATCCGATCGCCTCGTTGGCGCGACCGTTAGTGGGCAAGTTCTCGCCGAGGCCGACGGCCCTCGGCCACGAGTCGATCCGCCCGATCTCGGCGACCTCACCGTCCCCGACCTCCAGTTCGTGGAGCTTGCGGGCGGTCACGATGACCCGCGACTCCATGGATGCGGCCGTCAGATTGAACGAGTCGACGGCCTTGCCCAGTTGGGATCCGAGCCGGTCCAGGTGGCTGCCGACCACCCCGAGCCGGGTGTACAGCTCGCGGCCCAGGCGGTGAATGGTCGCGGCCTCACGGGAGAGCGTCTCCTGCCGCCAGGTGTGCGCGATGGTGCGCAGCAGTGCGACAAGGGTGGTCGGGGTGGCCAGGATCACGTTCTTCGCGAAGGCGTGCTCGAGCAACTCGGCGTCGGCGGTGAGCGCGGCGTCCAGGAACGGGTCGCCGGGGACGAACAGCACCACGAACTCCGGGCTCGGATCGAACGAGGCCCAGTAGGCCTTGGCGGAGAGCTGGTCGACGTGTGTGCGCAGCTGTCGGGCGTGCCGGGTGAGGTGACCGTCCCTGATGCGGGGATCCTCTTCCTGTGCCGCGTCCAGGTACGCGGCGAGGGGAACCTTGGCGTCGACCACGATCTGCTTGCCGCCTGCCAGCCGGACCAGCAGGTCCGGTCGGACGCCCTCGCCACTGACCTGGGTGTCGAAGTCGCAGTGTTTGACCATTCCCGCCAGCTCGACCACCCGCTCGAGCTGGATCTCACCCCAACGGCCACGGATCTGCGGGGCGCGCAGCGCGGTGACGAGCTGGCCGGTCTGGGTGGTGAGCAGCTGGGAGGCGCGATGCATGCCCGCGACCTGTTCGGACAGCCCCGCGTACGCGTGCACCCGGCTGCGTTCGACCTGCTGGACCTGGTTTGCGAGCGCGTCGACCGCGTCGTGCAGTGGGCCGACCAGGTGGGAGACCTGTTCGCCGACCGCGCCCGACGTGCGCCGAGCCGAGTCCTCGTTCACCGCGGCGAGGGACTGTCGCAGCGTCCTCTCGTTCTCGCGCAGCGCCGCGAGCTGGGCCTCGGCCCGCGCCGCGTGCTGGCCGGACCGGGAGGCGTGCCAGAGCCAGCCGACGGCGATGCCGAGGCCGAGCGCGACGAGCAGTCCGAAGGCGGTGACGGGGTCCATGGGGCAGATGGTGCACGAGGGCACCGACACGCTCCGCCCTGGAGTGACCTCGGGCGCCCCTCGTGCCCGTGCTCGGCGCGCGTCACCGATCGTGTCGGCGCCGTGATCTACGGTCGGCGCATGCGAATCCTGCACACCTCCGATTGGCACATCGGGCGCACCTTCCACGGCGTGGACCTGCTCGCCGATCAGGCGAGCGCGCTCGAGGCCATCGCGGCCCTTGTCGCGGAGAACGAGGTGGACGTGGTCGTCGTCCCCGGCGACGTGTATGACCGCGCGATCCCCAGCGCGGATGCGGTGACGGTGTGCAACAACGGTTTCGAGGCCATCCGTGCGGCGGGAGCGGTGATCGTCGCCACCTCCGGCAATCACGACTCCCCGGCGCGGCTCGGCGCGGGCTCGGCGTTCTCGGCCGCTGGCGGACTGCACCTGATGACGCGGGTCTCCGAGGTGGACCGTCCGGTGCTGCTCGAGGACGAGCACGGCGAGGTCGCCTTCTACGGCCTGCCGTACCTCGAGCCCGAGACCACGCGGGCGGAGCTCGGCGTGCCGACTGCGCGCTCGCACGCCGAGATCCTGGATGCGGCGATGGCGCGCGTCCGTGCGGATCTCGGGGGCCGCGCCGTCGACGGCAGCCGGCCGCGTGCGGTCCTGCTCGCGCACGCCTTCGTGGTCGGGGCCGAGGCGACCGGCTCTGAACGATCCATCTCGGTCGGCGGGGTCGAGACGGTCTCGGCCTCCGCGTTCGACGGCGTCGATTATGTGGCGCTCGGGCACCTGCACTCGCCGCAGACCCTCACCGATCGGGTGCGCTATTCCGGGTCGCCGCTGCCGTATTCGTTCGGCGAGCGGACCCACCGCAAGGCGGTGTGGATCGCCGATCTGGACGCCGCGGGTCTCGCGGAGGTGCGCCGCGTCGACCTGCCGGTGGTGCGCGGGCTGAGCCAGCTGACCGGCACCGTGGACGAGCTGCTCGACGACGAACGGTTCACCGCCGACGAGGACAACTACGTCTCGGTGATCCTCACCGATCCGGTCCGGCCGCAGGACCCGATGCGCACCCTGCAGACCCGGTTCCCGCACATGGTGCACCTCGAATGGCAGCGACCCGAGGGCAGCGCGGACCTGCACTACGGGGAGCGCGTTCGCGGGCGCAGCGACCTGCAGATCGCCACCAGCTTCCTCACCGATATGCGGGGCGAGCCGACGGCGAGCGAACTGCGCCTGGTCGAGCGCGCGCTGAGCGCCGCGGTCCGCGAGAACGAGCTCGGCGAACCGGCGGCCCTGGAAGAGATCGCGTGAGGCTGCACAGTCTGGAGGTCTCGGCGTTCGGGCCGTTCGGCGACACCGCGACGGTGGACTTCGACGCCCTCGGCGCGGATGGCCTGTTCCTGCTGCACGGCCAGACCGGCGCGGGCAAGACCACGATCCTCGACGCGGTGGCCTTCGCGCTGTACGGCACGGTCCCTGGTGCCCGGCAGCAGGGCAAGCGACTGCTCTCGGATCACGCCGCCGCGGGTTCGGTGCCGAAGGTGGTGCTGGAGGCGACGATCGGAGGCCGCAGGCTCCGCCTGACCCGCAGCCCCGAATACGAACGGGCAAAACTCCGTGGCACCGGTACCACCAAGGAGAACGCGAAGGCGACGCTCACCTGGCTGGACGGTCACGGTCAGAACCTGACCCGCCTCGACGAGATCGGCGAGGAGATCGGCCGGCTGCTCGGCATGAGCGCGGACCAGTTCTTCCAGGTGGTGCTGCTCCCGCAGGGGGAGTTCGCGCGATTCTTGCGCGCGGACACCGACGAGCGGGGTGACCTGCTGGAGCGGCTGTTCGACACCACCCGGTTCGGCACGGTCGAGGACTGGTTCGCCGAACGCAGGCGCGAGAGCGCGGCGACGCTGGAATCCGGACGCAAGTCCGTTGACCTGATGCTCGCTCGCGTCTCCACGGCGGCGGGCATCGAAGCGGGCGCCGACGCCGATCCACTGACATGGGCGCACAAGTTGCGGGCCGACGCGGAGGAGGCCAGGGACACCGCCACCGCGGAACTCGTCGCGGCCAGGGCGGTCGCCGCGCGGGCCACCACCACGCTCGCCGAGGTGACCCGGATCCGGGGCCTGCAGCAGCGGGCCGCGAAGGCAGCGGCGGAGCTACGCACCCACGCCGAGGGCGCGGACGAGCGGGCAGCGCAGACCGAGGAACTCGCCAGGGCGGTGCGGGCCGCGCCGATCGCCGAGATCCGTGTCGAGGCCGCCGCGGCGGCGGAAACCGCTGCGCGGGAACTGAAGCTGATGGAGACCCTGGCCGGAGGTGTCGGCGCGGTCGACGAGGGCAGGGCGCTGCTGGAGCAGCTGTCCTGGCCCGAGGTCGCCGAGGACCGCGGCGTCATCGCCGCGACGATCCGCGGCTGGACCGACGAGGTCGCGCGGCTCGACGACCTCATCGCCGAATCGCTGGTCGCCGACGCCCTGCAGGAGACCGTGGACCGGCTCGGCGAGCGGCGCCGCGAGCTCGCCTCCGCCGCAGCGGAACTCGAGCTCCGTCGGACCGCGCTGCCCGAGCAGCTACGCGCCGCCGAGGACGATCTCGCCGCGGCGCGGCAGGCGGTCGCGGCGCTGCCCGCCCTCGACGAGGCGCGGGGCAGGGCGGCCGACGTGCAGGGCGCCGCCGTCGCCCTCGCACAGCAGCGACAGCTCCGGGCGGACGCCGCGGACCAGCTGTCGGCGGCGCGGGGCCGACACCAGGACGCGCGCGGCGAGCTGCTCGACCTTCGCGAACGCCGCCTCGCAGGCATGGCGGCCGAGCTCGCGGCCGGACTCGCCGACGGCGAACCGTGTGTGGTGTGCGGTTCGGCCGAGCACCCGAACCCGGCCGAGCCGTCGGAGACGATGGTGACCAGGTCCGACGAGGACGCCGCCCGAGTGTCGGAGCAGCGATTCGCCCAGGAGGTCGATGTCGCGACCGATCGCCTCGCGAAGATCGATCAGGCCATCGAGGTCCTGCTCGAGCGGGGCGGCGACCGCGACCGGGATCGGCTCGCGGCAGAATTGTCGGCGGCCACCCAGGCGCACGCGGCCGCGCAGGCGTCGGCAGCGCGTGAGCAGGCGCTCTCCGATCGCCTGTCCGGGCTGCGAGCCGAACAGGAAGGCCTGCAGGAACGTTCACGCGTCGCCACGGCCGAACTCGCGACCCTCGACGAGCGGATCGCGGGGTCGGTGCATCAGCTGGAGACCATCAGCAAGCGGATCGCGGAGGCCTCGGGCGTCGACGAGAGCCCGCAGGCGCGCCGCGACCGGCTCGACGCGCTCGCGGCGGCGGTGTCGCGACTGCGAGACCTGCGCGCGCAGGTCACCGCCGCGCAGGAGAGCGCGGAGGCGTTGTCCGCGAAGGTCGCCAGGGCGGCGGCCGAGGCCGGGTTCGAGTCGGTGGACGAGGCGGCCGCGGCCACCAGGGACGAGCGTCGGGTGGCGGCGATCGAGGCCGCGCTCGAGCAGGCGCGGGATCAGCGGGTGCGGGCCGAATCGGTCCTTGCTGAGGCGGAGGTGGCCGCCGTCGCCGGGATGGACCCCGTCGACCCGTCGGTCGCCGAGTCCGAGGTCGAGGGTGCGAACGCGGTGGTGAACTCGGCGATCGCCGTCGCGTCGGAGGCCGACCGCAGGCTGGCGGACCTCGAACGGCTTGTCGCGCAGCTGGCGAAGGAGGTCGGCGCGCTGGCCCCGATGCAGGAGCGGCACGCGGAACTGGCGGGCCTGGCCGAGGTGATCGCCGGGCGGGGACAGAATGCCCGCAAGATGTCGCTGCGGTCCTATGTCCTCGCCGCCAGGCTCGAGGAGGTCGCGATCGCCGCCTCGACCAGGCTGCGCCGGATGTCCGGTGGCCGTTACGAATTCGTGCACGCGGACGGGGCAGGGCCGCGCGGCAAGCGGGGCGGGCTCGGCCTGGACATCCGCGACGACTACACCGGGGTGGTGCGCTCGGCGAAGACCCTCTCGGGCGGCGAATCATTCCTCGCATCGCTGTCGCTGGCGTTGGGTCTGGCCGACGTCGTCGCCGCGGAGTCGGGAGGCCTTGTGCTCGACACCATGTTCATCGACGAGGGATTCGGCACCCTCGACTCCGACGCGCTGGAGTCGGTGATGGGGGTCCTCGACGAGCTCCGTGCGGGCGGACGGGTGGTCGGCATCGTCAGCCATGTCGACGAGATGCGGCAGCGGATCCCGAGCCGGCTGCACGTGATCCGCGGGCGGTCCGGGTCGAGCGTGGAGGTCGTCGCGGGATAGTGCGGGCCGGGCGCGCCTGCGTCAGTCCGCGGTCGCGAGATCGCCTGGCTCGGCGGCGGGCACCGCCTCGCTCACCACCTCGGTCTCGGTCCCGGCGTCGGGGTCCCGATCGTCCAGCTTCAGGTCGACCTGCTCGCCGATGTAGCGGATCACCACGGCCACCACGGCCGCGACCGGGACGGCGAGGAACGCGCCGACGATCCCGAACATGGAGCCGCCCGCGGTCACCGCGAGCAGCACGATCACCGCGTGCAGCTTCATGGTGCGGCTCTGCAGCACCGGCTGGAGCACGTTGCCCTCGAGCTGCTGCACCGCGATCACGATGACCAGGACGATCAGCGCGGTCGTCCAGCCCTTCGCGACGAGCGCGACCAGGACGGCGAGGGCGCCCGCGACGAAGGCACCGACGATCGGGATGAAACCGGCGATGAAGGTGAGCAGGGCGAGCATCGGGGCCAGCGGCACGCCCAGGATGATCAGGCCGAGGCCGATGAAGAAGGCGTCGACGAAGCTGACCAGCGCCTGGGTGCGGATGAATCCGCCGAGGGTGTCCCAGATCCGGACGGACACCTCCTCGAAGTGCCGTCCGGCGCGACCGCCGGTGACGCTGTGCAGCCACGGCAGGAAGCGCGGCCCGTCCTTGATGAAGAAGAACGCGAGCACCAGCACCAGCGTGAGCGTCACGAGCATGGAACCGGCCGCGCTGACGCCGCTGAACACGCCGGTCGCGATGGCCTGAGCACTGGTCTGCAATTTGTGGATGATCGCCTGGACCGCGGAGTCGATCTGATCGTCCTGCAGGTTGATCGGCGGGCCCTTGATCCACTCCTGCACCTGCGTGATGCCCTGGCTGGCCTTGTTCGCGAGCTCGGGCGCCTGGTCGACCACCGAGGGCACGATCAGCGCGATGATCCCGCCGAAGAAGCCGAGGAACGCGATCAGGGTGATGCCTGCCGCCGCCCCAGGGGGCACGCCGCGAGAGGTCATCGCGCGGGTGGGCGGCCACAACACCGTCGAGACCACGATCGCCAGCAGAACCGGCAGGACCGCGACCCACAGGACGCCGAGCAGGGTCCACACCACCCAGCCGCCCGCGGCGATGAGCACCAGGCACAGCGACCACTTGGCGAGCCACATGCCGCCCATGCCGAGTATCTCGCCGCGGTCGCGGGGGTGGTGCTGACGCGGCTCGGTCGGCGGCGCGGTGGGCTGATCGCTCACGGTCGGTCCTTCCTGGCGGTGATGGACCGAATCTACCGTGCGTGCCCCTCGTGTGAGATCAGCCAGCGCTTGGCGGGCAGGCCCCAGCGGAACCCGCCGAGCGTGCCGTCGGTGCGCAGCACCCGGTGGCAGGGCACGAACAGCGCGGCGGCGTTGCGGGCGCAGGCCGACGCCGCTCCGCGCACCGCGGCGGGACGTCCTGAGCGGCCGGCGAACTCGGTGTAGGTGATCGGGTCCCCGGCGGGCACGGTGCGCAGCACATCCCAGGCGTGCACCAGGAATTCGCCCGACTGTTGCCGGACGGTGATCGAATCGATGCTGGTCAGTTCGCCGCGGTGGTAGTCGGCGACGGCGCGGGTGACGGCGCCGAGATCGCAGAGCCGGGTGAGCGCGGTGGGACGCAGGCTCGGGTGGATCAGTGCCCGCAGCTCCTCGGGGTCGTCCGTCCATCCCGACGCCAGAACCGCGCCGTCGTCGTCGACGAGGGCGGTGAACGGGCCGATCGGGGTCGTGGTGGTGGCGTACTGGGCGATCATTTCTTGTCCTCCGTATCGGGGGTCGGTGTGGGATCGAGCGCACCGCGCGCGGCAAGTGCGTTACGCCACAGGTGCATTGATGCGTACGAGCGCCAGGGGGTCCAGCGCGAGGAGTCGGTCAGGTCGGCGCCCGTCGCCTGTGCGCCCTGGCGGACGACGAGGTCCGTGTCGAGCAGCACGTCGGGGTCCGCGAGGGTGCGCATCACCACGTAGTCGGCCGTCCACGGTCCGATGCCCTTGTACGACAACAGATCCGCGCGCAGATCCTCGGCGGTGCGGCCTGCGTGCAGGGTCAGGGTGCCCGCGGCGAGCGCCTCAGCGACCCCGATGACGGCGTCGATCCGGCGGGCGGGACCGGTGAGCACCTCGCGGCCGCGCGCGGCGATGACGTCGGTGCCGGGGAAGCTGTGGGTCAGGTGCGGGTCGTCGACCGGGGCGCCGAGCGCGGCCACCAGGCGGGCGGTCTGGGTGGACGCCGCGGCCAGTGAGATCTGTTGCCCGATCATCGTGCGCAGCAGGAGTTCGTCCGCGTCGATGCTGCCCGGTACCCGGATGCCGGGGGCTGCCCGGACGCTCGTCGCCAGCGCGGGATCCACGGCGAGGGCGCCGTCCACCGCCTCGGGGTCCGCGTCCAGGTCCAGGAGATGTCGCAGTCTGGCGACGGCGGGCGCGAGGTCGCGCATGTCCCGCAGGGTGAGCTCGGCCCGCACGTACTCGGGCAGGACACGCAGCGCGACCACCCCGCAGCCGCGGGGGAGTCGGAGCGTTCGCCGGTACTCGCCGTCGGACCAGCGCTCCATGCCTGCGACGGCGTGCCCGGACAGGAACCAGGCCAGCCAGCCGGCGTCGAGGGGTTTGCGGTAGGGCAGTCGCAACGACACCGTACCCTTGGCGGGCGGTGCGTCGGCGCGCTTGGCGGCCTCGGTGCGCATCGTCGAGGGGGCAACCGCGAACACCTCGCGGACCGTGTCGTTGAACTGCCGGATGCTCGAGAATCCCGCGGCGAAGGCGATGTCCGACATCGGCATGGCCGTGGTCTGGATCAGCAATCGGGCGGTGTGCGCGCGATGTGCCCGGGCGAGGGCGAGCGGTCCTGCGCCGAGTTCCGCGGTCAACGCCCTGGTGAGGTGCCGCGACGAGTACCCGAGGGAGGCGGACAGCGATTCCACCCCGCCGCGCTCGACGGCACCGTCGGAGATCAGCCGCATTGCGCGGGCTGCGAGATCCGAGCGCACGTTCCACAGCGGCGAACCGGGCGCGGCGTCGGGCAGGCACCGGCGGCAGGCGCGGTACCCGGCCTGCTGGGCGGCGGCCGCGGTCGGCAGAAAGCTGACGTTGCCCGGCTTCGGAGTGATCGCCGGGCAGGAGGGCCTGCAGTAGATGCCCGTGGTCCGCACCGCGGTGATGAACTGCCCGTCGAAGCGGGCGTCGCGGGAGGACACGGCGCGGTAGCAGCGGTCGAAGTCGAGATGCGTTGCGGTCACAGTCACCACTGTGGCAGCGCGCCCGCGGCCGCGCTAGCGGAAATCGGACATCACTGTCTGGCGTCGAGTGTGCACCTGGGGTCGCATCGTCCGAGAGCGAGCGACATTCCCCCGAGCACTTCGTGCAGGGAGGTGCCCCAGGTGCACACTCGACGGATCAGGCGCCGCGGGTACGGACCTCGTAGTCGCCGGTGGCGCATCCGGTCATCAGCGAGCCCTCGCCGAGCGGAGTGAAGGCGACGTCCTCGACCCCGACCGTGTCGACGGCCGAGGCGCCTGCGTCGACCCGGTTGGGGAACCAGACCTCGAGACTGCAGCTGCCCTCGCCCGCGGTGCCGGTCAGCTCCAGCCGATTTCCCTCGGCCGCGAGGTGGGTGATCCGTCCGGGCGCGTATCGCGGGTAGGCGCGGGTGATCTGGTCCAGCAGCGCGGTGTTCCGCGGGGCGTCCTCCCCGGTGCTGCACAGCACCGGCATCAGCCCGTTGCCCAGTTCCTGGATGCCGTTCTGCGGGTCCCCGCAGGCCTGCTTCCACACCCAGTAGGTGCCGCCCTGGATGTGCGCGTCCTGCTCCTGTGCGAAGCGGGCGGCCTTGTCGACGAGTCCGTCGCCCCAGTAGCCGTACTCACCGGTCCAGACCGGGATGTCGCCGTACTTGTGCGCCACTCGGTCGGCGAGGGTGAAGCCCCGTTCGATGCTGACGATCGTCGGCAGGCCAAGCGAGGCGTCCATCGTGATGGACTCGGCGTAGAGATGCGGGGAGAAGACGATGTTGGTGTCGTCGGTGAAGCCGGCCGGGGGGCCGCTGTCGAACCCGAGGCCGGACCACAGGATGCTCGGCTCGAAGTAGACGATCTGCTCGGCGCCCGCCTCACGGATGGCGTCGATGGTCCGGTCGTAGAAGCGGCCGAGCAGCAGCGACGAGGTGAGCGGCGCGGTCTCGCCGAAGTTCGGTTCGTTCAGCAGGTCGTACCCGGCGACGGCATCCTCGTCCTTGAACTCGCCCGCGAGCATCGCCCAGGCCTGGACCAGCTGTTCCTGCACGCCGTCGGTGTCGTAGTAGAAGTTGTTGAACGCGCGGCCGCCGGCGGGCGAGATGTCGCGCCCGGTGAACTGGCAGCGCGGTGCGCCGTCGGTGATCGTGGCCCACTCGGGCGCGCCGTCGTAGCCCCACATGGGCGAGGTGCCCGGCCTGCAGCTGACGTCATCGGGGGATGGGGCGTTCGACCAGCCGTCCTGATGCATGTCGAGCACGGTGTAGAGGCCGTGCGCCTTGGCCTGCGCGACGGCGACCCGGATCTGGTCGACATAGGCCTCGTCGTAGCGGCCGCGTTCCGGCTCGAGGGCGGACCAGGACAGCGCGAGCCGGACCACGTTGAACCCGTGATCGGCGATACCGGCGAAGTCCGCGTCGGTCAGGGGCAGGGTCGAGGGGACCTCGGGCCGCGGCGCGTAGAAGTCGACGAGCTGGTTGACGTTGACGCCGCGCAGCAGCACCTCGCGGCCGGCCGCATCGGCGATGACCTCACCCGAGACACTCAGGGGCAGCAGGGTTCCCGCCTCGACGGAGTCGAGGGGCGCAGGCGACACGGGCTGCGCATCGGGGCGGGCCAGGAACGGGACGGTCACCGCTACGGCGGCCAACGTCACCGCTCCCGCCCGCAGGGCCGGGCGGGGGATCGGCGACGGCTGGGTCGCCTGCCGCCGCGACCAGACCGCCGCGAGTCCGACGATCCATCCCGTGCAGGCGCCGTAGGCGACGCCGTCCGCGAGCCGGATGTACCCGCCCATCAGCGGCCAGAGGTCGCCCGCGAAACCGTCGTCGGAGACCATCCCGACGATCGATGCGGCGACGGCGAGCAGCGCGCCCGCGCCCATCGCCGCGAACCATCCGGCGAGGAAGGTGGCCGCGGTCCCGCCCGTCACCCGGCGGCCGAGCACCCGCTGGCAGCCGATGGCGCCGAGGACGAGTACGGCGATCCCGCCGACGGTCGCGAGTACGCCGTTGAGGACGTTGGGCGCCGGCATCCACCGGTCGTAGGGGGCGCCCGCCCACCACTGTCCCGCCAGGAGCGGGGCGACGGCGCCGAAGATCAGCGCTCCTGCCCACACCGACGGCGCGTCGTCCGATGCGTCGGCCACGCTGCGGCGGCGGCCCGCGATCGCGACGACGCCCGCGACGATCAGTCCGGCGGGAATCGCCTTTGCGAGGGCGAACCCGCTGCCCCACGCCGCGGTCCCGAGGTCGCCCACCGCCACCAACGACATCGCGAACTTCGCCAGGAGCACGGCGAGCACGACGCTTCCTGTGGTGGCCGCGAACAGCCAGCGGGACCCGGCGATCGACCGAACCGCCCACCAGGTGACGCCGAGCAGCACCGGCAGGTAGACGACGAACGGCGCGATCTGCCAGGGCGCCCGGATCGGCCACAGGTCCGCGCCGGTCCAGCCGAGCAGGCTCAGCAGGCCGCTCGGATCCGCGGCGGCCTGGACGATCACCAGCACACCCAGGGCCAGGGTCGCGATCCAGGCAAGGCGATTCGAAGACATCCGACACATTCCGTTCACTCAGGAGTTCTCGGAATCCTAAGTGCCTGCGCTTCTGCTCGCGCCCGAAACTGGACGATTGTCCGAATCGCGGGACCGGACCCCGGCCGAGCGTGCACCTGCCGTCGCTTCGGCCCAGGAGGGACGGCAACAACTGCACGCTCGGCGGTCAGTAGCAGCGGGCACCGGCGTGGAGAAAGGCTGCCGGGGGGCCGGTCCGCCGAAAATGCCCAGAGCCTCGCGGAACGTGAACTAGTCTCGGAAAACCTACTTCGCGGTATGTTCCGACCTCGGGAGAGCCATGAGTGCTCGCACCGCCCGCGCGCCGTCGCGGTCCTCCGTTCTCCGGAGGTGCCTGCCCGCGCTGGCCGCCGTCGTGCTGGGGCTGGCGGTGGCGGGACCGAGCACGCCTGCGCCCGCCGCCGCGTCCGAGGCGGACACCTACCTGAACCTGCCCCTGGTCAACCGCGATGCCGCGCACGGACCGGGCGGGGTGAACCCGGCACTGCCGACCGATCGCGGCGTGCTCGCGCGGCTGCTCGACCAGGCCAGGGCGTCCGGTGCGGCGCCGAGCTCATATGCGGCGTTGCTCTACCAGTACTGGCTGGCCGATGTCACCGCCGAGGCCGGCATCGACCTGGCGCGGTGGGATCCCCGCACCGGGGTGGAGTCGAACCGGGAGAACCTGATCCGGTCGTACCGGTACTACGAGCACCTGCAGTTGCAGCACCGCGAGTTGCAGTGGGCGGGCATGGCCGGGCAGGTCGGCGCCGACTTCGGCGGCGGGCTCATCGATTTCGAGCTGATCACCAACATCTACGACTTTCCACAGCTGCAACAGACCACGCGCGCCATCGTCGCGTCGGCGACCGAGGTCGCGGGACCGCAGATCGTCGACCTGCTCCCGAAGGGGTTGCGCGCGTTGGCCGGTGCAGGCGCCACGGTCACCGGCGACGACCTGCACCACATCCTGGGCATGATCCTGGTGATGCAGAAGAACATCTTCTCGGATCTGATGCCGATGCACCGCGCGTACGTCACCGAGGGCCTGCCCGCACTCGAGGAGATGCGCGCGGCGGGGCTGTTCGGGCAGGACGTGATGGACGCGTGGCGCGACATCGCCTCGACGGATGCGGACCGGATCGCCCGTGGCAACGTGGCCCTGCTGCGTCGCGAACAGGGCGTGATCATCCGGGAACAATGGGACGACGTGCGGGCCTACAAGGGCGACGTCGGCGAGGCCGTCAGCTACCTGTCCACGGTCGCAGGGTCACCCTCGGTCGCAGGCGTGCTGCCGCCGCGCTCGTTCCGTCCCATCGAGATCACCACCACCCTGCCGGACGGCCGGACCGCGACCCTGACGACGCCGCTGCCGAGCTGGAACTGGTCGGTCTACGAGGAGCGGTGGGACTACATCACCACCCAGTTGCTGCCCAGGTACAAGGCGACGGTGGAAGACGACTGGCCGCGGCTCGAGGCGGAGCTCCACACCCCGTACGAGATCCAGATCGAGAGCCACCGGCCGTTGATGAACATTCCGCAGATCCTGCAATCGGCCCTCCAGAACACGAAAGTGACGGTGTCCTGATGTCGACCGATCCGCGCCATCATCGTCCCCGCATCGGCGGGGTGCGCTCGCTCTCGGCAGCCGCCGCGGCCGTCGTCCTCGCGATCCTGTCGCCGGGTGTCGGTGCGGCGCAGGCACCCCCGCCGCCGCCCGTCGCGGTCGACACGCCCGCGCTGCAGGGCGAGGTGTTCAATCCGTTCGTCGAGGGCGCGTTCGAGGGCGGGGAGTTCGGCACCCGCGACGAGATCCTCGGCGCGCTGCGGCCGAACGATCCGTTCTACGTCGAGCCGCCGCTCACCGGTGCCGAGAAGCCGGGCACCCTCCTCAAGGCCAAGCGGGTCGAGGTGATGTTCACCGGCTTCAAGCCGGCAAACCTCGAGGCGTACAAGATCATGTACGTCACCACGGGGAACGACGGGGTGACCCCGACGATCAGCACCGGGTTCGTGATGATCCCGATCGACGGCGTGCCCGCGTCGGAGAAGAAGGTCATCGGGTACCAGGAGGCCAACGACAGCGTCGGCGCCTACTGTCACCCCAGCACCCAGTGGACGGGCGGTGACGCCCTCGACGGCGCCTCGTGGTCCGCGCTCGGGCCGCTCGCGCTGATGTTCGGCAGGGGATACGCCGTCGTGATCTCCGATGTCGGCAACGATGCCGACCCCGATCCGCACGGCGTCTTCGCGGCGAAGTTCGCAGGCCATGCCCAGCTCGACGCGCTGCGCGCGGCCACCTCGGGCGGCGGGACGGGGCTGAGCCCGCAGGCCCCCATCGCGCTGTTCGGCGTCGCGGGCGGCGGAGTCGGCGCGGCCTCCGCGGCGGAGATGCAGGCCGGCTACGCACCCGAGCTGAACGTCAAATCGACTGTCCTCGAGGGCATGGTCATCGATCAGCGGAACTTCATGCGGACCGCGGACGGCTCGGTCGGTTCGGGGTTCGCCTTCGCGACCCTGCTCGGGCTCGAGCCCTGGTATCCGGAGATGCGGATCAACGACAAGCTCAACCCGGTCGGCAGGGCGCTGGCGGACGAGTACCGCGTGCAGTGTCAGATGCCGTCCTACTTCACGGCGCCCTTCGTGCCGCTCCGGCTGCTGTTCTCCAGCGGTCAGAGTCCCGCCGACATCCCCGAGTTCCAGCATGTCTACGACGACAACAGGCTCGGCGGCCAGGCGCCGAGATCCAAGGTGCTGATCTCCTCGTGTGGCAAGGACGACTCGCCCATGTCCCTTGTGCCCGCACAGGATTCCCGTGACCTCGCGGCCCGCTACCGGGCCGGTGGTACCGACGTCACCTATGCGCCGAG
Organism: Rhodococcus sp. PvR044; assembly: GCF_040548995.1. Lineage (NCBI taxonomy): Bacteria > Bacillati > Actinomycetota > Actinomycetes > Mycobacteriales > Nocardiaceae > Rhodococcus > Rhodococcus sp. PvR044. The sequence continues at coordinate 209,101 of NZ_JBEPSX010000004.1, forward strand.
CGACTGCAACCTGAACCGGCTGTTCGCCGACCCCTACGGGTGGGGGACCGACCTGTTCGGCATGCAGACGATCGACTGGATCGACAGGAACTTCGCGGACTGACGCGCGGCGCCGGCCGCGCGGTCAGAATCGGGCGGCGTCCGCGTCGATCCAGTCGCTGCGCCAGCCCGCGGGCGGGTCCTCGAGCAACTCGCCCGACTGCAGCCACTCATAAAGATCCGCATAGGTTTTCGTGGTGAACGCGTCGACGCGCCGATTGAGCATGGACGGCCGCAGCTCGTCGAAGCCGTCCAGGCCCATCGAGGCGATCAGCTGCTTCGCGCTGGCCACCGTCGACTTCTGGAACCGGTACACCCGGGCCGACTTGTCCGGCACGTCGATCGACTTCGAACGGGAGCGGTCCTGCGTCGCGACCCCGACCGGGCAGTGGTTGGTGTGGCAGGCCTGGGCCTGGATGCAGCCGACCGCGAACATCATCGCTCGGGCCGCCAAGGTGAAGTCGGCGCCCTGGATGATGCGCTTGACGATGTCGGTGCCGCTGGCGACCTTGCCGGAGGCGCCGACCCTGATCCGGTCACGCAGGCCCGCGCCGACCAGTGCGTTGTGCACGAGCATCAGGCCCTCGGTCAGCGGCATGCCCATGTGATCCTCGAATTCGACGGGGGCGGCGCCGGTTCCGCCCTCCGAGCCGTCCACGATGATGAAGTCCGGCGAGGTCCCGGCTTCCAGCATGGCCTTGCAGATGCCGAGGAACTCCGAGCGCGAGCCAACACAGAGCTTGAACCCGACGGGCTTGCCTCCGGAGAGGCTACGCAGCGTCGTGATGAACTCGATCAGCCCGGCGGGGGTGTCGAAGGCGCTGTGTGCGGGCGGCGAGATCACGGTGACCCCCACCGGGACGCCGCGGGTGTCGGCGATCTCCTGGCTCACCTTCGCGCCCGGCAGCACGCCGCCCAGGCCGGGCTTGGCGCCCTGGGACAGCTTGATCGAGATCGCCTTGACCTGGGGGTCGACGGCCTTACCTGCGAAGACCTGCGGATCGAATCGTCCGTCCGCCGTGCGACATCCGAAGTAGCCGGAGCCGATCTCCCAGATCAGGTCGCCGCCGTGCTTGCGGTGGTAGGGGCTGATGCCACCCTCGCCGGTGTCGTGGGCGAATCCGCCGCGTGCGGCGCCAGCGTTCATCGCCTCGACCGCGTTGGCGGACAGCGAGCCGAAGCTCATCGCGGAGACGTTGAGCAGCGCGATGTCGTACGGCTGGGTGCAGTCGGGCCCGCCGAGCCGCACCGTCGGGGTCGCCTCGGGGGCGTGCCGTGCCCGCAGCGAGTGCGCCATGAACTCGTACCCGGGCGCGTGTACGTCGCGTTCGGTGCCGAAGGGCTCGTCGTCCTTGGTGCCCTTGGCGCGTTCGTACACGAGATCGCGGGTCTCACGATCGAACGGCGTTCCATCGGTGGATGATTCGATGAAGTACTGCTGGATCTCGGGGCGGATCTTCTCGAGCATGAACCGGGCGTGCCCGAGGATGGGGTAGTTGCGCAGGATGCTGTGCCGGCGCTGGAGCAGATCCCAGGTGCCAAGGCCCGCGAGCGCCACGAGGATGGCGGCGAGAATCGCGATGACGACCCGCCATCCGGATCCCATGCCGAGGGCGAGCGCCAGTGCCGCGAGTCCGGCGAGCCACACTCCGGCAACGATCAGCCATCTCACCACGGTGCATCCTTTTCGTGTCACGTCCATTGCCGGTCGGGTCGACCGAGTGTTGCACCCGGCGTGCGGGGCGCCGAAAACGACACGGCGGCCCCGGAAATGAGATCCGGGACCGCCGTGTCGGGTGGAGCGGGTGTACTACGCCGGGATGGTCAGAACCTGGCCGACGTTGATGGCGTCCGGGTTCGGGATGCCGTTGGCGTCGGCGATGCGCTGGTACTGGTTGCCGTCGCCGTAGAAGTGGGTGGCGAGGTCCCAGAGGGTGTCGCCGGGGGCGACGGTGTGGGTGCGCGGGGCCGGGGGCGCCGGCGGGGCCTCGGCGGCGGCCGGGGCGACGGGGGCGGGCTCGGGCTCCGGCTCGGCCACGACCTCGACGGCAGTGTCCGAGGCCCAGACGGCCTTGTCGCCCGCGTACAGCACCACGTTGCGGTCGTCCTGGACGACCAGCTTGACGTCGGAGTTACCCGAGGTCTCGGAGGCCCACACGGCGTCGTTGCCTTCGGTGTACAGCACGAAGTTGCCGTCGTCCTGCAGGTCGGCCTTGACTGCGCTCTTGCCGTTGGTCTTGCTGGCCCACACAGCGTTGCCGCCCTCGCTGAGCACGAGGTTGCCGTCGTCCTGCAGCGTCAGCGCGTAGGCGCCGTTGTTGGAGGTGATCGACTGTCCGGCCGTGAGGCTCGAACCGGCCTGCAAGGTGTCCGCCACGTTGTTCCCCTTTCAGAGGTGATCGTCGGTGAAGCGCTTGTAGTGCTGATCCACACGGGGACCGCATGATCCAGCCCTCGGCGTGCTCACAGAGCGTACGCGGCGCGAAAGAGTTTCGCTGGGGCTGAACGGCGATCTGAACATAGTCTGAACAATGTGACGCGCTGGGAGAACGAACGTAACGAAGAGCAATCACGCGCCTATATCCGGCGTTTCGAGGAGTTGGCGGCGCAGGGCGTGGATCTGCACGGGGAGGCCCGGATGGTCGATGCCGTGATCGCGCCGGGTTCGCGGGTACTCGACGCCGGATGTGGCACCGGGCGTGTCGGCGTCGAATTGTCCAGGCGCGGTCACCATGTCACGGCGGTCGACTTGGATCCGGTGTTGGTGGAGGCCGCGCGGACGCACCCGGAACTGACCGTGCACCGGGCGGACCTCGCCGAACTCGACCTGCCGGGCGAGGTGTTCGACGCGATCATCGCGGCCGGGAACGTGCTGATCTTCCTCGAACCAGGGACGGAACGGACTGTGCTGCAACGGTTTGCCGCGCACCTGGCCGACGGCGGGGTGTTGGTGACCGGGTTCGCCACCGACTACCGGTACACGGTCCGCGACTTCGACGCGGACCTGGAGTCGGCCGGGCTGGTGCTCGAGCAGCGTTTCGCGACGTGGGATCTGAGGCCCTGGCGGCCGGACGCGACGTGGGCGGTGACGGTCGCGCGCAAGCGAGGGTAGCGGCCGCCTCAGACCCAACAGGCTATGGCGATTGGCCCGGCGAACGGAATGAAGGCCAAGGGCGAGCAGGTCAGCGCGGCACCCAAGGGGCCCTGCTGTGGGTTGAGGTATGCGGGCTGGACGGGCGCGGGGATCGGCGATGCCGGTCCGGCGGCGGCGATGGCAGGGCCGAACGCGATCACCGGCACCGTGGCCGCGGCCACTATCGCTGCGCGGAGTGAATTTCTGGTCATGGTGATCCTCCTGGTGGCGGCGTGGCGCACCGCGCGGTTCCGGGGTGCCCTCGGATTGCGCTCTTCTCATTGTGAGCGCCGGGAGACCGCATGTCACGGCCGTGGGCTACTCGTTTTGCCCGCCTTCGCTGAGCCATGGGTGCAGGCCCGCAGTCCGGGCCTGCACTGACGACAGGGCGACGACTCGCTCGGATAGGGTGCTTGCGCTGTATCCGACTGACTTTCTGGGGGGACCATGTCCGAGACCGATCTTGCGAGCGCGCCCACGTCCTCGGCGGCGCCGTCTTATCCGCAGCCCGCGTACCCGTCCTATCCGCAGCACGCGCAGGCCCCGCAGCCGATGCAAGCCCCTGTCCAGTACGGGCCTCCGGTTCCCGGCGCTGTGCCCGCGCCGCCGCCGTCGAACGCGGGCTGGGCGGTGGCCGCGGTCGTCTTCTTCTGGCCGCTGGCGTTCGCCGCGTTCAACCACTCGTCCTCGGTGTACCCGAGGTGGGCGCTCGGTGACTACCAGGGTGCCCAGTACGCCTCCGACCGCACCAAGCAGCTCGGCCAGATCGCGCTGTGGCTGGCTATCGGCCTGGGGGTGCTGTACGTCATCCTCTTCGCGGTGATCTTCGCCGCCGGGATCAGCAGCGTCGAGGACAGCACCAGCGGGTACTGATCCGCAGGTCTACGGACCGGTGTGTGCAGGGCGCCCACCCCGGTCCGTAGACTCTGGAGACCGTGAGCCTTACCCTCGGAATCGTCGGACTGCCCAACGTCGGCAAGTCCACCCTCTTCAACGCGCTGACCAACAATGACGTGCTGGCCGCGAACTACCCGTTCGCGACCATCGAGCCCAACGTCGGCATGGTCGAGCTGCCCGATCCGCGGCTGGTCAGGCTCGCCGAGATCTTCGGCTCCGAGCGGATCCTGCCCGCGACGGTCTCGTTCGTCGACATCGCCGGCATCGTGAAGGGCGCGTCCGAGGGTGCAGGCCTTGGCAACAAGTTCCTGGCCAACATCCGCGAGGCCGACGCCATCTGCCAGGTGGTTCGTGTGTTCGCCGATGACGACGTGGTGCACGTCGACGGCCGCGTCGACCCGGCCTCGGACATCGAGGTGATCGAGACCGAGCTCGTCATCGCCGACATGCAGACCCTCGAGAAGGCCCTGCCGCGGCTGGACAAGGAAGCGCGCAAGAACAAGGAGCTCAAGCCGCTGCACGACGAGGCGGTCAAGGCCCAGGCGTTCCTCGACGAGGGCAAGACCCTCTTCAGCGTCAAGGACAAGCTGGACTTCGGGCTGCTGCGTGAGCTGAGCCTGCTCACCACCAAGCCGTTCCTTTACGTCTTCAACGCGGACGAGGCGGTGCTCACCGACGAGGCGAAGGTCGCCGAGTTGCGGGCGTCGGTCGCCCCCGCGGACGCGGTGTTCCTCGACGCGAAGGTCGAGCAGGAGCTGCTCGAGCTGGACGAGGAGGACCGCCAGGAGATGCTCGACTCGATCGGCCAGTCCGAGCCCGGCCTGCACGCGCTCGCCCGGACCGGCTTCCACACCCTCGGGCTGCAGACCTACCTCACCGCCGGCCCCAAGGAGTCGCGCGCCTGGACCATCCACAAGGGTGACACCGCCCCGCAGGCGGCAGGCGTCATCCACACCGACTTCGAGCGCGGCTTCATCAAGGCAGAGATCGTGTCCTTCGCGGACCTGGACGAGGCGGGTTCGATGGCCGCGGCCAAGGCTGCAGGCAAGGTGCGCATGGAGGGCAAGGAGTACGTGATGGCCGACGGTGACGTGGTGGAGTTCCGCTTCAACGTGTAAAAGCCCAGGCGAACGGCTTGTTAGGCCGCCCGCCCGTAACAGAACCCGCAGAGGCCCGGAGTAGTTCGTCCGCAGCCCTGCGGGTTCTGTCGTCTGGGTCGGGCCACGGTGGCTGTAGGTGTTCAGCGTGACGCTGGGCTGAACGCCGGACCGAGAAACGTCTGCAGGTAGGCCAGCAGAGCCTCCCGGTCGTCCACGTCGACTGCCGATCCCGGCGTCCCCACCAGCGAGACGAGCATCCGGACCAGCCATTCCGCCGCCCCGGGCAGGTCGAGGTCCTCTCGGGCCAGGCCGCGTTGCTGGGCGTCACGCAGCCGGTCCACCCAGAAGTCGGACAGCTGGGCGACCACGTCCTGGGAGTAGGTGCCCATGATCTCGGCGTACTCGTGCGGTTCCCGGGCGGCCAGTTCAACGGCCAACGGCCCCAAGGGATTCTGCCTCGACAGCACGACCGCCTCGGTCAGCATGCCGGACACGCTGTCCTGTCGCGCGATCCGATCGGCCGCGTCCTCCCAGAAGTCCGCGCCCCGGCGGATCAGTGCCGCCGAGAGCAGTGTCGCCTTATCGGTGAAGAACCGGTACAGGTAGGCGCGGCTGAGATCGGCTTCCTGGGCCACGGCGCGCACGGTGGTGCGGCGGATCCCGTCGCGCGCCAGACAGAGTTCGGCGGCGTCCAGGATGCGGTCGCGCACGACGCTGGAGTCGGGTCTCATTGCCGCTCGATCATAGGGCGTCGAAAAGTTCGGAGAATTCTTCTGTAAACACTTGTGTCAAAGTGTCTACAAAGCACTACGTTCTCCACCATGACCGGCCGCGCGGAGGCCCGGTCGCCGACCGAGGCGACGGCGTGTCGGAACGGTGAGCGCTACGGAGGACCTATGGGATTCCTGCTACCGGTGGAACCGGACATCGACGCGGACGAGTTGCGCCGCGGCCGCCGACCCACCCAGATGCGCATCCTCTCGGAGAACTACCTCTCACAAGGTTTCGGGACACCCGATGTGGTGTACGTCGGCTACCTCGCGAAGATCGCCCTGTTCATTCTCGGCGCGGCAATGTTCGCGTTGACCACACCCGGCGTGGACGGCCTGCTCGACGTCGGCCAGTGGTGGGCCCTGCCGGTCGTGTGGCAGAAGGTCGTGCTCTGGTGCATCCTCTTCGAGGTCACCGGCCTGGGCTGCGGATTCGGGCCCCTGAACCTGCGCTTCCTGCCGCCGTTGGGTTCGTTCCTCTACTGGTTCCGCCGTGGAACCATCCGGATGCCGCCGTGGCCGAGGCGAGTTCCGCTCACCTCCGGAGACAAGCGCGGCGTCGTAGACATCGCCGCGTACGCCGCGCTGCTCGTCTCGCTGCTGGTGGCGTTGGTCTCCGCGACCGCTGCCGGGACGGTTCAGCTGCCTTGGCAGAAGGTGGCCGTCGTCCTGGGACTGCTCGCGGTCATAGGACTGCGTGACCGGACGATCTTCCTGGCCGCCCGCGCGGAGGTCTACGGCGCGATTGCCGTGACCTTCCTCGTCCCGTTCCCCGACTCCATCGTGGCCGCCAAGTTCGTCCTGCTGTGTATCTGGTGGGGTGCGGCGGTCTCGAAGCTCAACGTGCACTTCCCGTCGGTCGTGCAGGCGATGGAGGCGAACAGCCCGCTGTGGCGAACGAAGCGCATCAAGCACCTCTTCACCCGCTCGTACCCCGATGACCTGCGCCCCTCCGGGCTCTCGAAGTTGCTCGCCCACGGCGGAACCGCGATCGAGTTCGGCGTCCCGCTCGTACTGATCCTCTCCGGAGGCGGCACCGTCACGACGGTCGCGGCGACCGTGATGATCCTGTTCCACCTGCACATCATCGTGACGATCCCGATGGGGACGCCGCTCGAGTGGAACGTCTTCATGATCTTCGCCGTGCTGACGCTGTTCGTGGACAAGGCATCCCTGGGGCTCGACGACCTCGTGCATCCCGCGGTCCTGCTGATCCCGGCCGTCAGCTTCCTCCTGGTGATCCTCGGCAACCTGTTCCCCGAGCGGATCTGCTTCCTGCTCGGGATGCGGTACTACGCCGGGAACTGGGACACCACCGTCTGGTGCCTCTCGCCCAGCGGCGAGCAGAAGCTGACCGACGGTACGATCCGCTTCGCGATGCTGCCGCACCGCCAGCTGGAGAAGATCTACGGCGGCGAGGACGAGGCCCGGGTCACGCGGCTCACCGGCTTCGCGTTCCGCGCGATCCACACGCACGGCCGCGCGCACGCCGCACTGCTGCCCCGACTCCTGGCCGACCAACCCACCACGGAGTACGTCGAACTCGACGGCGAGACGGTGGCCGGCGTCGTGCTCGGCTGGAACTTCGGTGACGGTCACCTGCATTCCGAGCAGCTCGTCGAGACGCTCCAAAGCCTGTGTGCCTTCGATTCCGGTGAACTGCGGGTCCTGGTCCTGGACGCCCAGCCGATCCACAAGCAGACCCAGGCCTACCGGCTGCTGGACGCCGCCACCGGTGAGTTCGAGCGGGGCACGGTTCGGGTCGCGGACATGGTCAACCGGCAACCGTGGGCCGACGACATGCCGGTGACGGTGAGCGAAAACCCTCAGGCCCGCTGACATGGCGAACGTGAGGACCGCAGTCGTGGTCGGTTCCGGCCCCAACGGTCTGGCCGCCGCCGTCCGATTGGCCGGGCACGGAGTGAAGGTGACGGTGCTGGAAGGTGCCGAAAGTCCGGGAGGAGGCGCGCGCACCAGTGAACTGACGCTGCCCGGACTGCTGCACGACGTCTGTTCTGCGGTGCACCCGCTCGGGGTCGCCTCGCCGTACCTGGCGACCCTGCCGCTCGCTGAACACGGCCTGCGGTGGCGGTGGCCCGAGATCGACCTCGTCCATCCTCTGGCGGACGGGTCGGCCGGTGTGCTGGCCGGCGACGTCGATCGCACGGCCGCCGGGATGGGGGTGGACGCGGACGCCTGGCGCAGGGTCTTCGGGCCCCTCGCGCGCACCTTCGACACCCTCGCCCCCGAGGTGCTCGGGCCGCTCCTGCGAGTGCCCAGGCATCCGGTCGCCCTGGCCAGGTTCGGAATCCGGGCCGGACTCCCGGCAACCGTCCTGGCCAGGGCCTTCCGCACACCGCAGGCCCGGGCCCTGTTCATGGGGTGCGCGGCGCACATGTTCCAGCCGCTGAACCGTCCGCTGTCGGCGTCGGTGGGCGTGATGTTGGTGGCTGCTGGACATCGTCACGGATGGCCGGTCGCCGAGGGCGGCTCGCAGGCGATCACCTCGGCGCTGGTCTCCCTCCTGCGCGAGCGCGGAGGGGAGATCGAGTTCAACGCTCCGGTCCGATCGTTCGCCGACCTGCCGGCCGCCGACGTGACGTTGTTCGACACGACTCCGCAGGCGGTTGCCGAGATCCTGGGTGATCGGCTCGGCGGGCGGGGCCAGCGCCGGTACCGGTCCTACAAGTTCGGCCCGGCCGCGTTCAAGGTGGACCTGGCCGTGCGCGAGGGGGTCCCGTGGACCAACGAATCTGCGCGCCACGCCGGCACGGTCCATCTGGGCGGCACCGCCGGCGAGGTGGCGGCAGCGGAGGCCGCGATCGTCGCGGGCCGGATGCCGGAGCGGCCGTTCGTGCTCGTCGGGCAGCAGTACCTGGCCGACTCGACCCGGTCGGTCGAGGAAGTGCATCCGATCTGGGCGTATGCGCACGTCCCGTCCGGCTACGACGGGGACGCGACGGAGGTCGTGCTGGACCAGATCGAGGCGTACGCGCCCGGTTTCCGCGGCCGGGTCGTCGCAGCGCACGCGACCAGTCCGGCAGAGTACGAGCGTCACAACGCGAACTACGTCGGGGGCGACATCGGGGGAGGGGCGAACTCGCCGCTCCAGATGGTCGGGCGACCGGGGTTCGCGCTCGACCCGTACGCGACCGGTGTCGATGGCATGTTCTTGTGTTCGGCCTCCACGCCGCCAGGTGCGGGCGTACACGGAATGTGCGGGGCAGGCGCTGCCGCCAGCGCGTTGCGCAGTCTGGGCGTCGATGTGCAGCCCCTCCGGCGCCGAGCCGACTGACGGGTTACCACTGAACTGAACCGGATCACGGCCACTCGTGGTGGTGGCACGGCGGTGCTGCGGTTGGACAACGTGCCGGAGATGATCGCTGCTGCGCTGACCGACTGGGCTGGCACGAGGACCGGGATGCTGTTCATCCCACCCGGGGAGCCGTGGCGCAACCCCTTCATCGAGTCCTTCAACGGTCGCCTCAACATGCACCTGTTCTGGTCCCTGACCCACGCCAAGGTCACCATCAGCGACTGGAAGGAGGAGTACAACCACGACCGGCCGCACTCATCATTGGGCTACCGAACCCCACGGGCCTACGCTGCAATCTGTACCCACTAATCGACTCTCACGCGTCTGGTGTCGTATGCCCACATCGCGATCTCGACGCGGTTGCGGGCGCCGAGCTTGGTCATCAACGATGCGACGTGGGTCTTGACCGTGCTCAGGCCGACGAAGAGCTCGGTGGCGATCTCGGCGTTGGTCCGGCCCCGTGCCACCAGCGCGAGCACCTCCTTCTCGCGCTCGGTGAGCGGGTCGATGGGCTGGACCGGTACCACCGGCGCCTGGTCGGCGAAGGTCGCCAGCAGCCGGCGGGTGACGTTGGGGGCGATCAGCGCGTCCCCGTTGGCCGCCGCGTGGATAGCCTGCACGAGGAGCTCCGGCCCGGCGTCTTTGAGCAGGAAGCCGCGGGCGCCGGCGCGTAGGGCGCCGAGGACGTACTCATCGAGGTCGAAGGTGGTGATCACGACGACCGCCATCGGGTCCGTCACGTCTGGCCCGGCCAGGCGCCGCGTCACCTCGACGCCGTCGAGCCCGGGCATCCGGATGTCGACGAGGAGGACATCGGGACGCAGCCGGGTCGCCAGGTCGAGCGCTGCGAGCCCGTCTGCTGCCTCCCCCACGACCTCGAGGTCGGGTTGCGCGCCGAGAATCATCACCAGCCCGGTCCGGACCAAGTCCTGGTCGTCGGCTACGACAACACGGATGCTCATGCCATCGCCTCCACCGGCATCACGGCCTCGACCACCCAGCCACCCTCGGGCCCCGGCCCCGCGGAGAGCGATCCGCCGAGGAGCTGGGCGCGTTCGGCCATGCCCAGCAGGCCGAACCCAGGCTCCGGGGCCGGCCCCGGCTCGGTCTGTCCATCGTCGCTGACACGCAGCCTGACGGCGTCGCCCTCCCGGCGTACGTCGATCCCGACGCGGGTCGCGCTCCGGGCGTGCCGTACGGCGTTGGTCAGCGACTCCTGCGCGAGCCGGTAGAGCGCGGCATCCACGGGTCGTGCCAGCCGGGTTAACGAACCGTCCAGCGAGACCTCGACGGTGGGCGTCGCGTCCGCGCGCGCCAGAGCAGGCAGGTCCGCGACACCCAGCTGCGGTGAGTAGGCGACGGCTTCCTCCTCACGCAGCACCCGCACCATGGATCTCATGTCCGCCAGGGTTCGCGACGCTTCAGACTCGATCGCGGCCAGGATCTCGGCAGCCTTCTCAGGCTCGATGCCGGCAACCACGCCACCGGCCTGCGCCTGCACCGCGATGGCCGAGACGTGGTGGGCCACGGTGTCATGCAGCTCGCGAGCCAGCCTCACGCGCTCCTGATTGCGGATCTCGCGCTGCTGGCGATGCCAGAGGTCCGCGCGGTAGCGGAACACCGCCGCGAGGGCGACGAACAACAGCAAGAGGACGCTCCCGCCGAAAACGTCAGCCCAGCCCGCGGAGGAGACGTACATCCCCAGCGCGACGACGGCCGTCACGAACGCCGTCCCCAAGACCATCTCCCGGCCCGAGCCCCACCGCACCAGGGAGTAGAGCAGGATCAGGACGGCCATCATGGAGTAGAGGCCGAGGTCCTCGGCGTGCGCAGTCAGCTGGAGGACCGAGAGCAGCCCGGCGACGCCCCACCCGACCAGGGCGGCCATCAGGGGGCGACCCCGCCGCCAGAGCAGGGCAGGCATCACCGCCAGGGCGAGCACCGTCACAAGTGGTCGCCAGGCCAAGCCCGGCCGAGCGATGCCCTCGACCAAGGCGGCGGCCGCGAACACGCCCACAAGCAGCCAGTCGAGCCGACCGATGGGTGGGGCGTCAGCAGGCCGCGGCTCATGCCAGATGGAGCGCCGGACAGTGACCACGGCTACAGCCTAGGGGTCGGCGCGCCTCGGCGTACCCGCCGAAAGAACGAGAGAGAGACCATGCCATCGGCCAGGCGAACCCCAGCCTCCGGGCCGAGGCGCCCGCCGCCGGGCTCAGCGATCGTAGACCTACCGATCCTCACCACAACAACGGAGCCCATGATGAGAACAGGTCAACCCACCGCCACACTGGAAGACCAGCGGATCCCGGTGAGAGCCAAGCTCGCCGCAACGTGGACAAGCTTCATGTTCCTATACGCCTACGTGGACATTCTCAACTTCTTCACGCCCGGCGTCATCGAAGACATCCTCGACGGCAAGGTCTTCGAGTTCGACCTCTCCCAGATCTTTTCGACCACGGCGCTGACCCTCATGGCCATCCCGATCCTCATGGTCGTGCTGTCGATGACGCTGCCCGCCCGGGCGAACCGCATCACGAACCTCATCGTGGCCTCGCTCTACGTCCCCGTCACGGCATTCAACGCGGTGGGCGCGTCCTGGCTGTACTTCTACGGCCTCGGCATCGTTCTGGAATTGATCCTTCTCGCCCTCATCGTGCGGTACGCCTGGACCTGGCCCCGCACCGTCGGCGACCATGGCGACCAGCCCGGACCGTGAAACCGTTCGCGCCCAACAGCAAGCGTGAACCCAAGAGCAGTCCCAGTCCTGTTCGGAGCCATCTGCCTCGGGTGCCGCGGTGTGGGCCTCCTGGCGGTGGGACACCAACTACCACTGGGACGTCGCGTAGGGGCCTTCCAAGGCACCTACCGGCAAACGCAACGGCATCAAAGTCTTGGAAGCGGTCCAGGTGCTGTGAGGGCCGATTAGTGGGTACAGATGGGCGCCGCACGCGGCGCGGCTACCGAGGCGGTCGCCCCGTCACCTACGACGCCGAGGACTACAAGGGTCGCAACGTCATCGAGCGCGGTTTCAACGAGACCAAGCAATGGCGCGGGCTCGCCACCCGCTACGACAATCTCGCCCTCACATACCGCGGCGGAGCCGTCCTCCGAGCCATCATGCTCTGGCTCAACGCAGTAGGAGACACGCCCTAGAGTCCCCTGAGCCCGAGCAGTCGACTCGCGAGGCGAGGTGGTCGATCCCCTCGCCCCCTCAGTCGATCTACGAGCTCAGGCGTGTGGGGCGGGAACGAGTCGAGGATCTCAGCGGGCCCGAACGCGATGGGTTCGCCACGTTTCGCACGGTCTCGAGCATCCGTCCAGCCCGTGATGAGGAGATACCATCCCGCTTCCGCGACTACTGGCGAGTCTGAGGTCAAGATCGCTTCGATCTCCACGACGCCGTCGCTGAGCGAGGCGACATTCTCGACCGTCCGAGATATCACCACGATCTTCGCCGATGGATCGCTGTTCCATACCGTCGCGTTGGCCCACCGCTTGAAGAGCTCGGCCTCCTTGCGTTCTCGGACATCTTGACGCCACCAGAATGCGAGGAGCCCAGCCACGATGAGTCCAGTGGAGCCCCAGAGTACGAACTCGAACATGCCCGCATCATAGGAGTCGATACGCCCGCCTCTCCGAGAAGCGGGCGCATCCGACCACACCGCCATCGGTAACGATCCGCAGCGCCTGCGGCCAAAGCTACGCATTGTGAGCCTGCTGTCAGAGATGCTGCACAGGTGATGCCGACCAAACGAAACGGCTTTTCCGCCATATCGATGGTGATGCTCGCTGTCGCGGGGTTGCTGGTCGCGCTCCCTGGGAGCAGTGGCGCCGCACCGCCGGACTGGCGATACACGATGGTGACGTTCAGTAACATCAGCGACCACGACCTGGATGTATACGAGTCGGGGGACGCCACTCACTTCCAGCCCCTACGACTGTCGGCGTATCGGCCGCCGTCAGGGGTGGTGCGCGACCCGAGCATCTTCCGGCACACGGACGGGCTCTACTACCTCACTTACACGACAGTCGACGGTGCGAACATCGGCTTCGCGCGCAGCAGTGACCGCATCAACTGGACGTTCCTGGGGGCCTGGCCGGTCCCGCTCTGCTGCGCGTTCCTGCCGGGCACGGGGGACGGAACGGGCTCGGCGAGCCCGCCGGGCTCCTCGGGGTCGGCCGGGTTCAGCGACGGACCGTCGCTGTCGCCGTTCACCACCAAGGCCTGGGCACCCGAATGGTTCGTGGACGGCGAGCGCGTCAGCGTCATCCTGTCGATGTCGACCGGCGGCGGATTCGTGCCGTATCTGATGACCGCGCTGGATCCGTCGCTCCGAATCTGGGGCCTGCCCGTTCCGCTCGACGGGATCGGCGCGGACCACATCGACACCACCGTGGTCAAGGTGGGATCGACCTATCACGCCTTCACCAAGAACGAGACGAAGAAGGTCATCGAGCATGCGGTCGCGCCGTCGGTGACGGGACCCTATTCGTTCGTCCCGGCCGGAAATTGGGGCTCGATGCTGGAGGGCCCAGCCCTGGTTCAGTTGCCGAACAACGCCTGGCGGATATATCTCGACGCCTACACCGAGGGAAAGTACCTCTATTCCGACAGCACGGATGGGCTGAACACCTGGTCGCCCGCGCAAGAGCTTCCAGGCCTTTCCGGGACGGTGCGCCATGTCGGCGTGATGAGAGAGCCTGCGTAACCGCATGCTCAGCGCCCCGACACGGGCGCCTCGCTCAAGGTCCGGCGGGTGACGAACCGTCGCGGCATCCCCGACAGCGGATCGGTGAATTCCAGTTCCCGCGCGAGCAATTGGAGTGGGAGGGAATGGTCGTCCGGCGCCTCGGGCTGCAGGTCGGGGTACAAGCGGTCGCCCAGGATCCCGACGCCGAGCGCCGCCAGGTGGATCCGCAACTGGTGCATCCGCCCGGTGTGCGGACGCAGGACCGTGTGCAGCACGGCACGTCCGGAGGCGCTCACGCCGGTGCTGCGCATCTCGACCGCCGTCTCGGCGTTGGGCTCGCGTGAGTCGTCGACGACGGCCCGCAACTCGCCCCGCCGCGCCTCGATGTGGTTGCGGTAGACGACGGGAACGACGCGCCCGGCGAGCGTCGGTGCGTCCGGGTCCCAGCCGTTCGGTCGCGCCGACACCGCCTCGTAGACCTTCGTGACCAGCCGCTTCTCGAACAGCGACTGGTAGGCGCCTCGCGTCGCGGGGCGGGCCGAGAACATCACCAGGCCCGCGGTCCCGCGGTCGAGTCGATGGATCGGCGTCAGGTCCGGGTTGTCGAGGCGGACCCGCAATCGGACGAGCGCGGACTCGCGCAGGTACCGCCCGCTCGGGGTGGTCGGGAGGAAGTGCGGCTTGTCGATCACGACGAGGTCGTCGTCGACGTGCAGGATCTCCTCGTGGAACGGAACCGGGTCCTCCACCGGCAGATCGCGGTAGTACCAGACGAACGGGTACGCGCCCAGCGCCGTGCCGCGACCGATCGGACTGCCGTCGGTGCCCACGATCTCGCCGGCGTCGAGCCGCCGGTACAGTCCGTCCGCGTCCAGGTGGTCGAACCTCGCGATGACATACTCGGCGATCGTCGCCCACGGCCCGGACGTCGGGACGCGCAGCCGCGTCGGTCCGACCCCGTTCTTGACGGGCAGCGGTGAGGGCATCGGCACGAGCATCATCATCCCACCGACTACTGGCGCGGACGTGCCGCGGGGTTTCGCGAGGTCAGGCGCGCGCGAACAGACGCATCGCCTCGTCGACGACGGCGGCGCGGGTCTGACCGTCGGGGTCGGCGTCCGGGCGGAGCCAGATCGAGGCGTGGTTGAGAATGCCGTGCAGGCAGTGCAGGGCGACCGACGGATCGGGGCAGTCGAACTCACCGGTTGCGACGCCGAGATCGACGACCCTGCGGAAGAGCTGGTCGTGGCGCATGCGCATCGATTTGATCGCCTCGCTGTGGACCGGCGGCCACGGTGCGGGGAACGAGAACACCTTGCCGACCTCGGGGTAGCGCACGGTGAGGATGTGCAACTGCTCGGCGATCAGGGCGCGCAACTGGTCGGTCGCGGACAGGTCCGTGGCGGCTTCGAGCGCCCCGCCAAGGCTGGTCAGAACGTCGGTGGTGAGCTTCTCCAGAGCCTCGGCGACGAGCGCATCCTTGCTCGGGAAGTAGTGGTACAGAGTCGCTTTCGCGATATCGGTGCGCTCGGCGACGTCCTCGAATCGCATGCCCTGGTAGCCGCTGCTGGACAGGATCTCGAGCGCCGCGGAGATCATCTCGGCCTTGCGACGATCGCGACGGCGGGTGGCGCGCCCCGCTTGGGCGGCGGGTTCCCCTTCCACGGTCGAAGTCATCGCCCGATCATATCGGGAGTCTGGGTCGGGACGATCTACCGCGAAATGGCAGGTAATCGGGTTCAACCGAATGAACAGGATCAACCATTGAGGCGGTAATTCGACCAGATGGGATAAAGTTCGACCCAAGGGTCGAGAAATGGTGAAAGGTGCGTCCGATGACCGAGGCGACAGGACACGGGGCCGGCTACTTCGAGCGGGTCTCGGAGAATCGGTTCGTCCCGACTCCGCATGCGAGCGGCGCGTGGGCGGCCGACGAGCAGCATTTCAGTCCGCTGGCCGGATTGGTGGTCCACGAGATCGAGAGGATGCGGCTACGCGAAGGTCGCCCCGCGCTGCCGATGAGTCGCATCGGCTTCGACATCCTCGGACGAATCGCGTTGGAGGAGTTCGACGTTCACGTCGAGACCGTCCGGCCCGGCCGGACCATCGAACTGGTCCAGGCAACCGTGGTCATCGCGGGCCGTGCCGTGGTCACAGCCCGGGCCTGGTATCTGGCCGATCTCGACACCGCGCTCGTCGCCGGCGGAGAACCCGACACCCTGCCGAGCCCAGAGTCGGCCACACTGTGGCCGATGGATTCGGTGTGGCCCGGCGGGTATATCGCTTCGCTCGACACCCGGCAGGTCGGTGCACCGAGTGCGGGACGCGCGACGGTCTGGGCATCGACGTCGGTGGACCTGGTGGTCGGGGAGCAGGCCGGTGACCTGGCCTCCTTCCTCGCCCTGGTCGACACCGCGAACGGCATCGGAGTGCGGCGGGACCCCGCCGAGTGGATGTTCCCGAACCTGGACCTGACCATCCATCTGTACCGCCAGCCGGAGGGGAGGTGGACCGGGCTCGACACCACGGTCACGTTCGGCCCGACTGGGCAGGGGCTGACGAGCACGGTCCTGCACGATGTCCGCGGACCCGTCGGCTGTGCGCAACAGATCCTCACCGTCCGTCCGCAGCCAGAACTCGCGGTTCAGACCGCATAGACCGCGAGACTGACATAGGGCACCGCTCCGACTCGTCCCGTATTCGGGTGGTCGGGCGGTGCCCTGTCGTTTCACCTTTTATGCGGCGAAGGTGAGTTGGTTGCGCCGGTTGTGTGCCGGCATGGGTTGTCGTCTGGGGTCGATCCATGGTGGTGGGGTGAACCATGGGTGGCCGTCGTCTTTGCTGATGGTCACTGTCCAGTCGCCGCGGTGGATGGTGGTGTGGTGGAAGCGGCAGAGCAGTACCAGGTTTGACAGGTTGGTGGGTCCGCCGTTGGACCAGTGCTGAATATGGTGGCCTTCGGTCCAGGCGGCGGGTCGTCCGCAGCCAGGGAAGGCGCAGCCGCAGTCCCGAGCGTTCAGGGCGCGGCGGAGTTTGCGTGGGATGAGGCGGGTGGTGCGTCCGACGTCGATGGGGTTGCCGTCGGAATCCATGGTGATGGGGGTGATGTCGGCGTCGCAGGAGATCTGGGCGGCGAGGTCGAGGGAGATCGGTCCGAGCCAGGGCATCCAGGCCGGTCCGCGGCGTCGCCCGTGGTGGTTGTGTTCGTCGGTGGTGGCGGCGAGGTCGTCGGCGTCGACGAAGACGTTGATGTGGGGCCGCTCGCCGCCTTCGGTGGGCGCCTGCCCGGAGTCCAGATAGCTGCGGACGATATGGGTGAGGGCGTCGGCCCGGCGTTGGGCGGGTGTGCGTTGGTCTTTGCTGGTTTGTCCGTCGCGGTTGTCGGCTCCGGGGCGTGGTTTGGACAGGGCGGACAGGGCGGTGAGGAGGGCTTCGCCGGACGCGGCGTCAAGGTGTCCTTTGAGGTGGACGCGGCCGCCGAGCCCGGGTGAGGCGTAGAACTCGTTGAGTTCCGCGTTCTCGGAGTCGGACTTCTTCTTGTCGTCCTCACACAGGAGCAGGGCAAGCGCCTTCGCGCGGCGGGCGAGGGTGGTGGAGTCTTCGGTGCGGGCGGCGTAGAGCAGGTAGCGGGCGCAGGCTTGTGTTCGGGTGGCGTCGGTTCCGATGATGTCGAACACATTCTCGGCGTCACCGTCGCCGTCGGTCGCGGCATTGTCGTCGGAGCGGGCCGGGGCGTCGGGCTCGGGCACCTTGTTCAGGAGTTCGACGATCACCCGGATCTGGTCGTAGTCGGTTTCTCCGGCGTCGAATGCGGCGGCGACCTCCGGATGCTCGGCCAGTCCCCGGCCGAGTCGGACGATCCTGTTGGCCTGGCCGGGGGTCATGGTGGTCGCCCCGGCGAGCCAGTTGCCCGGCGATGAGGCGCCGACCTTTTCGGCCACGCACCGCTGATCGACCTGATGCATCAGACGCACCCGCAGTGCCTCGAGCTGACGCATCCGCAACGACAACTCGGGAACCAACTTCAGGAGTTCGGCATCCGCGAGCTGCCACGCGACCACATCCGGTGGCGCGATGAGCATCTCGTCGAGATCCATGTTCGAAGTCTATTCGAATGTATGTTCGATCACAAGGGAAATCTGATCTGACGCTGCACGTGGAGGGTGAGGGTTGCGTGGTGGCCGACGGTGACGTTGTGGAGCTCCGCCGCAAATGTTTAAGCCCCGGGTTGGCGGCCCATTTCGGGCCGCCCGTCCGCGGCCTTGACCTCTCAGTCGCCTGCGGCCGTCAGGGGCGGCGGGAAAAACGGGCGGCGGCGAAGCCTTGACGCAGCTGTATATACAGGACTATACATATCGCGATGGTGTGACTCGCCGCACAGTGCGAGGGGCCGGCCTGGCCGGATCCACCAGCACAGTCCAGGGAGATCGATTGTGAAAGACACCGCCGCGGCGCTGACCCGAGGTCTGACAGCACGCCACATCAGGTTCATCGCGCTGGGTTCGGCGATCGGGACCGGGCTGTTCTACGGATCGGCGGAAGCGATAAACCGGGCGGGCCCGTCCGTACTGCTCGCCTACCTCATCGGTGGGGCGGCGATCTACATCGTGCTTCGCGCGCTCGGCGAGATGGCGGTGAGCAATCCCGTTTCGGGCTCGTTCGGCGAGTACGCGAGCAAGCACCTCGGGCCGCTGGCCGGGTTCATGACCGGCTGGACGTACACCTTCGAGATGATCGTGGTGTGCCTCGCCGACGTGACGGCCTTCGGCGTCTACATGGGGTTCTGGTTCCCCGACGTACCTCGGTGGATCTGGGTGCTCTCCATCATCTTCTTCATCGGCGCGATCAACCTGCTGAGCGTGAAGGTCTTCGGCGAGGTGGAGTTCTGGTTCACCCTCGTCAAGATCGTCGCGATCGTCGCGATGATCGCCGGCGGAATCGCGATCCTGATCTTCGGGTTCGGGATCCACGACACCGGAACGGGCGTGAGCAATCTGTGGACCGACGGCGGCTTCTTCGCCACCGGGTTCGGTGGGTTCGTCAGCTGCTTCGCGATCGTCATGTTCGCCTTCGGAGGCACCGAGATCATCGGTATCACCGCGGGGGAGGCGGAGGACCCGGAGCGCACCATTCCCCGCGCGATCAACACCGTCCCGGTGCGCATCATTCTGTTCTACGTGCTCACGCTTGCCGTGATCATGGCGATCAACCCGTGGCAGTCGATCGGATCCGAGGGCAGCCCCTTCGTGCAGATCTTCCAGGGCCTCGGCATCGGCCCCGCCGCGACCGTGCTGAACATCGTGGTGATCACGGCGGCGCTCTCCGCGATCAACAGCGACATCTTCGGCGCCGGACGGATGATGTTCGGGATGGCCCAGCGTGGTCAGGCCCCCGCGTCGATGGGGAAGGTCTCCCGCAACGGGGTGCCCTGGATGACGGTGGTCATCATGACCATCACGCTGCTCTTCGGAGCGCTCCTCAACTACCTCATCCCGGACAAGGTGTTCCTGGTCATCGCGTCGATCGCGACCTTCGCGACGATCTTCGTCTGGCTGATGATCCTGCTCTCGCACTACCGCTCGCGGCAGCGGATGGATCCGGCCGAGGTGGCCGCACTGAAGTTCCCGGTGCCGTTCTGGCCGTACGGGCAGCTGATCGCGATCGGCTTCCTGGTGTTCGTGATCGCGGTGCTCGCCTTCGACGCCGACACCCGCGTCGCGCTGATCGTCGGCGCGGTCTGGCTGGCGCTGCTCGCCCTCGCCTTCCTCCGGTGGGTGCGGCCCGAGCGGCTACCTGCCGAGCCCGAACTCGCCGACCAGCCGTCCTGACCCAACCCGAAGAATTTTCGCTACCGCTCATTAGAAACGGAGAACAACCATGAGCACGAACACCCTCCCGCGCGCAGAAGAGCGCGCAATCGACAACAGTGCACCCGTCGTGGTCGGAGTCGGCGCCGTGACGCCGGATGAGTTGGTGCGCGTCGCCCGGTTCGGTGCGCCGGTGCGGTTGTCCGAGGAGGCGCTCGAGGCGATCGGGGCCAGCCGCACCCGCATCCAGGCACTCGCCGAGGACCCGAAGCCGGTGTACGGCGTGTCGACCGGGTTCGGTGCGCTCGCCACCCGGCACATCCCGTTGGAGTTGCGGGCACAGCTGCAGCGCAGCCTCATCCGCTCGCATGCCGCAGGATCCGGTCCGGAGGTGGAGCGCGAGGTGATCCGCGCCCTGATGCTCCTGCGCCTGTCCACCCTCGCGACCGGCCGGACCGGCGTCCGCCCCGAGGTTGCTCAGGTATACGCGGCCCTGCTGTCCGCGGGCGTCACCCCTGTCGTCCACGAGTACGGCAGCCTCGGCTGCTCGGGCGACCTGGCGCCGCTCGCGCACGTGGCGCTGGCCGTGATCGGCGAGGGCACCGTGCGGGACGCCGACGGCGAGCTGATGCCGGCCGCCGAGGCGCTGGCCGCAGCCGGAATCGAGCCGGTCGAGCTCAAGGAGAAGGAGGGCCTTGCCCTCATCAACGGCACCGACGGCATGCTGGGCATGCTGGTCCTGGCCTGCCATGACCTGCGCAAGCTGTTCTCCCTGGCTGATGTCACCGCGGCGATGAGCGTCGAGGGGCTGCTCGGCACGGACAAGGTGTTCGCGGCGGACCTGCAGGCCCTGCGCCCGCACCCCGGTCAGGCCATGGCTGCCTCGAACATGACCCGGGTGCTCGCGGGCTCGGGAATCGTAGCCAGCCACGCCACCCCCGACTGCACGGTCGTGCAGGACGCCTACTCGCTGCGGTGCGCTCCTCAGGTCGCGGGCGGCGCGCGCGACACGCTCGCGCACGCCGAGCGGGTGGCCTCGTACGAGCTGGCGAGCGCCGTCGACAACCCGGTGGTGACCCTCGACGGCCGGGTCGAGTCCAACGGCAACTTCCACGGGGCGCCGGTCGCCTACGTGCTGGACTTCCTCGCGATCGTCGTCGCGGATGTGGCCAGCATGAGTGAGCGCCGCACCGACCGTTTCCTCGACAAGGCGCGCAGCCACGGGCTGCCGCCGTTCCTGGCCGACGACCCGGGGGTGGACAGCGGGCACATGATCGCGCAGTACACCCAGGCCGCGATCGTCTCCGAGCTCAAGCGGCTCGCGGCGCCCGCGAGCGTCGACTCGATCCCTTCCTCTGCCATGCAGGAGGACCATGTGTCGATGGGCTGGTCGGGTGCTCGCAAGCTGCGTCGGGCCGTCGACGGGCTCACCCGGGTGCTCGCGATCGAGGCGCTCACCGCCGCACGCGGTCTGGATCTGCGGGCTCCGCTCGAGCCGTCGCCTGCGACCGCTGCCGTGCGAGACACGATCCGTGAGCAGGTTCAGGGGCCGGGCACGGACCGCTACCTGGCGCCGGAGATCGAGGCCGCGGTCCAGCTGGCAGCCTCCGGGGCGTTGCTCGACAGCGCCGAGTCCGTGGTCGGCAAGCTCAGCTGACCCGCTCCGCTCGAATGAGGAATCGGACGCCCGGTGAAACCGGTTACGGGACAACGTCGTTCCGTACCGTGGCGGTCGACCGCAGGGTGGTGCCTTGGCAGAACGGCCAAGGCACCACCCAGGTGGTTGCATCGACCGGCCAGTGGCGGGTGAGCATCGCCGAGGAACCACTCGAGTCGAGGTTCTCGGTCATCGAGGGGTTCGACCGATTGATCACCCCTCTCGGCTCGGTATCCCTCGAACTCACGGGGCCGCCCTTCGTCGACCTACCGGGCTCGGCCGATGCGGTCACCGTGGTGCGCCACGTCGTCGAGCCGTTGCACACCTTGGCTTTTCCTGGCGAGTGGGCGCCGGCATCGCGGGCATCGTCCCGTACCCGGGCCCTCAACGTGATGGGGAGGCGGGGAGAGGTCGACATGTCGGTGGACATCGGTTCCGCCGAGATCCCCGATCCCGGTTCGGTCCGGATCTGTCTCGATCTCGTGACCGAAGCGGCCCTGATCGTGCCGCCCGGCGAACCGATGCCGTCGGTGAGTCAGGGAAGATGCGCGATCATTTCGATATCGCCCTCTGAGGCGCAGTAGTTTCGAGCCGGGCAGACGGGCCCGAAACCTGGAAATCCTCGGCTCGACGCGGCGGCAGGCGCTCGCGTCGAGCCGAGGACGTATGAGGGGTCGGGCTCAGTGCAGCCGAGTGGCCAGCGCGGTGGTGACGATCCGGTGGATCAGTCGCGCCGCGGTCCGCGCTGTGCGGTTGTCCACGTCGAGAGCGGGATTCAGCTCCGCGACATCGAGCAGCCGCAGCTTGCCGCTCCGTGCCACCAGATCACACACCCGCTGGATCACCTCGAGCGGAACACCGAACGCGGCCGGGGCGCTGACCCCCGGGGCGACCGCGGCGGGCAGCACGTCGAGATCGATCGTCAGGTACAGGACGTCGACCGCGTCGAGGAAGTCCTCGACGAACGCCTCCACGGCAGGCAGGTTCGCCGCCGTGCAGTCGTCGTCGAGAAGGTGCCGCACGCCCAGTTCGGCCGCCGTCGCGAAGAGCGCCGCGGTGTTGCTGGGTTGCGCGATGCCGAGCACCGCGTAGTCGAGGGCTCGGCCCAGCGCGGTTTCGCGGTCGGCCATCTGCCGGAAAGGAGTTCCGGAGCTCGGCCGCGGGTCGCTCCGCAGGTCGAAATGTGCGTCGAGGTTGAGCACGCCCAGGCGTGCGCCTGATGCGACGGCCGCCGAATTCGCGATTCCGAGATAACTGCCGTAGGCCACCTCGTGCCCGCCGCCGAGGACGGTGACGAGGCTCCCGGCGTCGAGCAGGCCGGTGACGGCCGAGCCGAGCCTGTCCTGGCCGCCTTCGAGATCCTCGCCGACGACCTCGACGTCACCGGCGTCGAACAACCGCACCGGGGTGGCGAGCGACATCGACGCGAGCGCCCGGCGCAGCGCCGCCGGGCCGTCGGCGGCGCCCCGGCGGCCCTTGTTGCGGCGCACCCCCTCGTCGCTGCGGAACCCGATGAGAACGCCTGCACCGGAATCGGTTCGGTCCTCGAACGCTGCGACGGCGCCGTGCCAACGCAGGTGTTCGGCGCCGGGTCCGTCGTCGCGTCCCGACCAGGCTGTGGGGGCAAGGTCCACGGTGGTCATCGTCGGTATCCGTCCTTCCAGATCTCGCGCACCAGCGCCACCCCGGGCCGGTAGGCCAGGTGCAGATGGGACGGGGCGTCCAGTGCGATCAGATCGGCTCGCGCGCCGACCCGGATGTGCCCGATGTCGGTGCGCTGCAACGCCGCGGCACCGCCGGCCGTCGCGGCCCACACAGCCTCGGCCGGGCTCATGTGCATCTCCCGCACCGCCAGCGCGATGCAGAAGGGAATACTGGTGGTGTAGCAGGTTCCGGGATTGCAGTCCGCGGCAAGCGCAACGGTGACGCCGGCATCGAGAAGGGCCCGAGCGTCGGGGTACTTGTTGCGCGTGGAGAAGTCGGCTCCTGGCAGGAGCGTGGCGACGGTGCCACCGGCCGCGAGCGCCTCGACATCGGCGTCGGTGGTATAGGTGACGTGGTCGACGGACGCGGCCTTCAGCTCGACCGCCAACTGAACGCCTGCGCCGTAGCTGAGCTGATTGCCGTGCACCCGCGGGGTGAGCCCGGCGGCGATGCCGGCCTCGAGTACGGCCCGCGACTGGTCGGCGTCGAACGCGCCCTCCTCGCAGAACACATCGATCCACTTCGCGTGCGGCGCACACTTGGGGATCATCTCGTCGACAACCATCCGCACGTAGTCGTCGCTGCGACCCGCGAACTCCGGCGGTGTGACATGCGCGGCGAGCAGGGTCCGCTCCGTGGTGTGTGCGGAGGCGACCTCGAGGCTGCGCAACTCATCGGGAACCGACTGCCCGTAGCCGGATTTCGTCTCGATCGTGGTGGTGCCCGAGTGCAGCGACTCGGCGACGAGCCGCGCCACGTTCGCGCCCAGTTCGGCGTCCGAGGCGGCCCTCGTGGCGGCGATGGTGGTGCGGATGCCGCCCGCTCCGTACGGGGCGCCCGTCATCCGCGCCTCGAACTCCTCGGCACGTTCGCCGCCGAAGACGAGATGGGCGTGACTGTCGACGAACCCGGGCAGGGCGGCCCGGCCCCGGAGGTCGTACCGGGATCCGGCACTGCCCTCCGGGATCCGGGAACGGGGGCCCACCCACTGGACGAGCCCGTCCCCGAGGACCACCGCGGCGTCGTGGATCAGGCCGAGCGGGCCTGCACCGGACTCGGGGTCATTGGTGACCAGGGTGCCGATGTTGTCGATGACGGTCCACCGGCCGTCCTGCCCGGGTGCGTCGTACACGTTTACGCCTCCTGCATCGGGATGCGAACGCCGCGCTCGGCCGCGACCTGGGTCGCGTGCTCGTATCCTGCGTCGGCGTGCCGGATGACACCCATGCCGGGGTCGTTGGTGAGCACCCGCTCCAGCTTCTGCGCGGCCATCTCGGTGCCGTCTGCGATGCACACCTGACCGGCGTGGATGGACCGGCCCATCCCGACGCCGCCGCCGTGGTGGATGGACACCCAGGACGCGCCGGAAGCGGTGTTGACGAGGGCATTCAGCAGCGGCCAGTCGGCAACGGCGTCGGAACCGTCGGCCATGGCCTCGGTCTCCCGGTACGGCGAGGCGACCGATCCGGAGTCGAGATGGTCGCGGCCGATGGCGAGCGGCGCGGAGAGTTCCCCGGAGGCCACCATCTCGTTGAACTTCACACCGGCCTTGTGGCGGTCGCCGTACCCGAGCCAGCAGATGCGGGCGGGCAGGCCCTCGAAATGAACCTTCTCGCCCGCCATGGTGATCCAGCGCTTGAGGTGCTCGTTCTCGGGGAAGAGCTCGAGAATCGCGCGGTCGGTGGCCTCGATGTCCTTGGGGTCGCCGGAGAGGGCCGCCCACCGGAACGGGCCGAGGCCCTCCTCGAAGAGCGGACGGATGTAGGCGGGAACGAACCCGGGGAACTCGAATGCCCGGTCGTAGCCGCCCTTTCGGGCCTCGTCGCGGATCGAGTTGCCGTAGTCGAAGACCTCGGCGCCCGCGTCCATGAATCCGACCATCGCCTCGACATGTGCGGCCATCGACTTCTGGGCCTCGGCGGTGAAGTGTTCGGCGTCCTTCTCGGCCATCTTCTGCCAGTCCTCGAGCGCGATTCCGACCGGCAGGTAGGACAACGGATCGTGGGCGGAAGTCTGGTCGGTGACGATGTCGATCGGGGCGCCCATCGCGAGCAGGGCCGGGAAGACCTCGGCGGCGTTGCCGACCAAGCCGATGGACAGCGGCTTGCGGGCATCGCGCATCTCGACGGCCAGCGCGAGGGCGGCGTCGATGCTCTCGGCCTTGGTGTCGAGGTAGCCGTGCGCGATCCGGCGGTCGATGCGGGTCGGGTCGACGTCGACGCAGATGGCGACGCCGTCGTTCATGGTGACCGCGAGCGGCTGCGCTCCGCCCATGCCGCCCACACCTGCGGTCAGGGTGATGGTCCCGGCGAGGGTCCCCCCGAACCTCTTGCGCGCCACCGCGCCGAAGGTCTCGTAGGTGCCCTGCAGGATGCCCTGGCTGCCGATGTAGATCCAGGAGCCGGCCGTCATCTGGCCGTACATCATCAGGCCCTCGGCCTCGAGCTTGCGGAACTGCTCCCAGTTCGCCCAGTCGCCGACCAGGTTGGAGTTGGCGAGCAGGACTCGCGGAGCCCACTCGTTGGTGCGGAAGACCCCGACGGGCTTGCCGGACTGCACGAGCATCGTCTCGTCGGACTTCAGTGTCTGCAGCGTGCGGACGAGGGCGTCATAGGCCTCCCAGTTGCGCGCGGCCTTGCCGGTGCCGCCGTAGACGACCAGGTCGTCGGGACGCTCCGCGACCTCCGGGTCGAGGTTGTTCATGAGCATGCGCAGGGCGCCCTCCTGCTGCCAGCCGAGGCAGGTCAGCTCGGTGCCGCGCGGTGCCCGGACCGGCCGGGGTCCGGTGGGGGAGTGATTGGTCATCCTGGGTCTCCTGACGATGTTGTGTGACCCCATGACACATCCTCGGCGCTACGCGGAACAGTGCCTCCTTCGATGATTCTCGGATACGAGACACGTTGCCGTTGGCGAGTCCGATCCGGCGGCGAGCAGCGGGCCGATAGACTGGGCGGAAACGAGATGCCCTCGAACGGGCGGGATGTGGACGGTGGCGAGGGTGGCGATCGACGAGTCGGACGTGGCGTCGCTCTACAGGGCCCGCGGGCACGAATCCGCGCCCGCATATCAACGGGTCAAGAATCTCATCGCGGAGCAGATCGTGTCGGGCCGTTGGCCTGAGGGAGACCAGCTGCCGTCGGAGAATCAACTCGTCAACTCGCTCGGGTTGTCTCGAATGACCGTCAACCGGGCGTTGCGCGAACTGAGCGCCGACGGGCTTGTCGTGCGACTCATGGGCGTCGGCACCTTCGTCGCCGAAAGAAAGGTCAGCTCAGCGCTTTTCGAGGTGCGCAACATCGCCGACGAGGTGACGCACAGGGGACACCGGCATCGCAGCGAGGTGGACCTGCTCCGCGCCGAGCCTGCCGAAGCGATCGTCGCGCACCAGTTGGGGGTGCCGGACGGGAGCCCGGTGTTCCATTCGCGGTTGGTGCATTTCGAGGACGACCTGGCAATCCAGGTCGAGGACCGCCACGTCAGCCCGGAGATCGCACCCGAGTATCTCGATCAGGACTTCACCGCTCAGACACCCAACAACTACCTGATGTCGGTCGCGCCGCTCGGCCGTGGTGAGCACGTGGTCGAGTCGGTGCTCGCGACCGCGGAGGAGTGCCGGCTCCTGGGGATCGACGAGGCCGAGCCGTGCCTGCTCATTCACCGGCGCACCTGGTCCGAGGGGCGGTTGGTGAGTACCGCGCGACTCGTGCACCCCGGCTCCCGCTACCGGCTCGAGGGCACCTTCGAGACGCAGTGAACCCGGAGCGGCCGCGGTGAGCCGCGGCCGCTCGCACCGGCGGCGATCGGCTCAGACGCTACCGACCAGGCTCCGGATCTGGCGCACCGCAACGGACATGGCCGCGACATCGACGGACGAGTTCTCGAAGATCGCGTCGAGGGTCGATCGTGCCCGCAGGATGCGGGTGGAGTTCCGCACCTCCCAGCGTCCGATCATCTCCGCCGTGGATTCTCCTGCGCTCGCCGGGTTCCCGAGTAGGTCCAGGCACAGCGCCCGCAGGGAGCCGTAGAGCTCGTCCCGCATCGCAAGGCGGGCAAGGGAGTTCCATCGGTTGTCGTACGACAGTCTCGACACCGACTGCAACAGATGCACGGCGCCGAGATGTTGGCTCAGTGCGTAGTACAGCTCTGCGACGTCCGGCACGTCCCGGCCGCTGACGTCGGCCACCTCGATGATGTCGAGCAGGCCGAACTGATCGAGCAGCAGGTGAACGCGGGCCGCCAGATCGTGCGGGACACCGGCGTCGACCGACGCGGCGACCCGCGCGTGCAGGTCGGCAAGCTCTTGTCCGCGAAGCCAGTCCGGGACCAGGTGCGCGTGCCGGACGAGTCGGGGCGCGAATCGTTCGACCTCGGCGCCGATGTCGAGGGGCTGCGGCCGGTTGGCCAGCAGCCAGCGCGAGGCCCGGTCCAGCACCCGCTGGGTGTCGACCACCAGGGCATCGGTGACGTCCGTCGGCAGCCCGCTCTCCGCGATGTCCGCCCACAATCGGTTCAGGTCGAAGATCCGGGCCGACGCGACATGGGCGCGCACGGCGTCGGATCCGATCGCCGCCGAGTCCTCCGCGAGGCGGAACGCGAAAGTGATTCCGCCGTGGTCGATCACGTCGTTCGTCAACATCGTCGCGACAATCTCGCGGCGTAGCCGGTGTGAGTCCAGGTGGTCGCCGAATCGGTTCCGCACGGCGTCCGGGAAGTACGCACGCAGCCGGTCGCGCAGCGCAGGATCGTCCGGCAGGTCACCGGCCAGCAGTTCGTCCTTGACGGCGAGCTTGACGTGCGCCATGAGGGTGGCCAGTTCCGGAGAGGTCAGCCCCTGGCCGTCCTGTGCGCGCCGAGACAGCTCGCGCTTGTCCGGTAGCGCCTCGAGCGCGCGGACGAGTCCGCGTTCGTTCTCCAGCCTTGCGATCATCCGGGCGTGGACGCCGAGCGCGGAGGCGGCAGTGGATCGGCTCACACCGAGGATCCGATTCTGGGAGCGGTTGTCTGCCAGTACGAGTCGGCTCACCTCATCGGTCATCGACCGCATCAGCGCGTCCCGTTCACCGGCAGCGAGGTGGCCGGACGCGACCATGCCTGCGAGCAGGATCTTGATGTTGACCTCGCGGTCGGAGCAGTCGACGCCTGCCGAGTTGTCCAACGCGTCTGTGTTGATGCGGCCTCCGGCGCGGGCGAACTCGATGCGACCGAGCGGGGTCAGCCCCAGATTCCCACCCTCCGCGACGACGCGGGCGCGTAGGTCGCGCCCGTCGATGCGGACCCCGTCGTTGGCCTTGTCTCCCACCTCGGCGTGGGATTCGGTGGAGGCCTTGACGTAGGTGCCGACGCCGCCGTTCCACATCAGGTCCACCGGGGCGCGCAGGATCGCGTCGATCAGTTCGGCGGGAGCGAGCGCGGTGACGCCGTCGGAGAGACCGAGAGCGCCCCGCACCTCGGGGCTGACCGGGACCGACTTCA
Source organism: Rhodococcus sp. PvR044 (assembly GCF_040548995.1). Taxonomy (NCBI): domain Bacteria; kingdom Bacillati; phylum Actinomycetota; class Actinomycetes; order Mycobacteriales; family Nocardiaceae; genus Rhodococcus; species Rhodococcus sp. PvR044. The sequence goes on from NZ_JBEPSX010000004.1 coordinate 237,687, forward strand.
CCGAGCGCGCCCACACCCCGCCGCCGGGGCTGATCAGCCCGGGGTCGTAGTCCGCCCAGGAGGAGCGGGGCAGGCCGAACAGTCGACTGCGTTCCGCAAACGACGTCGCCGCGTCCGGCGCGGGGTCGAGAAATATGTGACGGTGGTCGAAGGCGGCGACCAGTCTGATGTGCTCGCTGAGCAGCATGCCGTTGCCGAACACGTCGCCGCTCATGTCACCGATGCCGACGACCGTGAAGTCTTCACTCTGGGTGTTGCGGCCCATCTCGCGGAAGTGACGCTGCACGCTTTCCCAGGCGCCGCGTGCGGTGATGCCCATCGCCTTGTGGTCGTAGCCGACCGATCCGCCGGAGGCGAACGCGTCGCCGAGCCAGAATCCGTACTCGGCGGCGACCTCGTTGGCGATATCGGAGAAGGTGGCGGTGCCCTTGTCCGCGGCGACGACGAGATAGGTGTCGTCCGCGTCGTGGCGGACTGCGTCGCGGGCGGGAACGACCGAGCCGGTGGCCGGGTCGATGTTGTCGGTGACGTCGAGCAGGCCGGCGATGAACTGCCGGTAGCACGCGATGCCCTCGGCCAGGTTCGCGTCGCGATCGGTCGCGTCGATGCCCGTCGGTGCGGGCGGCTGTTTCACGACGAAGCCGCCCTTGGCGCCGACCGGCACGATGACCGCGTTCTTCACCGCCTGCGCCTTGACCAGTCCGAGCACCTCGGTGCGGAAGTCCTCCTTGCGGTCCGACCATCGGAGGCCGCCGCGGGCAACGGCGCCGAACCGCAGATGCACGCCTTCTACTCGTGGTGAGCAGACGTAGATCTCGAATCGTGGTCGGGGGTGGGGGAGCTCGTCGATCCGTTGCGGATCGAACTTGAACGAGAGCAACGGCGAGGTGCCGCCGTGGGCGAAATAGTTGGTGCGCAGGGTGTTTCGGATGAGGTTGGTGAAGGCCCGCAGGATGCGGTCCTCGTCGAGGCTGACCACACTGCCGAGCGCATCGTCGAGGCGGCAGGTCAACGCCTTCTCGATGCCCTCGTCGTTCGTCGCCGGGTCGAAGCGGGCCTCGAACAGCTCGACCAGCAACCGTGCGGACTCGGGGTGTGCGGTGAGGACCTCCGCGATCCGCACCTGGCTGTACGGGAAACCGGCCTGCCGCAGGTACTTTGCGTACGCCCGGAGCATCGACGCCTGTCGCCAGGTCAGCCCCGCGCGCAGTACCAGGTGATTGAACGTGTCGACCTCGGCGTCACCACGCCATGCGGCGGCGAAGGCCTCGGTGGAACGGGCAGCCATGCCGGTGTCGGCCGGAACGGGATCGACGTCGAGGGTGAGGCCGAAGTCGTAGATCCAGCACGGACTGCCGGCCGAGTCGCTCATCGGGTAGGGCCGCTCGTCGAGCACCTCGACACCGAGGGACTGGATCACGGGGAGGATGCGGCTGAGCGAGACGGCCTCTCCGTCGATGTAGAGCGTGAGGCGCAGTTGTCCCCTGGCCGCGCCCGTCGGCGGGTGAAGGGCAACCTCGAACGAATCGGTCCGCAGCGCCTCGATCCGGGTGACGTCCGCGGCGGCGCGCGCGGGGTCGAAGTCGTGCTTGTAGGCCTCCGGCAGGGATTCGATGTAGGACTTCGCCAATACCGGATCCGCCATCCGGTCGCGGAAGTCGTCGTCCCAGGCCTGCGTCATCGTCGGCTTCTCCTCGTGCGGCAGCAGTTGTATATACAGGACTATACAACTCTGTGAGCTGCCTCACAAGGGTCGAATCGTGGCTACCGCCAGCTCAGCGTGGGGAGGGGACGTGGCCCGAGATGTGCGAGGTCAGACGCTCCGCGCCGGTCATCAGGGTCTGGCCAACGGCATCCGGTTCGGGATAGGCCAACTGCTTGCGCCAGGTGGTGCTCAGGGCCGCGACGGCACGGCCGTTGTGATCGAAGACGGCGGTGCCCACCGACCGCAGGCCCGTCGTCACCAGGTCCACCTCCTCTGCCCACCCGCGCGAGCGTGCATCGGTGAGGGTGCGTCGCAGTTCGGTCAGCGTCCGCGGGCCGAGTCCGGTCCGTGTGATGAAGTCCCCGCGCCGGGAGTACAGCGCCTTGACCTGGGCGTCGGGCAGGGCCGCGAGGATGGCGCGCCCATTGGCGGTCAGGTGCGCGGGGAGCCGCACCCCGATGTCGGTGATCAGTGAGACCTCGGCCGCGGGTCCGGACGTGGGGCGTTCCTTGAGGAGATAGACGGTCTCGTTGCCGTGCAGGATCCCCAGGTGCACGGCCTGTCCGAGCTGCATGGCCAGCCGGTGCAGGATCGGCTGCGCGAGCCGCTCGAGTGGTTCGTGGCGCAGGTACGCCGAGCCGATCTCGAATGACGTCACCCCGAGCCCGTACGCCTGCTCGCCGGGCACGTACACCACGAATCCGCGCTCTACCAGCACCGACAGGATGTGGTAGACGGACGAACGGGGTAGATCCAGGTCGCGGGCGAGGGCGGCCGCTTGCACCGGACCCGGGCGCTCCGCGAGTCGCACCAGGATGTCGAGGGCACGTCCGACCGCAGGCGATGCGCTGGAACCCGCTGGCTTGACCACCCAGCTGATTCTGCCAGCGGCGTCGTCGGAACGTCACCGCGACGCGGGCCGATGAACGGCGGGGAAACGACAGCGGAACGGTTCGTGTACGTCTAGGGTCATCTGGAATTTGTCCCTACCGCACCTGAGGTGGCTTGTGTCTTTTCCGCCCACCAACGTTTCCCGCCGCGCCTTCCTGGCCGGCCTGTCCGTGCTCGGCGGCGCGACCCTGCTGCCCGCCGCGGCGAACGCCACCCCCGTCCTCCGCCAGGCCCCCGATGTCGGGGCTGGGCTGATACGCAACCCCGAGTTCGGCAACGGAGTCATGGCCGGGGTGCCGCGCACCGACGGCGCGACGTTGTGGACGCGCGTCGGCGCGGCGGGGGGTACCGGCAGCCTCGAGACCGGCAGCCTCGGCGGCGGCAGTGTCGGTGGCAGTGCCGGCGGAAGTGCCGGTAGTAGCGGCGCGGGCGGTGAATTGGCGTTGGTCGTCTCGAGGCGGGAGGACCTGTCGAGCCCGGTGCTCGCCGAACGGGTTCAGGTACGTGAAGACGCCGACGGCACAGTGCATTTCGATGTGAACGGACTGGCTCCGGGGGAGACCTACTACTACCAGTTCCGGGGTAACGGAGGCGAGTCGCCCGTCGGTCGGTTCCGGACGCTGCGGCCGGCCGATTCCAACGAGCCGGTCCGCATCGGCTGGTTCACCTGCCAGGGCTTCGAGGAGGGCTACTACGCGGCGCACCGGCATCTCGCCGAGGAGGACCTCGACTTCGTCGTGTGCCTCGGCGACTACGTGTACGAGTTCACCAAGCCGGGCGTCCGGGGCGTCACGACCAACCCGTTCCCGCAGACCATCGACGCCATGCGGGACAAGTACCGCCAGTACCGCACCGACGCGAACCTGCGGCAGATGCACAGTCAGCACGCGTTCATCCCGATCTGGGACGACCACGAGTTCCGCAACAACTACAGCAAGGACGGCTGGACGTTCCCGGTGATCTCGCCCATCGAGGGCGCGGTCGGGTTCCAGCAGAAGAAGCAGTGGGCGTGGCAGTCGTGGTTCGAGCACATGCCGGTTCCCCGTTTCGCCAACGACCCGACGCGCACGTACCGCTCGCTGCGGGTGGGCAAGACGGTGGAGCTGTTCGCGCCCGACACCCGGCAGTACCGGGACCGGCAGGCCTGCGGCGACTCCCTGGACCACATCGTGTGCGCCGAGGCCGACGCGGCGGGCCGGACCATGCTGGGCTCGACGCAGAAACAATGGCTGCTCGACGGCATGACCAGGTCGGACGCCCGCTGGAAGGTGGTGGCGAACGCGAACATGATGATGGGCATGGTGGTGGCGGACAACGGCACCCGGGCCTACATGGACACCTGGGACGGCTACGGCGCCGAGCGAGCGGAGATCCTGTCCACCGCGGCCCAGTCGGTGGACAACCTGGTCCTGGTCACCGGCGACGACCACGACGGCTGGGCGGGCGAGCTCTGGGACACCGGGTTCGCGCCGGGCACGCCGAGCGGCGCCCAGGCCAACGCGCCCGGGACCCGGCGCGCGGGTGTCGAATTCGTCGTCCCGTCCGTCACCTCCGCCAACACCGCGGACGGCGGCTACACCAGCAGCAGTGACAACACCGGCGGGGCGCGCGCCGAGGAGGTCAACCGGCGGGACAAGAACCCGCACGTCAAGCACGCCGACATGGTCAGCCACGGGTACGGCGTCCTCGAGGTCGACGCGAGCGAGGCGCGCTTCCAGTTCCGGACGGTGGACAAGCTGAACCCGAACTCGGGAGTGGAGACGACGAAAGCGCTGCGCACCCCGGCCGGGCAGTCGGTGATCGAGACCCTGTGACCCGCCTCGACAGGTGACAAATGCGCAAAGGCCCCGCCGTGAGGCGGGGCCATTGCGCATTTGGAGGCGGGTTGTCAGCGCAGACGGCCCGACCCGCTTCCTCTCACGTCCGTCAGATGATGGCGCCTTCGAAGAGCACGCTGTACAGCCCGCCGATCACGAACGCAGCGACGTAGAGCGGTCCCCTGATCGGATCGCCTGCATTCGCACCCGCCTGAAGCCAATTCATGATTTCGATTGAACCCATGTCCCCCACGCTCCTCGTATAACGCTGACAATGTCCGGCGACGGTGTCGCCGCGGGCCGACCTTACCGGTAGCGGCCCCGTGGTGAGGCCGAATTCCGGTGTCAGGCAGCCTCTCCCAAGAGTCCCGACGTCACGGCACGTGGAACGTGGCGAAACCGGGAGTGACGATCCCGGCCACCGGGTTGACAACGACGACGACCTGACCGATCCCGGTGTTCACCGTCGCCGCGGCCGGGATCCCGTTCAGACCGTCCGACAACTGGGTGGTGCCGGTCGCGCCGGACGACAGGTTCATCCACTGCACCTGCGAGGAGAGCGGGCAGCCCCAGCCTCCCGGATTCCCGCCGGTGATCACCACGGATCCGGGCTGGGCGCCGACCACCGCCGCGCATCGAGCCGCGGGAGCGTCGAAGCTCCCGTTCGGATTCCCGTATGGGGACGGATTCACCTGAAACGGAACGGTCACCGGAGCCGCCGCCGCAACCCCCGCGGTCGACAACCCCAACGCGGCGACAGAGATGGCACACATACCGAGCTTGCGAGCGAGCTTCACAACAGATCTCCTGCAACGCTAGAGGGCCCGACCCTGACACGACCCACCGTATCGCGCGCGTACTGGACGGTCCGCATGTTGACGGGGCCGGAGTGTCCGGAGACACTGCCGTAAGGCCGGAGTGGGCCGCCAGCACGAGGGAGGTCCCGATCGATGCCGATGCAACAAGCGCAGGCTCGGATGTTCCTGGTCATGCTCCGTCGGGAGGTCGAAGACCTTGCGGCAGGTATCGAAACCGCCGAGGCCGACGCGGTCCTCGCCCGGCGCTCCGGCAACCTCGACCGTCAGGCCGAACTACTCGTCAGAGCAGGGGCGCTGGATCGGCGCATGTACGAGATGCACCGCATGATCGCCAGGCTGCTGAAGCGGTTCCCCGACGTCGACGACCTCGCGCCCGAGCCCGCCTGACCCAGATCCACAGCGAGATGAGTGCTCACGCGACACGGGTCGGCGCGCGACGCGTGTACCGAGCCCCGAACGTCGCCTGCACCTGGATCCACTGCGCAAGCACCTGGCACCCGGTGAGCCCGCCCGCGTCGAGCGGTTCGGTGGCATAGGCGACGTGCCGACCGCCCCGCGGATTGCTCATTCGCACGCGGCCCCAGGTCATGCGTGCGGGCAGGTAGCCGAGCACCTCGAGTGCGGCGGTGCGCAGGCGCCGCAGGTCCGTGCGCCACTGCCTGACGCTCAGGCGGGTCTTGGTCGCGTTCTGGAAGCTGTTGTTCCGGAGCAACTCCCATAGCTTGCCCAGCCACGTGCTGGGTTCCCGGAGCGACATCCAGCGCGTGAGGTCCGCGATGTCGCGAACGAAGCTGTCGTCGCTGGCATTGCAGATCATGTCTTCGGGGTGTCCGACCCAGAGGACGGGGATCGAGTCCGGTGTCGCGGGCCCCGGCCCGGCGACGCCGTGCCCGCGGCAGCCCGGCACAGCGCCGTCCGGCTGCTCGGGGTCGGAGATCAGCCCGACCGCGGCGATACCGCCCGCGGTCAGGTCTCCGGCGGCGATGTGCCCCAGCACCTCGCGGATCACCGTGCAGCCCTGCGAGTAGCCGATCAGCATCACCGGGCCGTCGGTCTCCGCAACCGCCTCGATCACCCTGCGCACGCCGACGGCGGTGCTCTGCCGGTAGCTGAGCCCGCCGACGGCGACGGGGCCGTACGAGGCGGGGTAGCCGACCCAGCGTGCGACGAAGCGGCCGTCGAGCGTGTCGGTGACCTCGCGCAGCAGCCCGGACACCTCTGTGCGGCGGTCGTCGGGGTGCGACTCCCCGGTGCCACCGACGGCGAGCACGGTTATCTGCGACATGAGTCCACGATGCCCGCTCCGGGTAAGGATCCGTTCAGGGACGCCTGAGAAGATCCTGGCAATCGGGGTCCGGCGCGGCTTAGGGTCGAGGTCATGACCCGTCCCGCCATCGGTATGGAGTACACCGTCCTGGACTGTCCCGATCCGGGCGCGTTGGCCGCCTTCTACGGCGCGGTGCTCGGATGGGGGGTCACGCGGTCGGACGACCACTGGGTGGTCCTGCAGGGTCCGGGCGCGCTCCGGCTGGCGTTCCAGCTCGCGCCCGACTTCGTCCCGGCCGACTGGCCGGCGGAGGGAGTGCGGGTGCACCTCGACCTGCGGATCGACGACATGGATGCGTCCACGAGGTGGGTGCTCGGCCTCGGCGCGGAGCTCGTCGAGGGACCGGCGGACCACCCGGACTTCGCGGTGTTCCGGGATCCGGCCGGGCACTACTTCTGCCTGTGCCTGAACGACTGAGCGGGGGCGTTCAGCCGGCCTTCGCGAGCAGCGCATCGAGCGCCGCGTAGCTGTCGTTCATGCCGCCCTCCATGCCGGACTGCAGCATGCCGTCGCGCTCGGCGGCGGTGAAGAACTGGCTGTCGATGACGACCTTGGTGCGGCCGTCGCCCAGGTCGACGAACTCGACGGAATCGATGCACGGGTGCGCGGGCATGCCGTCCCACTCGAAGGAGTAGACCAACCGCTCCTTCGGGGTGATCTCCCGGAAGCGTCCCTCGAAGCCGTCGGTTCCGCCCTCGTGGTGCTCGACCAACCGCCAGTGGCCGCCGCGCTCGAAGTCCCAGCGCTCGACGTCGAGCGGGTTCCCGCGGCCCCACCACTGGGCGAGTTGCTCGGGTTCGGTGTACGCGGCCCAGACCCGGTCGCGGGTGGCGTTGAAGACGCGTTCGACATGGATGTCGCGGTCGCCGGGGGTGGACACGGTCGCGGCGGCGGGGGTGTGTTGCGTGGTCATCGTTACTCCTCCATGCGGTTGAGGAACTGTCCGAGACGGTCCAGGCGGCCCTCGATCTCGAGTTGGTGACCCCGGATCCAGGCGAGCTCGCGGTCGAACGGGTTCGTGCCGAGTCGGCAGTGGCGCACGCGGCCGCGCTTCTCGGTCACGACCATGCCGGCTTCCTCGAGGAGGCGCAGGTGCTTCGTGATGCCGGTGAGGGTCATCTCGAAGCGCTCCGCCAGCTCGCTGACCGTGGCGTCCGTCCGGCCGAGGTGTTCGAGGATCCCGCGTCGGGTGGGATCCGAGAGCGCCGCGAACGAGGCGTCGAGCCGTGAATACTGAACCATCTAGTTCAGTATTGCCCGCAGGTCTGGCGGTGTCAATGGTGGGAATGGCGAGACCCTTGGCGGTAGCGTCCCATTCATGACTGAGGCAGTGAAGGGTCCGGCGTCCTACTTTCCGTCGATCGAGAAGAAGTACGGCCGGCCGATCGCGGAGTGGCAGACCATGATCCGGTCCTCGGATCTGACCAAGCACAAGGAGCTCGTCGACTGGCTCAAGGCCGAGCACGAGATGGGCCATGGACACGCCAACGCCCTGGTCAAGTACACCCTCGACGAGGACGCGGCCGGCTAGACCGGCCGCGGACGCGAAGGAGGAGGAGGCGGCGCCGTGCTCCCGCTGTTCGCGTCCGACCCCGCCGCAGGAGCGATCCTCGCGGCGGCGTTCACGGCATTTGTGTTCTCGGAGTTCTGGATCGGGCGTACCCGGCCCGGTAGCGCCGAGCGGGACCAGGACGCGCGCAGCGGGCTCGCGGTCGGGCTGGGGCTGCTGTCCGCCTACGCCGGTGGGCTGGTGATCAGCCTGCTCGTCACGTCGACGGTGATCACCACCGGCGCGGCCTGGTATTTCTTTGCGGGCCTGGCGATCGCGGCCGCGGGTCAGGGCATGCGCCTGCGTGCGGTGTACGAACTCGGAGCCGCCTTCACGTTCAGGGTCCAGGTCGCGCCCGGTCAGACGGTGGTGGACACCGGCCTGTACCGGTGGATCCGGCACCCCTCGTACACCGGCGCGCTGATCTGCGCCCTTGGGTTCACCATCGCGTACACCAACTGGCTCGCACCCCTCGCGGTGCTGGGGCTCGTGCTCGGCTACGTGGTGCGGATCCCGCACGAGGAGCGGACGCTGGCCGAGGGGCTCGGCGACCCGTACCGGCAGTACATGCGCCGGACCAAGAGGCTGATCCCGTTCGTGTTCTAGGCGCCCCACCGGATCCGTCTGCCCTCGGCAGACAAATCGATTCGCCACCGCGCCAAGCGGATACAACGGAATCCATGACCACGACACCAGCCCTGACCTACCGAGACCAACTCACCGATCGACTGTTCCGGCAGCGCACCGTGATGCTGACCGGTGAGGTGAACGACGAGATGGCCGAGCGGGCCTGCGCCGAGATGGTGCTGCTCGCCACGGCCGACGCCGAGCGTGACGTCGTCGTCTACATCAACTCACCCGGCGGCTCCGTGCTGGCCGGGCTCGCCATCTACGACACCATGAAGCTCATCCCCAACGACGTGGTGACCGTCGCGCTGGGGTTCGCTGCGAGCATGGGCCAGGTGCTGCTCGCCTCCGGCACCCACGGGAAGCGGATAAGCCTGGCGCACAGCCGGATCATGATGCACCAGCCGTCTGCAGGCATCGGCGGCACGGCGATGGACATCGCCATCCAGGCCGACAACTGGGAGTACATGAAGCGGCAGTCGGAGGAGATCCTCGCGGCCGAGACCGGCCGCACGGTCGAGGAGATCGCCGCCGACAGCGACCGGGACCGCTGGTTCACCCCCGAGCAGGCCCGCGAGTACGGGATGGTCGATCACGTGGTCGGATCGTTCGCGCAGATCGCGCCGTTCGCGACCGCAGGACGGATGGGGCTGTAGTCATGGCGCAGTACGCGATTCCCAGCGTCATCGAGCGGACCCCGGCGGGCGAACGATCCTTCGACGTGTTCAGCCGACTGCTCAACGAACGGATCATCTTCCTGGGTACCGAGATCGATGACGGTGTGGCGAATGTGGTGATGGCGCAGCTGCTGCACCTCGAGGCAGATGCGCCGGATCGGGAGATCGGCCTGTACATAAACTCGCCGGGCGGGTCGACCACCGCGATGCTCGCCATCTACGACACCATGCAGTTCCTGCGCCCCACGGTGGCCACCTATTGCATGGGCCAGGCCGCGTCCGCCTCAGCGGTGCTGCTCGCCGCGGGCGCGCCGGGGCGCAGGCATGTGCTCGCGCATTCACGGGTGTTGCTGCATCAACCGTCCGCGCAGGGACAGGGCACCATCTCCGATCTCGCCCTGCAGGCCGCGGAGGTGCTGCGGGTCCGGTCGCAGACCGAGGAGATCCTCAGCGTGCACACCGGTCAGGACGTGGCACGACTGCGCAGGGACACCGACCGGGACCGGATCTTCACCGCCCAGGAGGCACTCGACTACGGCCTCGCGGACCAGATCATCGTCTCCAGGGACGCGGCGTAGCGGACGGCGCCGCCGATCAGGCGGCCATCAGCTCCACCCGCGGCGGACCGGTCACCGTGTGCTGACCGGTGCGTCGCGGGGCCGACAGTCGCCGCACGCCCCTGGCCAGCAGGTTCTCCAGCGGCATGCCGAGCGCGTCGCACACCGAGCGCAGCATCTCCGACGACGGCTCCTTGCGTCCGCGCTCCATCTCGGAGAGGTACTGCTTGGACATGCCCACCGTGCGCGCGACGTCGTCGAGGGTGCGGTCCTGATCGCGGCGCTCGTCCCGCAGGATCTCGCCGTAGACCTTGCGCAGTAGGGGAGCGGGTCGGTCGTCGCGGTCCGGGCGTCGGCCCTCGCGTCGCCTGGTGGCGATGTCGACGACGACCGGCCGGTCCGCAGCTGTCATGACCGCAAGCCTGCCACCGGGCCGCGGCGAGAGGCGCGGTTGTTCGCTGAGGGCTGACCCGGCGACGCGTTCGGGCGCCACGCGTGGTGTCAGTGGCGACCGTCCGTTCCTGGGTGGACAATTCGGCGAGAGCCCGGCCGTCGGGCGCAACGGAAACGGAGACCGCAATGGCACCCGAGAGCACGGAGAGTTTCCTCGTGGAACGCTCCATCGACGTCGCCGCGAGCCCGACCACCCTGCACGGCCTGATCGAGGACTTCCGCCGCTGGCCCGAGTGGTCGCCCTGGGAGGTGCTCGACCCCACCATGACCCGCACCTACGGCGGGGCCGACCGCGGGGTCGGCGCCACGTACACCTGGTCGGGCAACCGCAAGGCCGGTTCGGGGTCGATGGCCATCACCGAGTCGGTCCCCGGGCAGAAGGTGGTGCTGGACCTGACGTTCCTCAAGCCGTTCAAGGCCGAGAACGTCATCACCTTCCTGCTGGAGCCCAGCGGTGACGGCACAACGGTCCGCTGGCGGATGACCGGCAAGAAGACCTGGTTCTTCAAGGTCTTCGGGTTCATCTTCAGCATGGACAAGATGGTGGGCAAGGACTTCGAGAAGGGCCTGGCCAAGCTGAAGGCCCTCGCCGAGGCCGGATAGCTCCCGGGCCGGCCACGGCGGGCGCATCGGCGGCGGTCGGTCGGTGATACCTTCCGTCGGTGCCGCGGATGAGTCCCCCTGATGCGCAGACGTACTGGATCTCTACCAAGATCCACAGCGACCAGTTCCTGCTCTACTGCTTCGAGGACCCGGCCGACTCGACGGCCGCGATGCGCGGCTCGCTCCTCGCGCGCGCCGCGCTCGTCCCGGACCTGCGGCTCAAGGTTCGCGAGGTCCCGTTCCACGCCGACTACCCGCACTGGGTCCCGATGGACGTCGGACCCGACCACGTGGTGGCCCATGAGCCGCTCGAGAGCTGGCCGGACTGCCTGCTGGCCGTGGGGGGGCTGCTGACCGAACGCCTGGACTCGCGCGAATCGCCATGGCGGCTGCACCTTTTCGCGGTCGCGCACGGGGCGCCGCGGTGCGGCGACGCACCCGCGGTGGTTGCGGTGCTGCAGGTCGCGCACGCCCTGGCCGACGGGCGAGGCGCCTCGACGCTGGCCCGAGCCCTGTTCGGTGGGCAGGACGCTGCGGTGCGGCGGGCGCCGAGCCCCGCGCCGTGGCGACCGGCCTTGGCGCTCACGCTGGCCGCCGCCCGACTCCCGGCGCAGCTGGCCGCCCTCCTGGCCGCCGCGGTGCCCGCCCACCGGACCCATCGCGACCTCGAGCGCGACACCGCCACGGGGGTGTTGCCGCCGCAGCCGCCGAGCCTCCCCAAGGGTCCGACCAACGCCCGGCCGGACGAGCGCCGGTCGGTGCGGATGGTGGTTCGCGACGCCGCGGACCTGCGCGGGCCCGGCGTCACCGTCACGGTCGGGGCGATGACCGCGATCTCGCTGGCGCTGACCCGGTACCTGCGGGCGCAGGGGAGCGCGGTGCCTGCAGACCTCGCCGCGGAGGTGACGGTCGCCAAACCCGGGCAGGCGCGGTCGCGAAACCACTTCCGCAACGTCGCGGTCGATCTGCATCCCGGCGTCGCCGATCTGCGGGACCGTGCCGCGGCGATCGCCGCGTCGCTGGCAACCCGCCGGACCCGCGGCGAGCACCCGGCCGCGGCGGCCGCGGACCGCGCGCTGCGCTCGGTTCCTGGGCCGCTGGTGCGGTGGGGCGTCGAGCAGTTCGATTTCGGCGCGATCCCCGACACCGTCACCGGCAACACCGTGGTCTCCAGCGTCGACCGGGGTCCGGCCGATCTGTCCCTCGGCGGCGGACCGGTGCGTTTCACTGCCGGCTTCCCGGCGTTGTCCCAGTTCATGGGCCTGACACATGGAGTACACGGCATCGGTGAGACCGTCACGATCGGCGTCAGCACCAGTCCGTCCGTACTGGCCGACCTCGACGCCTACGAGACCATGCTGCACGAGGCGATAGACGAGGTCAGCGCCGCATTCGGGCCAATCGGGTGGCGAGCCGCGCCGTCCCCGGATACCCTGCATTCGGTGTCGGAAGCTCCGGCAGAGCAGTGACGACTCGACGAGTCATCGAAGGAGTACCCAGATGTCGACCTACATTTATGATGCGCTGGTTCCCTACGTCGGACCGGCCGAGGCCGCGAACCTGGCCACCCTGCTGGCCGTCGGACCGTAAGGGCCACACCCAACCTCTCGTGAGGCCCGGTGGAGCGTGCGCTCCACCGGGCCTCACGCATGTCCGGGACAGTCCGGACTTATCCCGAGGCCCGGACGGGCCGCCTCGGTGTCGGCGTAATATTCCGACGACGAATCTGGTGTCTGAGGCCCCGATGTCGAGGCCTCGGCTGTCGAAGGGAATCGGATTGAACGCGCACATCGAGCAGCTCGAGTTCCAGGCGGAAACCCGTCAGCTGCTGGATCTGATGGTCCACTCGGTCTACTCGAACAAGGACTCCTTCCTCCGCGAGCTGGTCTCCAACGCCTCGGATGCGCTGGACAAGCTTCGCCTCGAGGCGTTCCGCGACAAGGACCTCGACGTGGACACCTCGGATCTGCACATCGAGATAGAGGTGGACAAGCAGGCGCGCACGCTGACCGTCCGCGACAACGGCATCGGCATGTCCCGCGAGGAGGTCGTGGACCTGATCGGCACGCTGGCCCGCTCCGGCACCGCGGATCTGCGTCGCAAGCTGCGTGAGGCCAAAGACGCGGCGGCGAGTGAGGAGCTGATCGGGCAGTTCGGCATCGGCTTCTACTCGACCTTCATGGTGGCCGACAAGGTCACCTTGCTGACCCGCCGCGCGGGCGAGAGCCAGGCGACTCGCTGGGAGTCGAGCGGCGAGGGCACGTACACGATCGAGACGGTCGACGACGCGCCGCAGGGCAGCTCCGTGACCCTGCACCTCAAGCCCGAGGACGCCGAGGATCACCTGCACGACTACACGTCCGAGTACAAGATCAAGGAACTGGTCAAGCGCTACTCCGACTTCATCGCGTGGCCGATCCGGATGGACGTCGCGCGCAGCGTGCCCGGCGAGGACGGCGCGGAGGCGACGGTGACCGTCGAGTCCGAGACGATCAACTCGATGAAGGCGCTGTGGGCGCGTTCGAAGGACGAGGTCTCCGACGAGGAGTACCAGGAGTTCTACCGGCACATCGCGCACGCATGGGACGAGCCGCTCGAGACCATCGCGATGAAGGCGGAGGGCACCTTCGAGTACCAGGCGCTGCTGTTCATCCCCACCCACGCGCCGTTCGACCTCTTCCAGCGCGACGCCAAGACCGGTGTGCAGCTCTACGTCAAGCGCGTGTTCATCATGGACGACTGCGACCAGCTGATCCCCGAGTACCTGCGCTTCGTCAAGGGCGTGGTGGACGCACAGGACCTCTCGCTCAACGTCTCACGAGAGATCTTGCAGCAGGACCGCCAGATCCGGGCCATCCGGCGCAGGCTCACCAAGAAGGTGCTGTCCACCATCAAGGACATCCAGACCGAACGCCCCGAGGACTACCGCACCCTGTGGACCCAGTTCGGTCGCGTGCTCAAGGAGGGCCTGCTGTCCGACACGGACAATCGCGATGCGCTGCTGGGCATCTCGTCGTTCGCGTCCACCCACAGCGAGGACGAGCCGACCACCCTGGACGACTACCTGGCGCGCATGAAGGACGGGCAGGAGCAGATCTACTACGCGACGGGCGAGACGCGGCAGCTGCTCGAGAGCTCGCCGCACATGGAGGCGTTCCGCGCCCGCGGCCTCGAGGTGCTGCTGCTGACCGATCCCGTGGACGAGATGTGGGTCGGCGCGGTGCCCGAATACGAGGGCAAGGTCTTCCAGTCCATCGCCAAGGGCGAGGTCGACCTCGACACCGAGGAAGACAAGAAGGCCAACGAGTCCGAGCGCGAGGAAAAGGAGAAGGACTTCGAGGGCCTGCTCACCTGGATGGCAGAGGCACTCAACGAGCAGGTCAAGCAGGTGCGGCTGTCCACCCGGTTGACCACCTCCCCGGCCTGCATCGTCGGTGACGCGTTCAGCATGTCGCCGACCCTGGAGAAGATGTACCGCGCCTCGGGGCAGGTGCTCCCGCCCACCAAGCGGATCCTCGAGCTCAACCCGGAGCATCCGCTCGTGGCGGCGCTGCGGACGGCCCAGGCCGACCGCGCCGACGATCCGGCGCTGGCGGAGACCGCCGAATTGCTCTACGGGATGGCGCTGCTAGCCGAGGGCGGCGAGCTCGACGACCCCGCGCGGTTCACCGGCATGCTCGCCGACCGACTGGCCCGAACGGTCTAGACCCGCGGGCGCCGACGCGCCGCGCCGATCTCGTGGGATAGCGAATCGGCGCGGCGCTCCTGCGTTCCTGCGGATACAGTGCGGGTATGTCTGTCGTATACAACGTCTTCGTCGCCATCCACCTGCTCGGTATGGCCGCCATCGTCGGTGGCTACTTCGCCGTGCTGGCGGAGCCGCGGGTATCCGAGGTCATGGTGTGGGGCGCCCGGGTCCAGTTCCTGACCGGACTGATCATCGTCGGGATCGGCGAGGGTGCGCTGGACAAGGAGTACATCACCGCCAAGATCGCGACCAAGCTGGTGCTCTCGCTCGTGATCGTCGCGCTCGCCGAGATCGGTCGCGCCAAGCAGAAGCGGGGCGAGGCGAACCCGAACCTGGCGCACGCGGCCGGGGTGCTCGCGATCATCACCGCTCTGATCGCCGCGCTCTGGACGTAGCCGGGGCAAGCGCGGCCCCAGGTAGGCCATCTCGGTGAGACCCGAAACCAGAACCCGCACAGAGCGACTCGACGAGCTCCCGTTCACCCGTCGGCACGGCAGGTTGCTGGTCGGTTCCGGTGTCGGCTGGGCGCTCGACGCGATGGACGTCGGCCTCATCTCGTTTGTGATGGCCGCGTTGGCCGTGCATTGGGACCTGAGCAAGACACAGCTGTCCTGGGTCGGTTCGATCGGCTTCGTCGGGATGGCCATCGGGGCCAGCGTCGGTGGGCTGCTCGCGGACCGGATCGGCCGCAGGCAGGTCTTCGCGGCGACCCTGCTCGTCTACGGGCTCGCCACCGGTGCCACCGCGCTCGCGGGCTCGCTGGCGGTGCTCATCGCGCTCCGCTTCGTGGTCGGGCTCGGGCTGGGCGCCGAGCTGCCGGTCGCGTCGACCCTGGTCAGCGAGTACGCGCCGCGAAAGCAGCGGGGCCGCATGGTGGTTGCGCTCGAGGCGTTCTGGGCGGTGGGCTGGATCCTGGCCGCCCTGATCGGCTACTTCCTGATCCCGCTCTCCGACGACGGCTGGCGCTGGGCGCTTGCGGTCGGCATCGTGCCGACCGCCTACGCGGTGGTGGTTCGGTTGGGCCTGCCCGAATCGGTGCGCTTCCTCGAGGGCCGCGGCAGGTATGCCGAGGCCGAGGCGGCCGTGCGGTCCTTCGAAGAGTCGCCGCCGATCCGCCGGGCGCAGGGGACCGCGCCCGACACCGCGACCGAGCCCCGGCCGGGGCGACCGGATCCGCCCGCCGACGACACCGTCGTCGAGTCGATCTGGTCGCCGCGGCTGCGCAGGCGGACGGGCGCACTGTGGGCGATCTGGTTCTGCATCAACCTGTCCTACTACGGCGCCTTCATCTGGCTGCCGAGCCTGCTGCTCGCGCAGGGCTTCGACCTGGTGAAGTCCTTTCAGTACACGCTGGTCATCACGCTCGCCCAGCTGCCCGGGTATGCGATGGCGGCCTGGCTGATCGAGGCGTGGGGTCGCCGCGGGACCCTGGCGACCTTCCTCCTCGGATCCGCGATCGCGGCGGGCTTGTTCGGGTTGGCGGACTCACCGACGCAGATCGTCGCGGCGGGTATGGCGTTGTCGTTCTTCAATCTCGGCGCGTGGGGCGCGCTGTACGCGATCGGTCCGGAGCTCTACCCCACGACGGTGCGCGGAGCCGGCACCGGCGCGGCGGCTGCGTTCGGACGGATCGCGTCCATCATCGCGCCGCTGATCGTGCCGTGGCTACTGACCGGCGGCGGCAACGGACTGGTGTTCGGGGTGTTCGCGGTGTCCTTCGGGTTCGCCGCGGCCGCGACCCTCGCGCTGCCCGAACTCAAGGGTCAGGCGCTGGCCGAGCGCTGACGAACCCGGCCTCCTCTCAGGCCATCTCCGGCACGTGCAGGTGGGCGATCGCCAGTTCGAATTCGCACACCTCGAGGATCTCGCTGCCCATCTCGCGGACCGCTGCTGCTCGGATCTCCTGGGCCAGCTCGCGATTGTTGTCCATCGCCTCGTGGCTGTCGAAGGTCACCGAGGACACCGCACGTCCCGCCGCGTGGTCGACGAGCAGGCTGGCGCTGCAGAACCCCTCGAGGTCCTCCATCGCTGGCATGGACACCATCTTGTAGACGTCGATGGCGTGGTCCATCCGGCCCGGCTCGAGCTTGAGCCACACCGCCCGCACACACGCGCCGTGGCTCGAATGGTGGTCGCGGTGCAGGATCGCGATGTCCCAGCGTTCGACCGTGGTGGTGCCGTTGAAGGCCTTTGCGGCCTCGTCGCGAAGCTGCAGGACGGGCCCCTCGCTCCTGCGCAGCGACTCCTCGTCCATCCAGGAGCTGGTGGCGATGCAGCGTCCGCTGTCGTGGTCGACCAGCAGGGACAGTCCCGCGCAGCCCTCGAGTTCGGCGAGTGCAGGCATCACCGTGTCGCGAATATGTTTGATTCCCGCGTCGATGAACGACGGGTGGGCCTGGATAGTGGTTGAGCGTGCAAACACGATCCACCTCCTTGTTCTCGAGGCAGCACCCGGCGGGCGCCACCGGTCAACCCCCCTCCATGCCTCACCCTCCTCCCACCGGGTGCGCATGGCAATGGGGGATCGCAACGACAAAGGCCCGGGGGAGCGTGTGCTCCGCCGGGCCTCGGGTCGTGTCGTCTCAGCTCACAGGCCGGGACGCTTGCCCACCGTCAGGGTGACCTCACCGGTGTGTGCGAAGAAGTCGTTGCCCTTGTCGTCGACCACGATGAAGGCAGGGAAGTCCTCGACGTCGATCTTCCAGACCGCCTCCATGCCGAGCTCCTCGTACTCGATGACCTCGACCTTCTTGATGCAGTCGAGCGCCAGCCGCGCCGCGGGGCCGCCGATGGAACCGAGGTAGAAGCCGCCGTGCGCGTCGCAGGCGTCGGTGACCTGCTTGGACCGGTTGCCCTTGGCCAGCATCACCATCGAGCCGCCCGCCGCCTGGAACTGCTCGACGTACGAGTCCATCCGGCCGGCCGTGGTGGGGCCGAACGAGCCGGACGCGAGACCCTCGGGGGTCTTGGCCGGACCGGCGTAGTACACCGGGTGGTCCTTGAGGTACTGCGGCATCTCCTCGCCCGCGTCGAGACGTTCCTTGATCTTCGCGTGCGCGATGTCGCGCGCGACGACCAGTGGACCGGTCAGCGACAGCCGGGTCTTGACCGGGTGCTTGGACAGCTCCGCGAGGATCTCGGGCATCGGCTTGGTGAGGTCGATCTTGACCGCGGCGCCCTTGCCGGTGCCCGAGATGCCGTCGGTCTCGGCGTCGAGCTGGGTGTCGGTGACCTCGGGCAGGAACCGGCCCGGGTTGAACTCGAGCTGCTCGAGGAAGATGCCCTCGGGGGTGATCTTCGCCTTCGCCTGGCGGTCCGCCGAGCAGGAGACGGCGATCGCGACGGGCAGCGACGCACCGTGGCGGGGGAGCCGGACGACGCGGACGTCGTGGCAGAAGTACTTGCCGCCGAACTGCGCGCCGATGCCGATCTTCTGGGTGAGCTCGAAGACCTTCTTCTCGAGCTCGTGGTCACGGAAACCGCGGCCGGTGATCGCGCCCTCGGAGGGCAGCTCGTCGAGGTAGTGCGCGGACGCGTACTTGGCCGTCTTGAGGGCGAACTCGGCGGACGTGCCGCCGACGACGATCGCGAGGTGGTACGGCGGGCAGGCCGCGGTACCGATCGAGCGGATCTTGGCCTCGAGGAACTGCATCATCGAGTCCGGGTTCAGGATCGCCTTCGTCTCCTGGAACAGGTAGGACTTGTTGGCGCTGCCGCCGCCCTTGGCCATGAACAGGAACTTGTACGAGTTCTCGTGCCCCTTGGCCGTGTCCGCGTACAGCTCGACCTGCGCGGGCAGGTTGCTGCCGGTGTTCTTCTCCTCCCACATGGTCACCGGGGCCATCTGCGAGTACCGCAGGTTCAGCTTGGTGAAGGCGTCGTACACGCCCCGCGAGATGGCCTGCTCGTCGTCCCCGGGCGTGAGGACCTGCTGGCCGCGCTTGCCCATGACGATGGCGGTGCCGGTGTCCTGGCACATCGGCAGCACGCCCGCCGCGGCGATGTTCGCGTTCTTGAGCAGGTCGAGCGCAACGAACTTGTCGTTGTTCGAGGCCTCCGGGTCGTCGAGGATGCTCGCGAGCTGCGTCAGGTGATCGGTGCGCAGGTAGTGCGAGATGTCGTGCAATGCGGTCTCGGTGAGCAGCCGCAGCGCCTCGGGCTCGACGTTCAGGAAGGTGCGCCCGTCCGGTCCCAGGGCGGTGGACACCCCCTCGGTGGTCAGCAGCCGGTACTCGGTGTTGTCGTCACCGATCGGCAGCAGGTCCTCATAGAGGAAGTCGGCCATCATCTCTCCTGTACACGGGGCGTGGAAGCACGTTCAGGCTAGCGGCGCTGCTCCCGCGCCCCGATCCGGGGGCGGGAACGAGCCCGTCGCCCGCGCGGGCGGTCCGTACACTTGACGAGATGCACACCCACCCCAGGCTCCACGCTTACCTCGACGTCGCCGTCGTGGTGCTGGTCCTGGTGGGAACCAATCTGATCGCGCACTTCACCAACGCCTGGGCGAGCATCGCCACCGTGCCGATCGCCGCGATCGTGCTGGTCGCCATGACTCGCCGCCGGGGTCTGGGCTGGTCTGAGCTGGGACTGTCGCGGCGGCACTGGCGCACGGGGTCGCTCTACGCGCTCGCCGCGGTCGGGGTGGTCGTCGCGGTCGTCGCGATCGGGGCACTGCTCCCGATCACCCGGCCGTTCTTCATGGCCGATCGCTACGCCACCATCTCGGGCGCCCTGATCGCGTCGATGATCGTCATCCCGTTGCAGACCGTGATCCCGGAGGAACTGGCGTTCCGGGGGGTGCTGCACGGCACCCTGGATCGCGCCTGGGGTGCGCGCGGGGTGTTCGCCGCGGGGTCGCTGCTGTTCGGCCTGTGGCACATCGCGTCCTCGCTCGGGCTGACGAGCGGGAACCGTGGGCTCACCGGGATCCTCGGCGGTGGGGTGTGGGGGCAGGTGCTCGGGATCGCGGGCGCGGTGCTCGCCACCGCCGCGGCGGGATTCGTCTTCACCTGGCTGCGCAGCCGCAGCGGCAGCCTCATCGCACCGATCGCGCTGCACTGGTCGTTGAACGGGGCAGGCGCGCTCGCCGCCGCCGTGGTGTGGCAGATGTCCGTGGCCTGACCTCGGGCCGACACCCAGGTCAAACAGCCGTCGGCGCGCGTCGACGCTGACTACGCTTGCCGAGTATGACGGCCGGCGATCGCCGGCTTCTCGCGGCGACAGGGCTGCGCTCGGCCGGGACCACCGCGGGTCGCTGGGTGAAGCACGCGAGTTACCTGAAGAAATGGCTGGTGCTCGGCACCGCCATCGGCATCATCGCGGGGCTCGGTGCCGTGGTCTTTTCTCTCGTGCTCTCCGAGGCCACCCACCTGCTGCTCGGAATGCTCGGCGGCTACACGCCGCCGGAGGCCGCGGGGGACGGCGGCGGCACGGGCAGCGGCGACTCGCCCCGCCCGTGGGCCATCCCGATCGTCGTCTGCCTGGGTGGGCTGGCCTCCGGGGTCATCGTGTTCACCTTCGCCCCCGAGGCGCAGGGACACGGGACCGACGCGGCCATCGAGGCGATCCACCGGAACCCGCGGATGATCCGCATGAGAGCGGTGCTGGTGAAGCTCGTCGCCTCGGCGATCATGATCGGCTCGGGCGGGTCCGGTGGCCGCGAGGGCCCGACCGCCCAGATCTCCGCCGGGTTCGGCTCCCTGCTCGCGCGCACCCTCGACCTGTCGCCGAAGGACGGCCGGGTCGCGGTCGCGGTCGGCATCGGATCCGGCATCGGCGCGACCTTCGGGGCCCCGCTCGGCGGCGCCCTGCTCGCCGGGTCGATCGCCTACCGGGACGACTTCGAGTTCGACGCGGTGATCCCGGGGCTGGTCACCTCGATCGTCGGCTACACCGTCTACGGGTCCCTGCTGGGCTTCGCGCCGCTGTTCGGCTACGCGGCGTCCGACTACCGGTTCGACGATCCCCTGCAGCTGGTGTGGTTCGCGGCCATCGGCGTGCTCGGGGGGCTCGTCGGCCTGCTCTACAGCAGGACGTTCTACGGCACCGTCGCGATATCGGACCGGGTGCGCTGCAGCCGGATCCTCAAGCCGGCGATCGGCGGACTCCTGGTCGGCCTGACGGCCCTTGCGTTGCCCGAGGTGCTCGGCAGCGGATACGGCTGGGTGCAGCAGCCGCTGGACCGGACGGGTCTGCTGGCGATCCCGCTATGGGTGGTGCTGGTGCTGCCGTTCGCGAAGATCCTGGCCACCTCGCTCTCGATCGGCACCGGAGGATCGGGGGGCATCTTCGGGCCCGGCATGGTGATCGGCGCCTTCATCGGCGCGGCGGTGTGGCGGCTCCTCGAACCGATCGCGCCCGCGGTCCCGGATTCGCCCGCGCCGTTCGTCATCGTCGGGATGATGGCCTGCTTCGGCAGCATCGCCCGCGCGCCGATTGCGGTGATGCTGATGGTCGCCGAGATGACCGGCAGCCTCACCATTCTCACGCCCGCGATGGTCGCGGTCGGGCTGGCCTACCTCATCGTGCGTCACTCCGGTGAGACGATCTACCGGGCCCAGCTGGGCACCCGCGAGGACGCCCGCGCGGCGCGGTTGACGGCGGGGATGCCGCTGCTGGGCCGGGTCGGCGTCGGTGAGGCGATGTCGCCCCCGCGGCTGGTCCTCGACGGCGGCACCGACGTCGCCGACGCGCTGGCGCGATTGAGGGAGGCGGGAGTGCCGGGGGCGCCCGTCGTCGACGGCGAGGGGCGTTTCATCGGCGCGGTCTCGCCGTCGGGACTCGCGGCCGCGGCGCCGGATGCGATCCTCGCGCGGCGCGCCGATGCGGGGGCGCCGACGGTCGACGTCACCGCGAACCTCGACGAGGCGCTGGAGGCGATGCCGGACGAGGCCCGGCGGCTGACCGTGCTCGACGGGCAGAGGCGGGTGTGCGGCATCGTCGGGGTGCCGGACGTCGTCCACGGCTATCGGATGGAGGTCCTGGCCGAGCAGCGGCGGGTGGAGCGGGTCGGGACGCATGTCGAGGTGCTGGACGTGCGCGCGGCCGAAGACTCGCCCGTCCTGGGAAAACGGCTGGCGGACAGGGCCCTTCCCGCGGGGTCGCTGGTGGTCTCGGTGCGGCGCGGCGACGCGGTGGTCCCCGGCACCGCCGCGACCCGACTGCGCGCAGGCGATCTCGTCACCGTCCTGGTTCCGCCCGAACAGAGCGCGTCGGTCCGCCGACTGGTCGAGGGCGACTCCGCGGGAGGCGACCGATGAGCGCCGCGACCGCCGTCACGGTGTTCCACCGGACGCCCGACGCCGGCGGTTTCGCCGGGTGGGCCGACGGCATGGGCGTCGCCGCGCGGGACGCGGACGGCTTCGTCGATGCCAGGGTGGCCGCGTACGAGGCGCCCGAACTGGACTGGGCGGTGTCGGTGACATTCGATTCCGAGGAGCACCTGCACCGCTGGCTGGACTCGGCCGGCCGGGCGGGGCTGATCGCGGCGGGGGAGAGCTTGGGATTCCGGCGCGCGAGCTCGGATCTGATCCTGCTCGAGGGTTGTCTGCCGCCAGGAACCGCGGTCTTCGAACACCCGGTGTCGCCGGGGCGCGAAGGGGCCTTCGAGGCGACGCAGGTGCGACTGTCCGCGTTGATCGCCACCTTCTCGGGGTTCGAGGGCACCACGGTGCTGCGGCCGGTGGGTGCGGGCACCTGGATGTCGGTGCTCCGGTTCCGCACCGACCGCCAGCTGGCGGCCTGGATGCGCTCGAAGGAGCGCACGGAGGCGCTCCCGGAGCTCCGATCGCAGTTGTCGGAGGACTTCTCGGTGGTCGCGCGGAGCACGCCGTTCGGGTCGATCCTGCGGGTGCAGGACGGCACGACGCGGATCACGCCGCAGTGGCGCACGGCGATGCTGATCCTGCTCGTGCTGTACCCGACCGTGATGACGCTCTCGCGATTCCTTGGGCCGGTGCTGAACGAGTGGGGCCTGCCGCCCTGGCTGTCGATGTGGCTCAGCCAGATCGTCAGCGTCGGGTTGATGACCTGGCTGCTGATGCCCGCGGTCACCCGGTGGTTCCGGCGCTGGCTCGATCCCGTGGACGGCGCGGGGCCGCGCGTGGGGCTGATCGGCGCGGTCGCGGTCGCGGTGGTCTACACGGCGACGCTGACCACGTTCGCAACGGTGCACTGGCTGCAGTTCTGGGACTACATGGACTGAGCGTCCGACGAACGGGCGGTTTCCCGGACTTCCGTCGAGTGACGGAGCGGGAAACCGCCCGTTCGTGGCTTCCTAGCTCAGCGCAGCACCTCGCGGTGCTCGTTGGCGTACGGCACGTGCTCGTCGATGCGTCCTTCCTGCAGCTTGTTGACCCACTCCGGGTCGGCGAGCAGCGCCCGTCCGACGGCGACGAGGTCGAACTCCTGATTCTCGTACTGCTGGAGCACGCGGTCGATGCCGACGGTATTCGAGGCGCCGTCGGGGGAGAACGCCGTGGTGAACACCTTGTCGAGTCCGACCGAGCCGACCGTGATGGTCGGCAGCCCGGACAGCTTCTTCGTCCACCCGGCCAGGCCGCGCTTCCCGTCCGAGCCTTCGAGTTCGGCGAACGCGGGTTCCCAGTGCCTGCGGGTGGACGCGTGCAGCACGTCGACACCGGCGGCGACCAGCGGGTCGAGAACCTGCTCGAGCTCCGCGGGCGACTGCGCGATCCGCGCGTCGTAGTGGTTCGACTTCCACTGGGAGAAGCGGTAGACGATCGCGAACTCCTCGCCGACCGCCGCGCGGATGGCCGCCACCACCTCGGAGGGGAACCGGGTCCGCGACTGCAGCGAGCCCCCGTAACCGTCCGAGCGCCGGTTGGTGCCCGCCCAGAGGAACTCGTCGAGCAGGTAGCCGTGCGCACCGTGCAGCTCGATGCCGTCGAATCCGACGTCCTTCGCGTTGACCGCGGCCGCGACCCAGGCCTCGCGGAGTTCGTCGAGGTCGCCGGTCGTCAGCGCCCGACCGCTCGGGGAACCGTCGAGCGCGAGGCCGGACGGGCTGACGGTGGTCGCCTCCGGGTTGAGGCGGGGGGACTCCCCGCGCTCGACCCCGAGGTGCCAGAGCTGCGGGATGATCGCGCCGCCCTCCGTGTGCACGGCGTCGACGACGCCGCGCCAGCCGGCCAGGCTCTCGGTGCCGTAGAGGTGGGGTACCCGGGTGTGCGGGCCCGCGGCCGGGTCAGGGATGTAGGTCCCCTCGGTGATGATGAGGCCGACCCCACCCGCGGCGCGGCGACGGTAGTACTCCGCCACGTCCGCGCCCGGGATCCCGTCCGGCGAGAAGCCCCGGGTCATCGGAGCCATCGCGAAACGGTTCTTCAGGTTCAGGGACTTGACCGCGAACGGTTCGAAGAGTCCGTCGACGGGCAGGGGGACGTGTGATTCGGTCATGACCCTGGGTAACTACGTGCAGGCGCAACTTATTCCAGGGGTGGTAGACGCCCCGCTAGTCGAGGTCGCGCTCACGGCTCTCGCGTTCGATCCGCTGCTGCTTGCCGATCCGGCGCTGTTCCTCGGCACGCTCTCGGCACTGCCGCAGGAAGGCCTCGTCGTCGTCGGGATTCTGCGGGAGCTGCCTGCCGGGGCGGTCGTACTCGCTGTAGGCGGACGGGTGCGGTCGCCCGCGCTGCGGTCGCGCGCCCTGCGGGCGGCCGAGGATCAGCCACAGCAGGGAGCCGACCGTCGGGATCAACAGCACGATCAGGATCCAGCCGATCCGGGGAAGGTGGCGTACCTCGTGGTCCTCGCAGGTGAGCACGTCGACGATGCAGAAGATCCACAGCGCCATCATGACGAGTCCGAAAGCCGCGTACGGCATGAAAAATATCCTCCCCAGTCCAGCACGGCGCCCTGTTGCGCCGCGTCACCCGGCCGCGCGCGCATGGCTACGGTGCCGGGATGACCCCCGCGGGGAGAATATGTGTTGAGGGCGCCGATTCGTGAGCTTTGCTCAGATTGTGATCCCGGTCATTCCTCGTCGAGGACGATCCACTTACCGAAGGGCGGCGGGCCCTCACCGTGGACCTTGATTCGCTGCTCGGTGGCATCGGGGTGTTTGACGTGCATCCACTCATAGCCGTGCAGGACGTGTTCCTCGGCCGCGGATTCGTCGACCACCACCATGTCGCCGTTGGCGCGCTGCTCGAACGCGAATCCACTCTCGGGCGCGATGACCCACCACGTCTGATTGCCCATGACCTCGAGTCCCATCCGGGAGAAGTTGTGCGGACAGGTCAGACGTTACCGCCGATCGGCACCGGGCGGGCGTCCCGATTCGGCGTCGAAGGGCCGATACGCTGCGGCGACGCCGCAACAGGTGTTGCTAGAGATACTAATGTGACTGGCGACACCAGAGTGATTGTGATGGAATGGCCGAACCACCCAGGTCACCGTGGCCCCTCGTCGGCAGTCGGGGCGTGCCGGTGACGACAGCAATCAGTGATGTGAGGGCGTCGTGCAGGTTTCCCGTCGAGAACTCTTCAAGTACGTGGCCGCCGGATCCGCCGCTCTTGGCGTCACGGCGCTCGGATCCAATTCCCTGCTCGCGCAGGCCTCTCCGAACCTCGGCACCCTGATCGACTACGCGGGCGGGGTTCCGTCCGCGGAGGCCATCCTCGCCGCCGGACACGTCGGGGCCATCCGTTACGTCTCGGACCGTCGGCCAGGGGCGGAGTGGATGGAGGGCAAGCCGATGCTGGAGGCGGAGGCGACAGCACTCGCCGAGTCCGGGCTGGAGGTCGTCTCCTGCTACCAGTTCGGCAAGGCGGACACCGCGGACTGGCGCGGCGGGTTCGATGCGGGCGTGGAGCATGCCGAGCGCGGTCTCGAGCTGCACCTGGCCGCGGGCGGTCCGGAGAACCGGCCGATCTACGCGTCCATCGACGACAACCCGAGCGAGGACGACTTCACCGAGCTGATCGCCCCGTACATCCAGGGTTGGGAATCGGTTGTCGGGCACGAGAACACGGGCGTCTACGCGAACTCCCCGACCCTCGACCTGCTGGTGGCCGAGGGCCTGGGCGCGTTCTACTGGCAGCACAACTGGGGCACGCCGTCGGGTTTCGTGCATCCCGAGGCGCATCTGCACCAGTACGAGATCGACAAGCGAGCCGTCGACGGTGTCGGCATCGACCTCAACGCGATCCTCAAGGCCGACTACGGCCAGTGGTCGCTGGCCTGACCGAACGCCGCGCCCCTGCGATGCGGGGCGCGGCGGAGTGCTGGGGCGGTCAGCAGGCCGGCTTGGCGATGTTGTAGATCTGCTGTGCCTGGTCCGGGGTGGCCTTGACGCCGTTGTTCTCGGCCCTGGTCTCGAGGCCGGCGACGATCTCCTGCTCGGACTGGCCTGCGTCGATGTCGGCGCAGGTTTGCGCCAGGATGTCTTCGATGGCGTCGTCGTCGCGGCCCGCTGCTAGATCGGGATTGGCGACCTTGAACGCGGCGGTGAAGGTCGCGACCTTCGCGCTGTCGAGGGCGCCCTTGGCCTTCGAGACGGCGGTGCTGGCCGCGGCGTTCGCCGAGGACATGGCGCCCTCAGCGGCGTTGGCGGCGGAGGTCATGGCGCTTCCCGCGGCGCCTGCGGCGGACGACATCGCGGCCGATGCCTTGTCCTTGGCGGTCTGGGTGTTGTCGGTGGCTTCGTCGGAACTACAGCCGGTGAGGGCGAGCGCGAGGGCGGCGGTGGAGGCGGCGAGCACTGCAGCTGCTTTTCTCATGCGGTCGAGCCTAGCCGCGACGGCGGGGGATTCGGCGCAAGACGAGCGCAGTCCGATCACGACTCGATGACAGACTTCTCGCATGGGTATCGGTCGCTACGCCGCACTGCTGGCACGTCGGCCGGTGCGCAGGCTGATCCTGGTCGGGATGATCGCGCGGCTGCCGCACTCCGCGGCCGGGCTGATCCTCACCCTGCACGTCGTGCAGACCCTCGGCAGGGGATACGCGGCCGCGGGACTCGCGGCGGCGGCGCTGACCATCGGCATCGCGGTCGGCTCGCCCTGGCGCGGCAGGCTGATCGACCGGATCGGGCTGCGAAGAACCCTGCTGCCCTCCGTGATCGCCGAGGGCGTGCTGTGGCCGATCGCCGCCTTCGTGCCCTACGAGGCACTGATCCCGGTCGCCTTCGTCTGCGGGGCCTTCGCACTGCCGATCTTCACGGTGGTCCGCCAGAGCATCAGCGTGCTGGTCGGCGAGGCGGATCGGCGGACCGCGTACGCCCTCGACTCGATCGGCACCGAGCTGGTGTTCATCGTCGGCCCGGCGACAGGGGTATTCCTCGGCACTCACTTCAGCACCCGGTACACCCTCATCGCGATAGGCGTGTCCGTCGTGGTGGCCGGTCTGTTCCTGATGTGGTTCAACCCGCCGACCCGCAGTGAGACCCCCGCCGTCGCGGCAGGAGCCGAGGCGGCGGTCGCACCCGCGGTTGACGACGCGACGGCCGCCACTCTCAGCGCCGCGACGCGCCCCGGCTGGCTCACCGCCGCCGCCGTCGGCGTGTTCGCCGCCTCGGCGGGAGCCACCTTGATCCTGGCGGGCACGGACGTCGGCATCCTGGCCGCGCTGCGGGCGAGCGGGGAGGTGCAGTCCCTCGGTGTCGTGTTCTTCTTCTGGTGCGCGTCGTCGATCGTGGGCGGGCTGATCTATGGCGCGATGCATCGCCCCGTGAGCCCGGCGCTGCTGCTGTTCCTACTCGGCCTGTTCACGCTCCCGATGGCCTTCGCCACCTCGACCTTCACACTGGCGGCCCTCGCCATCCCGGCCGGGCTGTTCTGCGCGCCGGTGATGGCGGCGACGGGCGAGGCGATCGCGGACCTGGTTCCGGAGGACCGGAGGGGCGAGGCTATGGGTTGGCAGGGGACCTCGTTCACTCTCGGCGGCGCGGTCGGTTCGCCCCTTGCCGGTGCGATGGTCGACCGTGCCGGACCGGCGGCCGGGTTCACCGCCGTCGCGGTGGTGGGCATGGCGATCGGATTGGCGGGGTACGTGGCCAAGCTATGGGTCGCGGCCGCGCGGGCCGGCCGACACGACCGCGTGTGAGCATCGCAGGTCGGGCCCGCTGCCGGTAGCGTCAGCGGAACCATTCGAGAGAGGACAGACGTGGAACAACTCATCAACATCGTGTACGCCCTCGCGGCGAACATCTACGACCGCGTGTCGAGCGGATCCGTGGCCCCTCAGGAACCGCAGAACCCCTAGTGCGCGACGCGCCCTAGGCGCCGCCCACCGCGGAGAGCCACTGGCGGGCCTCGTCCGGAAGTCCTCCGGACGACTCCGCGGCGCGGCACCATTTCTTGGCCATCTTCAGGAACTTCATCGGGTTGTAGACGTCTTCCTCGCAGGACCACAGCCCGTCGCCCGCGTAGTGCAGGATCGTCAGGTTCGAGGCCTCGTGGAGCGTGCCGTCGCCGGGATCACGCATCGGATTGCGGATCTCGCAGATCACCCAGCCGCGCTCCTCGTCGATCGTGTGCCAGGCCGCGGGGAACTCCGTCATGTGGCTGCCGGGGAAGCTCGTCATCGTCCGCACCACCCACTCCCGGATCTGTTCCCGGCCACTGAAGTTCCCGTAGGCGTGCTCGATGTAGGTGGCGTCCTCGGTGAACATGTCGGCGAAGAGGTTCCAGTCGCCCGTCGCGGTGGCCTTCTCAACCGTGCGCTGGTAGCCCTCGAAGGCCGACTCCAGTTCAGCCCTCGTCCACGTCCGGTTATCGGTCTTGTCCGCCTCGGTCACGTGCATCCTCCGTCGAATCGTGTTGTGCGGCTGTCTGTTTCTGGTTGATGCAGCTCAGGTCTGGGTGTGCGACATCGGCGACACCGCGAGTCCGGGCTCTTCCGCCAGCACGTGCAGCGGGCGGTCGCTCGGGCTGGTGGCGTCGGCACGCCAGGACAGCACCGACCACTTCGACAGTCCGGACAGCGCCGAACCCAGGCTGCCGAACGAGCCGGTGGACAGGGCGGAACCGGCCGAGCCGATGGAGCCTATCGAGAGGATCGAGCCGACGCTGCCGATCGAGAGAATCGAGTAGGCCGAGCCGATCGAGAGGATGGAGCCCTCGGATCGGATGGACAGGATCGAGCGTCGCGAGTGCACGGACTTCACCGAGTGCGGTACGGAGGCCATCGCTGAGGTTTACCACAGGGCCGGACAAAGCAGAAGGGCCCCTTCGCGATGCGAAAGGGCCCTTCTGGGATGGCTGGTGACTTACGGAACGACAACCATTCCGACGGTCGGCAGGAAGCTGCAGGTGATCGGTGCGGCGCCCTCGGCCTGGGTGGTGAGGGAGCCGGAGATCACCGCGAGAACGCGGCCGCGACCGGTGTCGGCGATGGCGGACAGGGTGGCCGGTCCGTCCGGGTTGATCTTCGACTCGGACGTCAGGTTCTGGGTCGCCGACTTCTGGTTGTCGATGTTGACCCAGCTGACGGTGAGCGGGACCGGCTGCACGTCGGCGGGCTTCTTGGTGCCCAGCGCGGTGAAGACGAACCCGGCCTGGCCGGCCTTCGGTCCCGGAGGGGGCAGGTGCGCGGGGCCGGGGACGGCCAGCGCGGTACCCACCGAGTCGGCGGTGGCCGAGATGCAGCCCTTGCCGAGGGTCGGGTAGAGGAACTGGGCGATCACGGGGCCGCTCTCCGGCGGGAGCTCCGGTCCGCCGCCGCCACTGCCGTCGAGGAAGGTGATGACCTTGGAGAGGGTCGCCTTCGTCGACTCGGGCAGGTTGGAGGACTCGAGCAGCGTGCGCGCCTGGGCGAGCAGGTCTGCCTGCGGTCCGCCTGCGATGTCGGACGGGCCTGCCGCGGCACCGATGATGGCCGGTGCCAGCGAGGCCAGAGCCTCGATGTTGAGGCCCTCGGGGAGCACGGGCGCGGGCTGCGCCACAGCGTTGGTCGGAGCAGCCAAGGCAGCGGCCGCGGCTATCGCTAGCGCGGTGATCGTTCTGCGCGGTCCTCGCGTACGAAGCACAGTCGTCCCATCCTTATTTTCTTCAAGCGTCGGTTGGCCTGCAGGCCCCCAGCGGTAACGAGGGGCCACTCTATGCAGGCCATCAGGCGGTTGTACAGCGCTTGCCGAGACAACCCTGTTATTTCTTTGTCACCCGAGAGTGACTCTGGGTCGGGAGTCTATGGCAATGCTGGCCGGATGATGCTTGCCCGGTGACCATATCGTGTGACTAGAGTGAAAATTGAGATTGTTGATGCAACTGTTATCCACAATTTTCGGGGAGGTTCAGCGGCCGCCGCGGCTGCCGTTAGGCTCGCTGTCGAACGCTTCGGGTTCCACCCGTCGGCCCACACCACACGGGAGAACGCGAGACGTGTCCGAGATGCCACCCGCACCCCAGACTCGGGATGCTCGCACCGATAGCCGGTCGGCGTCGATCCTTCGCTTCGCCCCGCTGCTGCTGGCGGTCTCCGTCGCGGTGCGGATGGCATGGGTGTTCCTGAGCCCGAACGGCATGAACCTGGTCGATCTGCACGTATATGTGGACGGCTCGGCCGCGCTGCTCAGCGACAACCTCTACGACTTCACCTACGCCGAGCTGACCCCGGACTTTCCGCTCCCGTTCACATACCCGCCGTTCGCGGCGCTGGTGTTCTTCCCACTGCACTATCTGCCCTTCCCGGTGGTGGGGGTGTGCTGGACGCTGCTCACCATCGCGGCGCTGTTCCTCGTGATCCGGATCAGCCTGGAACTGATCTACGGCGCGGCGGCGAGGGAACCCCGCTGGACCGCGGTCGCGCTGACCTGGACCGCCGTCGGGATCTGGACCGAGCCGGTTCGTACCACGCTCGATTACGGGCAGGTCAACGTGTTCCTGGTGCTCGGCGCCATGGTCGCCGTCCGCAGCACCCGGTGGTGGATCGCGGGCGGGCTGGTCGGCTTCATTGCGGGCATCAAGCTCACGCCCGCGATCACCGGCCTGTATTTCGTGGCGCGAAGGCGATGGAAGGCCGCCGTCTTCTCCGCGGTGGCGTTCGGGCTGACGGTGGCGGTCAGCTACCTCACGATCGGCCCGTCG
Source organism: Rhodococcus sp. PvR044 (assembly GCF_040548995.1). NCBI lineage: Bacteria > Bacillati > Actinomycetota > Actinomycetes > Mycobacteriales > Nocardiaceae > Rhodococcus > Rhodococcus sp. PvR044. The sequence goes on from NZ_JBEPSX010000004.1 coordinate 268,505, forward strand.
GCGCGCGAGTACTTCGAACACCTGCTCGGCGATGCATCCCGCATCGGCCCGGTCGGGTCGGTGTGGAACCAGTCGGCGCGCGGTGCGTTGAGCCGAGTACTCGGCCATGACGTCGAGAGCGGCTGGCCGTGGCTGGTGGCGGTGGCGGTCGCGGCACTGCTCGCCTTCTTCGCCTGGCGGGCGCTCGGGGCCGACGACAGGCTCGGCACCCTCGTCGTGGTGCAGCTCTTCGGGCTGTTGATCTCGCCGATCTCGTGGTCGCACCACTGGGTGTGGCTGATCCCGATGCTGATCTGGCTCGTACACGGACCGCTGGCGGAGCGGCTGGGGTCGAAGATCCTGGCCGGCTGCTGGCTGGCGTCGACCATCATCGGGGTGCCGTGGGTGCTGTCCTTCTTCCAGGACTCGATCTGGCTGATCTCGAGGCCAGCCGTGCTGGCCTGGCTGGGCGCCGTGAACGTCGTGGGCGCCGTCGCGTTCTACGCCTGGGTGATCTACGCCGGACGGCTCAGCCCTCGGCAGCCAGACGATCGATCTCCCGCGCAAGGCCCACGTCCAGATCGGTGATCCCGCCCATGGAGTGGGTGGCGCAGGTGAAGGTGAGCGTGCGCCAGCGGATGTCGATGTCCGGGTGGTGATCGCGGCTCTCGGCGGCCGCCGCGACCCGATCGACCAGCGCGATGGCGGCTGGAAAGGTCGGGCACTTCAGTGTTCGGGTGATCGAGGCGCCCGCCCGCTGCCAATCGGGGAGCGATCCCAGCGCGGCTTCGACCTCGGCGTCCGACAGCAACTCGGCCATGACAATGATGGTGCCATGCATGAAGCCCGGGCGGAAACGAATGCGGTGCGAGAGGTCGCGGCGGCGGCGATCATCGCCGGCGGTCGGCTGTTGCTCGCGCAGCGGGTCGCGCCGCCGGAACTGGCAGGCATGTGGGAGCTGCCCGGCGGAAAGATCGAGCCGGGGGAGACCCCGGCGCAGGGCCTGCGCCGCGAGCTCCGCGAGGAACTGGGTGTCGACACCGTGGTCGGCGACCGGATCGGGGTGGACGTGCCGCTGCCGAAGGGCATGGTCCTGCGCGCCTACCTGGTGTCGCTGTGTGACGGGACCCCGACCGCGTTGGAACATTCCGCGGTGCGCTGGGTGACCGGGCCGGAGCTCGCCGCCGCCGATCTGGTGCCGAACGACAGGGCGTGGCTGGCGGAGTTGATGGCGGTGCTGCACGCGGAATAGTTGTGGCGGCAGGCCGCCTCCATCGCGTGTCGCGCCCGGAAACCCGTTGTCCCCAGCCGTTTCCGTGCCACGCTGGTACTGATCATCGGCGTATCGAGGGGGAGGCGTCAGCCATGGGGTGATCCTCGGCTTGGTGGCGGCCTGTGCCGCCGCGCTGACACTGGGGGTGCCCCCCGCGGCGGCCGCCGAACCGCTGCCCGGTCCGACGCCGTTGGCGGACAATTGGTTCCAGGGGCCGGCCGATCTGTCGGGGTACGCGAAAGGGGACGTGATCCGCAGCCGTCCGGTGGAGGTCCGCTTCCCGGCGAACACTCCGTGGCCGGTGGTCAAGACCACCCAGCTGCTCTACCGCACCACCGATTCGTTCGGGGTGCCGGTGACCACGACGGCGACGGTGATGGTCCCCGATCGCCCGTGGACCGGACCGGGGGCCCGCCCGCTGCTCTCCCAGCAGCAGGCGATGGACGCCCTCGGTCTGGCGTGCAACCCCTCGGTGACCCTGCCCGCGGGAAAGTCCCAGGACCTGGCCCTCATCTCGCCGATGCTCGCGCTCGGCTATGCGGTCGTCGCCTCCGACTACCAGGGCCCCGAGATGGCCTGGATCGCCGGACGACAGACCGCACACGGCGTGCTCGACGGCATTCGTGCCGCGCAACGCTTTGAGCCGCTTGGGCTCTCGCAGTCACCGGTCGTCATGTACGGCTACTCGGGCGGCGGGCACGCGACCGCATGGGCGGCCGAACAGAAGTCCACCTACGCGCCGGAACTCAATGTCATCGGTGTCGCCGAGGGCGGGGTCCCCGGCGACCTGGCCGGGCTGAGCGAGAAGCAGCCGGCCGTCGGTTTCACCGCCTGGGGCACCCTGCTCGGGTTGTCGAGGGAGTTCCCGGACAAGGTCAGGCCGCAGGAATACCTCACCCCAGAGGGGATCGAGTTCGCCAATACGCTCACCGACGGGTGCCTGACGGACCTGCTCGGCAAGACCAAGGGCATCAGCCTCGCCCAGTGCTCGAAGGTGGGCGACATCCTCACCATCCCGAGCGTCGAGGCCGCCATCGAGGAGAACTCGCTGGCACGCACCGCCGCCACGCCGGGCATGCCGCTGTTCGTCTTCCATGACACCAAGGACGTGCTGATCCCGGACCGGGGGATGACCGGAGTGGTCCGTGAGTACTGCAACCGCGGGGTCGACGTCCAGTACGCCCCCGGACTTGGCGTCGATCATGTCGGTGGGGCCTTTGTCGGGATGCCGCCCGCCTACAAGTGGCTCGACGACCGCGTCGTCGGCCGTCCGACAACGCCGAACTGCTGATCCGGGCGACGCGCGACGGGGAGGGGCTCAGGAGGCGCGTGCCTTCTTGAGCCCCTTCTTCAGGTCCTTGCCCGTGACGCCCTCGTTCTCGAGTTTCTTCATCCGCATGATGACGACGGGACACTTGAGGCACCGCGTCTTGCTGCGGCAGCACTTCTTCTTCGGCTTGAGGCTCGAGACCTTCTTCGCCTTGACCTTGCCCATGTCGGCTCGGCCCTCCTGCCCGGTCGGATACCGGATCGTCCCGGCCTACCCGAGGTTAGCTTGCCCTCACGAATCGGCCCGGCGCAGGCGCGTGCCGCGGTCGGGCTCGGCGGCCCGCTCGCTCGGTCCTTGTGGTTGACCGAGTAGCAGATCCAGGGTGATTCACAACTCGTTTTCGGCGGAATTGCCGCGGGCGGGTAGTATCTAGCTGGCCGCAATGCCTGCACAGGTCGTCCTGTGCTGATGGATTCGCATTCGCGACGCGGCCGCCCGAGCCGTGCGAGCCTAGGTTTCGCGTGGCTGAATCAAGCCAGCCAGGAGACCGCAGCGTGCCCAGCACCACCTTCCGCAATGTTGCCATCGTCGCACACGTCGACCATGGCAAGACCACCCTCGTCGACGCCATGCTCCGGCAGTCCGGCGCCTTCGCCGAGCGTGCCGAACTGGTCGACCGCGTGATGGACTCCGGTGACCTGGAGCGCGAAAAGGGCATCACCATCCTCGCGAAGAACACCGCCGTGCATAAGCACAACGAGGACGGTTCGATCACGGTCATCAACGTGATCGACACCCCCGGCCACGCCGACTTCGGTGGCGAGGTGGAGCGCGGCCTGTCCATGGTGGACGGCGTTGTGCTGCTCGTCGACGCCTCCGAGGGCCCGCTGCCGCAGACCCGTTTCGTGCTCCGCAAGGCGCTCGCCGCCTCGCTGCCCGTCATCCTCGTCGTCAACAAGACCGACCGTCCCGACGCCCGCATCGAGGAGGTCGTCTCCGAGAGCCACGACCTGCTCCTCGACCTGGCGTCCGATCTGGACGACGAGGCCGCCGAGGCAGCCGAGCTCGCCCTCGACCTGCCGGTGCTCTACGCCTCCGGCCGTGAGGGCAAGGCCAGCAAGGTCCAGCCCGAGAACGGCCAGGCCCCCGACGCCGAGAACCTCGACGCGCTGTTCGAGGTCCTGATGGAGAACGTCCCGGCACCCAAGGGCACCGTCGACGCGCCGCTGCAGGCGCACGTCACCAACCTCGACGCCTCCGCCTTCCTCGGCCGCCTGGCCCTGGTCCGCATCCACAACGGCGAGCTCCGCAAGGGCCAGACCGTCTCCTGGATGCGCGAGGTCGACGGCGAGCCCGTCGTCACCAAGACCAAGATCACCGAGCTGCTGCAGACCGTCGGCGTCGAGCGTCAGCCCGGAGAGGTCGCCGTCGCCGGTGACATCGTCGCGGTCGCCGGCTTCCCCGACATCATGATCGGCGACACCCTCGCCGACCTGGAGAACCCGGTCGCGCTGCCGCGGATCACCGTCGACCAGCCCGCCATCTCGGTCACCATCGGCACCAACACCTCGCCGCTCGTCGGCCGGGTCAGCGGCCACAAGCTGACCGCCCGCATGATCAAGTCGCGTCTCGATCAGGAGCTCGTCGGCAACGTCTCGCTCAAGGTCCTCGACATCGGTCGCCCGGACGCATGGGAGGTGCAGGGTCGTGGTGAGCTCGCGCTGGCCATCCTGGTCGAGCAGATGCGCCGCGAGGGCTTCGAGATGACCGTCGGCAAGCCGCAGGTGGTCACCCGCCAGGTCGACGGCAAGGTGCACGAGCCCTTCGAGGAGCTCACCATCGACAGCCCCGAGGAGTACCTCGGCGCCATCACCCAGCTCCTGGCGAACCGCAAGGGCAAGATGGTCCAGATGGCCAACCACGGTGCCGGCTGGGTCCGCATGGAGTTCATCGTCCCCTCGCGTGGCCTGATCGGTTTCCGCACCGACTTCCTCACCGAGACCCGCGGCACCGGCATCGCCAACGCCGTCTTCCACGGCTACGCGCCGTGGGCGGGAGAGATCCGCGCGCGCCACACCGGTTCGCTCGTCTCCGACCGCACCGGCTCGGTGACCCCGTTCGCGATGATCCAGCTCGCCGACCGCGGCACCTTCTTCGTCGAGCCCGGCGCGGACACCTACGAGGGCATGGTCGTGGGCATCAACCCGCGTCAGGAAGACCTCGACATCAACGTCACCCGCGAGAAGAAGCTGACCAATATGCGTCAGTCCTCCGCCGACGTGATGGAGACCCTGGCCAAGCCGATCAAGCTCGAGCTCGAGGGCGCCATGGAGTTCTGTGCAGGCGACGAGTGCGTCGAGGTCACCCCCGAGGTGGTCCGCGTCCGCAAGGTGCACCTGTCGCAGACCGACCGCGCCCGCGAGCGCTCGCGCAGCAAGTCCCGCGACAAGGCCGCGCTGTAGAGTTGCGCTTCGCGCCTGTGCGCGGTTGACGAGTCTGCGGACCCGTCAGCCGCGCACAGGCGTTTACAGCCGTAGATCGAAAGGGACGTGCGAGTGCATCGAGCGGGACGACGAACCCGACAGATCCTGCCGATCGCGACAGCCCTTGTCGCCGGCCTGATGCTGGCGGGCTGCACCGCGAACCCGCCGCCGCCGGTGGAGAGCACCGACAGTCCCAAGCCGACGACGGCGGTGCCCACCAAGAACACCGTCGTTGTCGCGATCGACGACGTGGGCCTCGGCTTCAATCCGCACCTGCTCTCCGACCAGTCGCCGGTCACGTCGGCGGTCAGCTCGATGGTGTTGCCGAGCGCCTTCCGTCCGGTCCCCAGCCCGACCCGGCCCGGCGGCACGGACTGGCTCCCCGACGAGTCCCTGCTGATCTCCGCGGACGTCACCTCCCAGAATCCCTTCACGGTCACGTACCAGCTCCGCAACGAGGCGCAGTGGTCCGACAGCGCGCCGATCGCCGCCGAGGACTTCCGCTACCTGTGGCGGCAGATGATCAGCCAGCCCGGCGTCGTCGACCCGGCCGGCTACGGCCTCATCACCGACATCGGCTCCTCGGGCGGCGGCAAGACCGTCACCGTCACGATGAGCTCGCCGTATCCGGCGTGGCGGGAGTTGTTCACGGACCTGCTGCCCTCGCACCTGGTGAAGGACTCGCCGGGCGGGTTCACCCGCGGACTGGCGGAGAACATCCCGGTGTCCGGCGCCGACTTCCACATCAAGTCCATCGACCGCGGCCGCGACGAGATCCTGCTCGAACGCAACGACCGGTTCTGGGGCAAGCCCGCGACCCCCGACCAGATCCTCATGCGTCGCGGTGGTTCGTCCGCGCAGTTGGCGGACTCGATCCGTTCCGGTGACGCCCAGGTCGCGCAGGTGCGGGGCAGCGGCCCGCTGCAGGCTCAGTTGGCCGCGATCCCCTCGGTGCGCGCCGCCGTCACCCCCGCGCCCCGGGTACTGGAGCTGACCTTGAACGGCAGGGTCCCCGCGCTCGCCGACCAGCGGCTGCGTCGCGGTCTGATGGGGCTGCTCAGCCCCGACCTGCTGGCCTCCGTAGGCACCCCGACCGGCGCGAACGCGACGCCGGCCCGGGCCCAGGTGCTGGCGCCGTCCGATCCGGGCTACGTCCCGACCGCGCCGCCCGCGCCGAGCCGCGAGCAGGCGCTCGGGTTGCTCGCCGAGGCGGGCTGGGTTCACACCCTCGTCGACGGCCCCGGTGAGACGGCGACGGCCAGGACCGCGAAGGACGGCGATCAGCTGGCCCTGGTGATCGGTGCGCCGGAGGGCGACGACTCCGCCATCGCGGTCGCGAACACGGCGGCCGACCAGCTCCGCGGCGCCGGGGTCGATGCCTCGGTGACGACGATGAGGCCGGACGAGCTGTACGGCAAGTCGCTCGTCGAGGGCGAGGTCGACGCCGTGGTCGGCTGGGCGCGCGCGGGCTCCGACCCGGCGACCTCGATGGCCTCCCGGTTCGCCTGCCCCCCGCCTGCGGCCCCGGCACCGTCCGGCGCAGGCGAGTCGACGGACGCCGAGCCCGACGTCGTGCCCGATCCGCTTGCCCCGAGCAATCTGTCGGGACTCTGTGACGCGGCCCTGCAGGCGGGCATCGACGAGGCGCTCCGCGGAACCGCGGACGTCGGACACGTGATCGCTCAGGCCGAGCCGAAGCTGTGGGATCTCGCCGCCGTGCTGCCCGTCCTGCAGGACACGACCGTGGTCGCGGCCGGGCCGGGCGTCCAGGGTGTTTCGCTGACCGGCGCGATCCAGGTCGGCATCTTCGCCGATGCCGCCGGCTGGTCAAGGAGCCCGCAGTGAGCGAACGTCGACTGCTGCTGGTGCACGCCCATCCCGACGACGAGACCCTCACCACCGGGGGCACCATCGCGCGGTACGCCGCCGAGGGCGCGCGGGTGACCGTGCTGACCTGCACGCTCGGCGAGGAGGGCGAGGTGATCGGTGAGCGGTGGGCGGGCCTCGTCGCGGACCGGGCCGATCAGCTCGGCGGCTACCGCATCCTCGAGTTGACCGAGGCGCTCGCGGCGCTGGGCGTCGACGGCCCCAGGTTCCTGGGCGGGGCGGGTCGCTGGCGGGATTCCGGCATGATCGGCACCCCGTCAGCCGCCAACCCGCGCGCGTTCGTGAACGCGGACCCCGAGGAGGCGGTCGAGGCTCTGGTCGCGGTGATCCGGGAGGTCCGTCCGCACGTGGTGGTCTGCTACGACCCGGACGGCGGCTACGGCCACCCCGATCACATCCAGGCGCACCGCTTCACGATGGCAGCGGCGTTGGCCGCGGGCACCGATATGTATCCGGCTGCGGGTCGGCCCTGGGAGCCGACGAAGGTGTATTGGACTGTCACCGAGGCGAACTCGTTGGCACAGGGGATCGAGTGCATCACCGAGATCCCGTCGTCGTGGCGGATTCCGGAGCCGGGGGAGTTGCCCTGTGTGCTCGACGAGACGGTGACCGCCGCGGTGGACGTGCGGGCTGTGCTCGAGGCCAAGCGGTCGGCGCTGACCGCGCACGCGACGCAGGTGACGGTGTCGGAGACCGGCTCGGAGTACGCGCTGTCGAACAACGTGGCGCAGCCGATCCTGGCCGAGGAACACTACGTTCTGGCGCGCGGCGCCCGCGGTGCGGTCGACGCCGACGGGCGCGAGCGGGACCTGTTCTCCAGCATCGCTTTCTAGCACGCGGCCGCCCCGAAGGCTTCCAGTCGCCCCACGGGGTGACCCGATCCGGGTTACCCTCGGTGTGCTTCATCAGTCGTACCTGAGTTTCTCGCACGTTGTATCCAGATCGATTGTCGATTTCCGGATCACGAAGGGATCAGCCCGATGGCGTTGCACAGGGTCACCGACAGGGGCGGGGACGCCCAAGACATCTACTCGACGCCGCTCAGCCGAGAAGTGTTGCCGAAGTACCAGATGCCGAAAGAAGCGTCGGACCCGCGGATCGCCTACGCACTGATCCACAGCGAACTCCAGCTGGACGGCAACTCCTCGCAGAACCTCGCGACGTTCTGCTCGACCTGGTCGGAGGACGAGGTCCACCGGCTGATGAACGACTGCCTCGACAAGAACATGATCGACAAGGACGAGTACCCGCAGACCGCGGAGATCGAGTCCCGGTGTGTGCACATGCTGGCGGACCTCTGGAACTCACCCTCCGGACGCGACACCATGGGCTGCTCCACGACCGGATCGAGCGAGGCCGCCATGCTCGGTGGGCTGGCCCTCAAATGGCGCTGGCGCGAGCGGCGGCAGGCGGAGGGCAAGCCCACCGACCGCCCGAACCTGGTGTGCGGGCCGGTGCAGATCTGCTGGGACAAGTTCGCCCGGTACTTCGACGTGGAACTGCGCCAGATCCCGCTCGAGCCCGGCGCGACGGGGATACGTCCGCACCAATTGCGGGAGTACGTCGACGAGAACACCATCGGTGTCGTCGCGATCCTCGGCGTGACCTACACCTGCGACTACGAGCCCGTCGAGGAGATCGCGGCGGAGCTGGACGCGATCATGGCGGACACCGGGCTGGATGTGCCCGTTCACGTCGACGCGGCCAGCGGGGGATTCATCGCCCCGTTCGTGCAGCCGGAGTTGGTGTGGGACTTCCGTATCCCGCGAGTGGCCTCCATCAACACCTCCGGTCACAAGTACGGACTGGCCCCGCTGGGGGTCGGCTGGGTGGTGTGGCGGTCGGCGGACCTGCTGCCCGAGGACCTGGTGTTCCGGGTGAGTTATCTCGGCGGCGACATGCCGACCTTCGCGCTCAACTTCTCCCGGCCGGGCGGCGAGATCGTCGCCCAGTACTACCTGTTGCTGCGCCTCGGCCGCGAGGGCTATCGCATGATCCAGCAGACGTGTGCCGAAACCGCCCAGGCCCTCGCCGAGGAGATCAAGACGATGGGGCCGTTCACCCTGCTCTACGACGGGACCGGCGGGCTGCCCGCGGTGTCCTACACCCTGACCGACCCGGCGACGGCGGGCTTCTCGCTGTACGACCTCAGCGATGAGCTGCGGAGGCGCGGCTGGCAGGTGCCCTCGTACCCGTTGCCCGCGAACCGGCAGGAGACAGTCATCCAGCGGGTCCTGGTTCGGCACGGGATCTCCCGCGATGTGATCTCCCTGCTGGCCGAGGACATCCGTCGATCGCTGGCGCGGCTGGCCGGGGGCACGCCGTCCGACGAGGCGCGGGAAGGGTTCCATCACTGACGGGGTTCGGGTTCCTCCCGAGGCATGGGGTCGGCTGTGACGGCCGACCCCAATCCGATTAGACTGTGATGTGGGTCATAGCCGGGTCGGGCTGACGGAAGGATGTCGATGTACAACTGGAGTGTTCAGAACGCGATCGTGGCATTCGTGGATTCGCTGCGCCCCTACTCGGAACAGCATCACGAGATGTACATGAACGCGCTGTACAACTTCGTCGACATGCAGAGTCACCTGCTCACGCTCCTCGGCTACCCGCCGGTGGGCTGAAGCCCCCGCCTACGATTGGTGCCATGACATCCGGCACCAGCCCCGCACCGACCGGGCGCCGCATCCTCGACTCGGCGATTCTCGGCCTGCTGATGTTCGACGGCGCGCTCACGGCCGTGCTGGCCGTGCTCTTCCTGCCCACCTACCTGGGTTCGGTGGCGTTTCCGATCAGCGCGCTCGCCGCGGGTGTCGTCAACGTGTTGCTGGTGCTCGGGGCCCGCACCGTCACCGACCGGGCATCGATGGCGGCGCTGCCGCTGGTCGGCTGGTTCCTCGGCTTCGTGCTGTGCATGTTCGGCGGTCCGGGTGGGGACGCCCTGTTGCTCGCGAGCCCGCTGACCCTGGTGCTGTTCGGACTCGCGGTGGTGCCCGCCGGGCTGCTCCTGCTGAGGTTCGCCTCCGAGGACGCCGTCGCGCGCGGCAACTCCGCCCGCCGGGCCTAGGAGCGGCGGGCGAATAGGAGGGTGTCGGCTACGGGGGCAGCAACCCCGCAGCCCGACCGGCGTCGGACAACATCGCCTCGACCATCGCCTGCGTGAGCCTGCCGGTGAAGGTGTTCTGCTGGCTGACGTGGAAGCATCCGAACACCTCCAGCGCGCTGCCGTCACCGGTCGGGGGCAGGACAATGTGGGCGCCGTGGCCGAACTTCGGCCGCGGCCGCGGTACCGCCCAGCCGGCGTCGGTCAGTGCGGGAAACAGTGCCTGCCAACCGAATCCGCCGAGCACGACCACCGACCGCAGGGTCGGCGAGAGCAGCCGCAGTTCCTCGTCGATCCAGCGGCGGCAGGTGTCCCGCTCGGTGGGCGTCGGCTTGTTGTCCGGGGGAGCGCAGTGCACGGGTGCGGTGACCCTGACCCCACGCAGCCGCAGGCCGTCGTCGCGGCTGACCGCGGTCGGTTGGTTCGCCAGCCCGACCGCGTGCAGCGCCGCGTACAGCACGTCGCCACTGCGGTCACCGGTGAACATCCGACCGGTCCGGTTCCCGCCGTGCGCGGCGGGGGCGAGCCCGACGATCAACAGCGCGGCATCGGCCGGCCCGAACCCGGGAACGGGCCTGCCCCAGTAGGTCTCGTCGCGGAACGCGGCCCGCTTCTCGACGGCCACGCGCTCGCGCCACTCGACGAGCCGCGGGCAGCGTCTGCAGTTGACGAGCTCACCGTCCATCTCGGCGAGGGTGGCATGGGCTTCCACAGATCCGACGGTACCCGCGCGTGGTCCGGGCCCGTCAGGAGCAGGGAATCGTGCCCTGGAGGTTCGGATCGAGCGCCTTGCGCGCGAGGAAGACCGGAGCGGGGTGTTCGAGGAGCCCGACCTGCGGATTCGGGCCGGTGTCGAAGCTCTTCCTGGAGTGCCCGACAAAGAGGTCCTGGTTCTGGCACTCGTCCTGCACGTACACATTGCGGAGGGACGGTCCGGGGGCGGCGTCGAGGAACGACCCCGTGTACGGGGTGATGGTCCGGTCCGTTTTCGATGCGATGACGGTGTAGTCGATCCCCGGGAACGTCTCCTGGCCTGCGTTGAGTGTGGCCAGGAATTCCGATCCGATGATCTGCTGCTGCGAGGACTTCGAGGCGCCCGCTGCCCTGGCCGCCTCCACGGTCGGGTACTGGTCGCGGTAGCTCGTCCCGTGGGTGGACGGCGCGAGCATGACCAGGGTGTGAACCTTGCTGTTCGCGGGGTTCTGCTGGTCCGCCCCGCCGGCGAACCGGAGGTACTGCCGGGTCACGGTGCCGCCCTGCGAGTGCCCGACGACGTCGACCTGCGCGGAACCGGTTTCCGTCCGAACCTTGTCGACGAACTCGGCCAGTTCGACGGCCGCGTCCTCGATCGCCGCGTGTCCCCACCAGTCCCGGCCCGCCGGGATGGGGGTCGGGCCGAGGAAGAGTGAGGGGGCGAAGCCGTAGTTCAGCGCGAAGACGCAGTACCCATCGTCCTTGAGCGGCTTGATCAGCGGGCCCTGGTCGCTCGGGTTCTCCGTGTTGCCCCAGCTCTCCTGCATGCTCCTGCCGGTGCCGTGCACGAGCACGACCGGTCGAGGGTGCTCCGGCGACGGCTCACATTCCCAGTCGTTCGCGCCCGCGAGCAGTCCCTGTTCGGGCTCCGCGGCCGAACCCGTCATCGAGGACTGGGCGGACGCCGTCGCCGACGGGAGGATCGCGGTGGTGAGGGCGAACAGTGCGACGGTTGCGACGCTCGTCGCGACCGCGCGGAGCCGGTCGTTCACATGAGTACTCCTGGGGCTGGGTGCGGGAAATGCGAGACAGTGCAGCCGTCATCTGTAACACCCCCGACGGGGTCGGCGCAGGAGAATGCCCTCTTCGGTCAGTCTGCCGCCGCTCGCACTCTGAGCGTCAGCACCTGGAACGGCCTCAGCGTCACCGTGATCGCGTCGCCGTCGACCGTCGCGCCGGTGGGGGCGGCCACCGGCCGTTCGAGCAGGTCGACCGTCTCGACGCCCGCGTGCGGGAAGTCCACGTCGATCAGCGCGGTCGATCTGGCGCCGGTGGATTCGTACAGCCGGACCACGACGTCGCCGCCGCGGTCCTCGGCGAGCTTGACGGCCTCCACCACCACCGCGGGATTCGACACCCGCAGGAGCGGTTCGACCGGCGCGCCGCCCGTGATCGTGCGCGGCGGCAGGTTGATCCGATAGCCCTCGGCGACGGCGTCGCCGATCGTGGCACCCGGCCGGACGGAGACCCGCAACGTGTGTGCGCCCTGATCGGAGGTCGGGTCGGGGTACAGCGGCGCGCGCACTAGCGACAGACGCACCGTCGTGGTGCTGCCGCCGTCCTGCCGGGCGGAGCGTCCGATGTCGTGGCCGTAGGTGGCGTCGTTGGCCACCGCGACGCCGTACCCGGGCTCACCGACGTGCACCCAGCGGTGCGCGCAGATCTCGAACTTCGCGAAGTCCCAGGACGTGTTGGAGTGCGTCGGCCGGAAGACGTGGCCGAACTGTGTCTCCGCGGCGCTGCGGTCGGCGTGCACGTCGAACGGGAAGGCCAGCTTGAGCAGCTTCTGCCGTTCGTGCCAGTCGATCTCGTTGCTGATCTCCAGCGCGCGGGCGCCTGCGGCGAGCTCGAGCCGCTGCACGATTGTCGAGTCCCCGAACGACCTGCGCACCACAACGGAGTCGCCGTCACGATCGACGGAGTCGGGATCCCGCAGGTCGGTCACCGTGTGGCGATAGAACTCGTCGATGTCCCAGGCGTCCCACTGGTTCGGCACGTCCCGGTGCAGCTGGAGCAGGTTGCCGACCGCGCCGGGCGCGATGGCGTCGCGTCCGGTGTCGGCATCGGTCAGCGAGGTGATCAGGCCGTCGCGGTCGATCGTGACCCGGACGAGGCCGTTGTCGAGGACAAAACCCTTGCCGCGCCCGGTGATCCGGGTGGGGGCGGCCTCGGGGACGGCGGTCGCGATGCCGAGCGCGGGCACACCGTCGCGCGCCTGGGGGCTCGCGTTGAGGGTGAGGGTCGCCGAGCCCGCTCCGGTCAGTGCTCCCGCCGCGTCGGCGATGATCTCCTCCAGACCGGCCGCGACGGCGGCGTAGTTGCGTTCGGCGTCGCGGTGCACCCACGCGATGGAGCTGCCCGGCAGGATGTCGTGGAACTGTTGCAGCAGCACCAGATGCCAGAGCCGCTCGAGCTCGTCGTACGGATAGTGCGCGCCGGCCCGCACGGCGGCCGTGGTCGCCCACAGTTCCGCCTCGCGCAGGAGGTGCTCGCTGCGCCGGTTGCCCTGCTTGGTCCTGGCCTGCGAGGTGTAGGTCCCGCGGTGCAGCTCCAGATACAGCTCGCCGGACCACACGGGCGGAGTGGGGTACTCGGCCTCCGCCCGGCGGAAGAAGTTCGCGGGCGAGTCCAGCGTGACGGTGGGTGAGCCCTCGAGCGAACGGGTCCGCTCGGCCGCGGCCAGCATCTCGCGGGTCGGCCCGCCGCCGCCGTCGCCCCACCCGAACGGGACAAGGGACACCGTCCCCGCGCCCTGCTCCCGGTAGTTGCGCTGGGCGTGACCGAGGTCGTGTCCGGACAGGTCCGAGTTGTACTTGTCCACCGGGGGGAAGTGGGTGAAGACCTGGGTGCCGTCGATGCCCTCCCATCGAAAGGTGTGGTGCGGCATCCGGTTCGTCTTGTTCCAGGAGATCTTCTGGGTGAGGAAGTACTGCGACCCCGACAGGCGGACCAACTGGGGCAGCGCGGCCGAATAGCCGAACGAATCGGGCAGCCAGACCTCTCGGGTGTCGACGCCGAACTCGTCGAGGAAGAACCGCTTGCCCGCAACGAACTGCCGCGCCATGGCCTCGCCGCCGGGCATGTTGGTGTCGGCCTCCACCCACATGCCGCCGACCGGGACGAACTGGCCGGCCGCGACCTTGTCTCGGATCCGTTCGAACAGCTCCGGATAGCCGTCCCTGACCCAGGCGAGCTGCTGCGCGGACGAGCAGGCGAACCGGAAGTCCGGGTGATCGTCCATCAGCGCAACGACATTGGAGAAGGTGCGGGCGCACTTTCGGATGGTCTCGCGCACCGGCCACAGCCAGGCCGAGTCGATGTGCGCGTGCCCGACGGCGATCAGGTTGTGCGCGCTGGCGTAGGCCGGTCGCGCCAGCACCTCGCGCAGTTGCTCGCGGCCGGCGGCGGCGGTGCTCGCGATGTCGTCCGGGTCGACGGTGTCGAGCATCCGCTCGAGGGCGCGCAGGATCTCGTGCCTGCGTGGCAGGTCGAACGGCAGCGCATGCATCAGGCCGCTGAGCGCCGCGATGTCCTGGGTCAGCTCCCACACCGTGCGGTCGCGAAGCGCGAAGTCGACCTGGCGGAGCTGGTAGATCGGTTCCTCGCCCGCGGTGTCCAGGTCGCCGAGGGTGGTGGGCTGGAAGCCGAAACTCCGTGCCACATCGGGATTCGCGGCCAGCTCGAGGTAGAGGTCGACCGGCCGGTGCGGATCAACCGGAAGATGGGTGTTGAACGGGGAGATCGCCTTGATGACGGTGCCGTCGGGGCGGTAGGCGAGCGCCTCGGCGTTGAAGCCGGGGCCGCCAGTGAAGCCGGGGTCGACCACCAGCTCCACCTCGACGTCGTCGCCCAGGCCCCGCCAGCGATCCGGCACGCGCCCGGTCACGTGGAGCCACATCGTCCCCCACGGCCTGCCCCAGCGGGTCCCGATCGCGATGGGCGCGAACTCCTGCCTCAGTGCCTCCGTGACAGGCACCGGCTCGCCCGGCACCTGCCACGCCGTGAGCTCGGCCGGGACGGTGTCCCGGTAGAGCGCCCCGCCGAGCCGCTGATCGACGAACCGCCGCAGCCGCTCCTCCACGATTTCGCGATCGTCGTGCATCGGTGTCCTCCGTGCGTCGATGAGGGGATCGGCTCAGGTGTCGCGGGTCCAGATGTCCCCCGCGCCAGGGGTCACCGTCTCGATCAGGGCCCAGGCGCGGTCGGCGGGCAGATCGAGGACCTCGTAGTGGCCTGCCCCGGCCGGGGTGGCCGCCACCACGGTGGCGACGCCGGCGCGCCGCTGGAACCAGCTCTGCCGCACGGTCCATCCGATGATGCCGTCGGCCTCGAGGCTGGCCCGACTGCGGTCCAGCGAGCCGCTGCGGGTGATGAGCCATCCGGGCGGCGTGGCGTGACCGAGGCCCCGATAGCGGTCCCAGGCCAGCGCGGTGGCGGCCGCGGCCAGGGCCGCGAGGCCGGCCCACGCCTGCCACCCCAGCGGCACCCCCATCGCCGTCGCGACCGCGGTCGCAACGGCCAGCGCTGCCACCGGGAGCAGTGCCCGGGTGTGCCGGCGGCGTCTGGCGGCCGGGCCGTGTGGGGCGAGTTCCACGGGGGAGTGGTCGCCACCAAGGACGACGGCCGCCACCCGCTCGGCCTCGGCCCGCGGCGCCTGCGGCATCAGCAGGGTGGACTGTCCCTTGCCGGAGCTGATCCCGGTCATGATCGCGTCGAGGTGGGCGCCGCCCGCGGCCCGCAGCAGCAGCGGCTCGCGCAGCGAGGTCCCGCGCAGCCGGGCCCTGTCCAGGGTGGTCTGCCTGATCTTGAGCAGGCCGTGGCTGACGTGCAGCACCTTGCCGTTGTCGGTGACCCGGAGGTTGCCGAACGCGATGAGGTAGCGCACGCAGGAGAGCCCGCTCGCCACGACGATGAGCGCGACCAGCCCGAGCGCGACGGCGGCGGCGATGCCCAGGTGCTGCATGGAGTCGACTCCTCGACTCACCGCCGAGGAATCGGCGATCCGCTTGCCGAGCCCGTATTGGAAGGCGAGGCCGATCGCGGCGGCCACCGTCAGCACCCCGGTGACGGAGAACGGTGCGTAGCGGACCCAGGCGGGTGTCCAGTGCGCGATCTCCGTTTCTCGGCGCGGGGTACCCGCGTCCGCTCCCAGCTGCGCCGCCTCGGCATCGACGGGCGCCGCCGGTTCCCGGTGGCCGGCCAGCAGGGCCGCGCGCAGGGCGGGGACAAGGGCGGAATCGAGCGCGTTGAGTTCGAACCTCTTGGAGTCGCCGTGTCCGGACTGCTGGCCGGTGCCGATCCGGACGACGGACAGGCCCAGAACCCTGTGCAGTACACCGGATTCCACGTCGACCGAGCGGATCCTGTTGCGCGGAACCGAGAGCAGGTTCTTCTGGAACACCCCGGTGCGCAGCTGCACGTGGACCGGGCCGATCCGGTAACTGGTGGTGAACCAGCGCAGCAGCGCGTACGCCACCAGGACGGCGACGACGATCAGACCGAACGTGTGGTTGCCGCTCTGGGTGCCGACGACCAGTGAGATCAGCAGCACCGGTAGCAGTTTGACGACCTCGTCGACCGGATGGACGAGCAACATCCGCTTGTCGAGCCGCAGCCACGGCTGTTCCTGCTCGGCCGCCAACGCGGCTGCGCCCGAGGCCTCCGGTGGGGCGGTACCGGGCGCGGGGTGCGGTGTCGCGTAGTGCGGAGGGGCAGGATGCCCTGGTGCGGTCACGTCGCGTCCCCGACGTTGCGGCCCGCGATCTCGGTGAGCTGCGCGACGGTCCGGTCCGCGACCTCGCGGTCGAGCGCGGTGATGGTGACCGCACCCGCGGACGAGGCGGTGGTGACGGTGACCGTGGCGAGGCCGAGCATCCGGTCGAGCGGTCCACGCTCGGTGTCGACGGTCTGCACCCGGGAGATCGGGGCGATGCGGCGCTCCTGGGTGAACCATCCGGTCTTCGTGTACACCGCGTCGGCGCTGATCTCCCAGCGGTGCACGCGGTACCGCCACTGCGGGACGACAAGGACGTGCGTCGCCGCCACCGCGAGGCTGACGACGAACACCGCGACGTGCGGCCACGTGGTCCAGCGCCCGTCGACGAATCCCCAGACGATCTGGGCGATGAAGACCGGGATCCACATCAGCGCGGCGTTGATCGCCCACAACTGCGGGGCGCGGGTGCTGGGTCGCCACTGGGGGTCGGCCATGGTGACGACGGGGGGCGGGGGAGTGCTCACCTCTCCAGCCTGCCCGATCTGGTGCCGTCGCAGTGCGATCATCCGTCGGTTTCGGCCGATGTCGCCCCACGCCCACGGGTCCTCGGGAGGGTTAGCCTGGGAGAGGCGAGGGAAGGAACGACCATGGACCGATTCGATCCCGCCTCCGGACCCGAGGTCCCCGAGGCCGACCACGCCGAGCAGGAGACACCTGTCGTCGAGCAGGACGACGCGGACACCACGGCGGAAGTGGCGCCCGGCTCGCTCGAGGTCAACGACGCCGACGCGGCCGAACAGGCGCGTGTCGTGCCGGACGACGACGAGTATCCGCACGGGTGACGGGGCGCGTTTGCTGCGGTGGGAGGCCTCCCCCTGGCAGGTCCAACGGGTGATGGCGCATGATCGAACGCGTGAGCACTGACGACGCCCCCTCGACCACGCCCGCGATGCTGCCCGATCCCGCGATGCCGTCGGGATCCGCGCAGGTGGGTGCACCGGCTCCGCCCGCAGGTCTGGCGGCCCCTTCGGCGTCCGCGATGCGCAGGGCGCTGCGCCGCGCTCGCGACGGCGCCACCCTCAACGTCGACGAGGCGACGGTGCTGCTGCACGCCCGCGGTGCCGACCTCGAGGATCTGTGCACCTCGGCGGCACGGGTCCGCGACGCGGGCCTCGAGGCGGCGGGGCGGCCGAAGACGGTCAGCTACTCGCGCAAGGTGTTCATCCCGCTGACCCGGCTGTGCCGCGACAAGTGCCATTACTGCACGTTCGTCACCGTCCCCGGCAAGCTGCGGGCCGAGGGCCGGGGGATGTACCTGGACCCGGACGAGGTGCTCGACATTGCCCGCCGCGGCGCCGAACTCGGCTGCAAGGAGGCGCTGTTCACCCTCGGTGACCGGCCCGAGGAGCGGTGGCCGGAGGCGCAGGAGTGGCTCGAGTCCCGGGGCTACGACTCCACCCTGGATTACGTGCGCGCGATGTCGATCCGGGTGCTCGAGGAGACCGGACTGCTGCCGCACCTGAACCCGGGCGTGATGAGCTGGGAGGAGATCTCACGGCTCAAGCCGGTCGCGCCGTCGATGGGCATGATGCTCGAGACCACGTCCACCCGGCTCTTCACCGAGAAGGGCGAATGCCACTACGGCAGCCCCGACAAGGATCCGGCCGTGCGGTTGCGCACGCTCACCGACGCGGGCAGGCTCTCGGTCCCGTTCACCACCGGCATCCTGGTCGGCATCGGCGAGACGATGACCGAACGTGCCGAGTCCATTCTCGCGATCCGCAAGTCGCACAAGGCGTTCGGTCACATCCAGGAAGTCATCATCCAGAACTTCCTGGCCAAGGACGACACCGCGATGCGCGACGCGCCGGACGCGGGAATCGAGGAGTTCCGGGCCGCCATCGCCGTCGCCCGGCTGTTGCTCGGGCCCGGCATGCGGATCCAGTCGCCGCCGAACCTGGTGTCCGCCGACGAGTGCCTCGCCCTGATCGCCGCGGGCGTCGACGACTGGGGCGGCGTCTCGCCGCTCACCCCGGACCACGTCAACCCCGAGCGGCCGTGGCCGAACCTCGACACGCTGGCCGCGATCACCGCCGAGGCGGGCTACACCCTCACCGAGCGGACGGCCGCGCAGCCGCCGTACGTGCTCGCCGGCTCGCCGTGGATCGACCCCCGCATCTCCGCGCACGTCCAGGCCCTCGCCGACCCGGTGACCGGGCTGGCCAGGCCGGACACCCGACCGACCGGCCTGCCCTGGCAGGAGCCGGACGAGGCGTGGGTGTCGGCCGGGCGCATCGACCTGAACACCGCGATCGACACCGAGGGCCGCAACACCGAGACCCGCAGCGACCTCGGCAGCGCGTTCGGTGACTGGGACTCGGTCCGCGAACAGGTCCTCGAGCTGTCCAACCAGGGCGCGCCGGTGCGGCTCGACTCCGAGGTGCTGGCGGCGCTGCGCAGCGCCGAGCGCGACCCCGGCGCCTGCACCGACGACGAGTACCGGGCCCTGGCGACCGCAGACGGCGAGGGCCTCGAGGCGATGGTCGCGCTGGCCGACGCCCTGCGCCGTGACGCCGTGGGCGACGACGTCACGTACGTGGTGAACAGGAACATCAACTTCACCAACATCTGCTACACCGGCTGCCGGTTCTGCGCCTTCGCGCAGCGCAAGGGCGACGCCGACGCGTTCACCCTGTCCACCGCCGAGGTGGCCGACCGGGCCTGGGAGGCGCACGTCGCCGGGGCCACCGAGGTGTGCATGCAGGGCGGCATCGATCCCGAGCTGCCCGTCACCGGCTACGCGGACCTGGTCCGCGCGGTCAAGGCGCGTGTGCCGTCGATGCATGTGCACGCCTTCAGCCCGATGGAGATCGTCAACGGCGCCTCACGCGGCGGGCAGAGCGTGCGGGACTGGCTGACCGACCTGCGCGCGGCCGGCCTGGACTCGATCCCCGGCACCGCGGCGGAGATCCTCGACGACGAGGTGCGCTGGGTGCTCACCAAGGGCAAGCTGCCGACGAGCACCTGGATCGACGTGGTCACCACCGCGCACGAGGTGGGTCTGCGATCCAGCTCGACGATGATGTACGGGCACGTCGACCAGCCGCACCACTGGGTGGGGCATCTCAACGTGCTGCGCGGAATCCAGGACCGCACCGGCGGATTCACCGAGTTCGTGCTGCTGCCGTTCGTGCACCAGAGCTCCCCGCTGTACCTGGCCGGGGCGTCGAGGCCGGGGCCGACGCAGCGCGACAACCGGGCCGCGCACGCGCTGGCCCGGATCATGCTGCACGGGCGGATCCACAACATCCAGACCAGCTGGGTCAAGCTCGGGGTCGCGGGGACCCAGGCGATGCTCCAGGGCGGCGCCAACGACCTGGGCGGCACCTTGATGGAGGAGACCATCTCGCGGATGGCCGGTTCGCAGCACGGATCGGAGATGACGGTCGCGGAGCTGCGGGCGATCGCCGAGGGGATCGGACGCCCGGCCCGGCAGCGCACGACCGGTTATGCCGAAAGGGTGGGAGTGGCATGAGCGAGACGGTTCGGATCGGCGACGGCAGGGTCGTCGCGGTGCTCGACCGCGCGGCCTGGGGGATCAACCCGGTGCTCGATCTGATGAGCACCGATCCGCTGCGGATCAAGGCGAGGACGTTCACGCCTACCGCCGAGCAGCGCACGATCGTCGGGACGAGCGAAGCGACGGGGGGCGTTCTCGAGAAGGTGCTCGACGCGGCGGCCTGGCTGCTCGATGTCGCCGAGGTGCCCGGCACCGCGGCGTGGGAGCGGGCGAGCGACGAGCGTCGCGCCCGATGGTGGGTGACCCGGCTAGGCGCGCTGAACACCATCGCGGTGGCGTTTCCCGGCGTGTTCGGCCCGCTCGTCCGGCGGCTGCCGATCCAGGACCTGCTGGCGTTCGCGAATCAGACGCTGGTGCTGGTCGCGGTGGCCAGGGAGCTCGGCGTCACCGATCGCAGCGCCCAGGTGGATCTGCTCGCCTCGGTGCTCTGCCGCAGGCAGACCGACGCCAGGACGCTGCTCGCGCACCCGGATGCGACGCCCCCCGAGGCCGGTTCGTCCTGGCGGCCGTTCGCCCTGCTCGGCGCGATGTGGACCACCTCCCGGATGCTCCGGGCGATCCCCGACGAGCTCGGGAAGCGGCCGAGGCCGGGCCAGCCCTATCGGACCCTCGGGAAGCTGCCCCTGGTCGGCGCGGTGGCGGACTACCTCGGTGAGCGGGGCGCCCTCGCCCGGGCGGCCGCGCAGGGGCAGCGCTGGATCGACGGCCACACGGTGCGGACGGCGGCGGGCAGATCGGGCTTGCAGGGCCTGTCGAGCGTCTGACTTTCGACCCGGTGCCCCGGGCCGCTCCGCAGTAGTCTGTGGGTGTTCCCCGGTTTCGCGTCGAATCCGGCGGTCAGGGCACCCTAAGCGGGTGTGCCCGGCTCGGGGAGGAGATACTGGTAACTCGTGGGCGGACATGGGGGTTCGCCCGGCGTGATGGTTTTTGACGAAAGGCAGGGAGAGCAGCAGTGCCCTACACGATTGCTGAACCGTGCGTGGATGTTCTCGACAAGGCGTGCATCGAGGAATGCCCTGTCGACTGTATCTACGAGGGTGGCCGCATGCTCTACATCCACCCCGATGAGTGCGTGGACTGCGGCGCCTGCGAGCCCGTCTGCCCCGTCGAGGCGATCTTCTACGAAGACGACGTCCCGGATCAGTGGAACGCCTACGTGAGCGCGAACGTCGACTTCTTCGTCGAGCTCGGATCTCCCGGTGGCGCCGCCAAGCTCGGCAAGGTTGATTACGACCCGCCGTTCATCAAGGCGCTGCCGCCGATGGGCGAGCACTGAGTTGCTCGGTACCACCGTGACCGGTCGCACCCGGGTTCCCGTGTCCGCGGGGCTGCCCGACTTCCCCTGGGACTCGTTGGCAGAGGCCAAGGCCAAGGCCGAGTCCCACCCCGACGGGATCGTCAACCTCTCCGTCGGCACGCCTGTCGATCCGGTGGACCCGCTGATCCGCGAGGCGCTCGCCTCCGTGTCGGAGGTGCCGGGATACCCGACCACGCACGGCACCCCCGAGTTGCGCGCGGCCGCGGTCGGTGCGCTGACCCGGCGGTACGGGGTCACCGGGCTCGATCCGGCGGCCGTGCTGCCCGCGATCGGCACCAAGGAAGCGATCGCCTGGCTGCCGCGTCTGCTGGGGTTGGGCGCCGATGACCTGGTCGTGATCCCCGAGGTCGCCTACCCCACCTACGAGGTGGGCGCGCTGCTCGCCGGCGCCAGGGTGCTGCGCGCCGACGGCACCATGCGGCTCGGCCCCGAGAGCCCGGCGCTGATCTTCATCAACTCGCCGTCGAACCCGACCGGCAAGGTGCTCGGCATCGACCACCTGCGCAAGGTCGTCGACTTCGCCCGGCAGCGCGGCGCGATCGTCGTCTCCGACGAGTGCTACCTGGGCCTGACCTGGGAGGCCGAGGCGTACTCGATCCTCGACCCCCGCGTCTGCGACGGCGACCACACCGGCCTGCTTGCGGTGCACTCGCTGTCGAAGACCTCGAACCTGGCCAGCTACCGGGCCGGCTTCATCACCGGCGACGCCGCCCTGGTCGCGGAACTGCTCGAGGTGCGCAAGCACGCCGGGATGATCATGCCGTTCCCCGTGCAGGCCGCGATGACCGCGGCGCTGAACGACGACGCGCACGAGAACGCGCAGCGCGAGCGGTACCGCGCGCGCCGCGAGGTGCTGCTGCCCGCCGTGCGCGCCGCCGGGTTCACGGTCGACAGTTCGGAGGCCGGCCTGTACCTGTGGGCCACCCGCGAGGAGGCCTGCCGGGACACCGTGGACTGGTTCGCGGACCGCGGCATCCTGGTCGCGCCCGGTGACTTCTACGGCCCCGGCAGCAGGCGGCACGTGCGGATCGCGCTCACCGCGACCGACGAGCGGATCGCCGCCGCCGCGACGCGACTCACTGCCTGACCCTCGTTACCTGGCCGCGGACCCGCCACGGCGCTAGCCTGGGGGCGGAGTTCCTCGTTGCCGGGGTACCGCCCCTGCAGCGTCCCCTCGCGGGCAGGAGGCAGCATGGACGCCGTCACTCGGGTTCCTTCGCCCAGCAACGAACCGGTGTACTCGTACGCACCGGGTAGCCGCGAGCGGCTGTTGCTCACCGCCAAGCTCACCGTGCTGGCCTCGGATCCGCTCGAGTTGCCGCACGTGATCGGTGGCGTACACCGGCAGGGCGCCGGTGAGCGGGTGGACGTCGTTCAACCACATCGGCATTCGGCCGTGCTCGGGACGCTCACCAACGCCACCCACGAGGACGCGGACGAGGCGATCGAGGCCGCGGTCGCCGCCGCGCCCGGCTGGCGGGCCCTGTCCTTCGACGACCGGGCCGCCGTGCTGCTGCGGGCCGCGGACCTGCTCTCCGGTCCCTGGCGGGAGACGCTGGCCGCCGCGACCATGCTCGGGCAGTCCAAGTCGGTCCAGCAGGCCGAGATCGACGCGCCGTGCGAGCTGATCGACTTCTGGCGGTTCAACGTGCACTTCGCCCGGCAGATCCTGGCGGATCAGCCGGTCTCCGGTCCTGGGGTGTGGAACCGGCTCGAGTACCGGCCGCTCGAGGGATTCGTCTACGCGATCACGCCGTTCAATTTCTCCGCCATCGCGGGCAATCTACCGACCTCACCCGCGCTGATGGGCAACACCGTCGTCTGGAAACCGTCGACCACGCAGACCGTCGCCGCCTACTGGACGATAAGGCTGCTGGAGGAGGCGGGGTTGCCGCCGGGCGTGATCAACCTGGTCACCGGCTCGGGCGCCGCGGTTTCCGATGTGGCGCTGAGCGATCCGCGCCTGGCCGGCATCCACTTCACCGGCTCGACCAGGACCTTCCAGCATCTCTGGCGGGAGGTGGGGGCCAATATCGGCTCGTACCGCGGCTATCCGCGGTTGGTCGGCGAGACCGGCGGCAAGGATTTCGTGGTCGCGCATTCCTCGGCGAATCCCGAGGTGCTGAGCACCGCACTGGTGCGCGGCGCCTTCGAGTACCAGGGCCAGAAGTGCTCCGCGGCGTCCCGCGCCTACGTCCCGAAGTCGGTGTGGCACAGGATGGGAGAGTCCTTCCTGGCCGAGGTCGATCAGCTCAGCTACGGCGACGTGACGGACCTGTCGAACTTCGGAGGGGCACTCATCGACCGCGCGGCCTACGACAAGAACGTCGCCGCGATCGAGCGGGCGCGGGACGCCGCCGGGGTGCAGGTCGCGGTCGGTGGAAAGTACGACGACAGCGAGGGATACTTCGTCCGGCCGACGGTGCTGCTCGCCGGGGATCCGCGCGACGAGGCCTTCGCCACCGAGTACTTCGGGCCGATCCTGTCGGTGCACGTCTACGACGACGACAAGCCCGGCGCGTTCGAGGACCTGCTCGCGGTGGTGGACTCGAGTGCTCCCTACGCGCTCACCGGATCGATCATCGCGGACGACCGGGTCGCGGTCGACAAGGCGTCCACGGCACTGCGATTCGCGGCGGGCAACTTCTACGTCAACGACAAACCGACCGGTGCCGTGGTCGGACAGCAACCCTTCGGTGGGGCCCGCGCGTCCGGCACCAACGACAAGGCCGGCTCGCCGATCAACCTGCTCCGCTGGACATCCGCCCGGACCATCAAGGAGACCTTCGTCCCACCGACGGACCACCGCTATCCGCACATGGAGCCGGAAGAATAGCCGTGGTGGCGCAGGTGTTCGAGAACCCGCTGCGGCCCGCGATCCTGGCGGCTGCGCGATCGACGACGCTCAAGGCCGCGATCACCAGGGCGCCCGTCACCCGATCCATCGTCAAACGGTTCATCGCGGGGGAGACCAGGGCGGAGGCGCTGACGGCCGCGCGCGCGATCCTCGACACCGGCAGGCTGATCAGCATCGACCACCTCGGCGAGGACACCACCGACGAGGCCAAGGCGGGGGCCGCCGTCGCCGAGTACCTGGCCCTGCTCTCCGACCTGGCGGAGCTGCCGGAGGCGAGGGAGCCCGGCGGGGTGCGCCCACTCGAGGTGTCGGTGAAGCTGTCCGCGCTGGGGCAGGCGCTGCCGGTCGACGGCCGCGAGATCGCGTTGGCGAACGCGAGGACGCTGTGCGCCGCCGCGGAGCGGGCCGGGGTCTGGATCACCGTCGACGCCGAGGACCACACCACCACCGACTCCACCCTGTCCATCGTCCGCGAACTGCGCGCTGACCATCCGTGGCTGGGCGCGGTGCTGCAGTCGTACCTGCGCCGCGCCGAAACGGACTGCCGCGACCTGGCGGGCCCGGAATCGCGGATCCGGCTGTGCAAGGGCGCCTACCGGGAGCCGGAATCGGTCGCCTTCCAGGCCAAGGCGGACGTGGACGCCTCCTACCTGCGCTGCCTGCGGGTGCTGATGGAGGGCGGCGGCTACCCGATGGTGGCCTCCCACGACCCGGTCATCATCGCGGAGGCCGACTCGATGGCGTCGGGGTCGGGGCGGGACGCGGCGGACTTCGAACACCAGATGCTCTACGGGATCAGGGACGGCGAACAGCTCCGCCTTGCCGGGCTCGGCGCCCAGATGCGGGTCTACCTGCCGTACGGCGGCCAATGGTACGGCTACTTCATGCGCAGGCTCGCGGAGCGGCCCGCCAACCTGGGCTTCTTCGTCCGTTCGGTCTTCACGAGGGACTGAGGAGGGATAACCGCCCGGTGGGTGGGAACGGCTATGGAGAACGGGTTCTCGGCCAAGGAGATTGAAGGGAGCTGTGACCGGTATCACTGCGGTCACCCCGGGGGCCGCTGAACGAGAGGACGCTTCATGACCAACGTGGAAACCGAGATAACCGATGAGGTCCGCGTCATCGACCAGGGCACCCCGCCCGCTCGCTTCGCACGTGGCTGGCACTGCCTGGGGCTGGCGGAGGAGTTCCGCGACGGGAAGCCGCACTCCATCGAGGCCTTCGGGACCAAGCTCGTCGTGTTCGCCGACCGCAACGGCGAGATCAAGATCCTCGACGCCTACTGCAGGCACATGGGCGGCGACCTGAGCCAGGGCACCGTCAAGGGCGACTCCATCGCCTGCCCGTTCCACGACTGGCGCTGGGGCGGCAACGGCAAGTGCACCGCCATCCCCTACGCCCGCCGCGTCCCGCCGCTGGCCCGCACCCGCGCCTGGAAGATCATGGAGCAGGACGAGCTGCTGTTCGTCTGGAACGACCCGGAGGGCAACCCGCCGCCCGCGGACGTGACGATCCCGCAGATGTGCCCCGAGGGCACGGAGTGGACCGACTGGGTGTGGAAGTCGATCGTCATCGACACCAACTGCCGCGAGATCATCGACAACGTCGTCGACATGGCGCACTTCTTCTACGTGCACTACTCGTTCCCGACGTACTTCAAGAACATCTTCGAGGGACACGTCGCGATCCAGGAGTACGAGGGCGTCGGCCGTGAGGACATCACCGAGTGGGACGACCCGGACGTCCCGCAGCTGGTCTCGACCACCTCGACGGCGGCTTACCACGGCCCGTCGTTCATGATCGACGACCTGACCTACCACTACGAGCACTTCAAGGCCGAGTCGATCCTCATCAACTGCCACTACCCGGTCGGCCCGGACCAGTTCGTGCTGATGTACGGCATCAAGGTCAAGAAGACGCCGGAGGTCCCGGCGGAGATCGCCGACCAGATGGTGCAGGCGATGATCGGCTACATCGGCATCGGCTTCGAGCAGGACATCGAGATCTGGAAGAACAAGACCCGGATCGACAACCCGCTGCTCACCAACGAGGACGGCCCCGTCTACCAGCTGCGCCGCTGGTACGAGCAGTTCTACGTCGACGTCGCCGACGTCAAGCCGGAGATGGTTGACCGCTTCGAGTTCGAGCTCGACACCACAAGGCCGGTCGAGGCGTGGAAGCAGGAAGTGGCCGACAACATCGCCCGCAAGGCCGACGCGGAGGCCTCGGCCTGATGGAGCCGGTCGATTGCGAACGCTGCGGCAACCGGGTGCTCGTCGAGAAGAACAGCTGGGAGCACACCACTGTCCAGTGGAGCACCGACCACCCCGAGGTAATCTGCGAGGAGTACCAGCAGGACCCTTCGCTCACCCAGCGCGGTGCGCGTATCGGGCGCTGTTCGGCGTTGCGCGAATCGATCCGCAAGGCCGTCCTGGACGGACGCATCCCCGTTCCGGAATGAGCTACCGCCCTCGCCGGGCGCGGCGTGAGCACGCCGCGCCCGGCGAGTCTCGCAGGCCTGCATCGGATTCCTGGATTGCCGGGTTTGTCTGATATCCCTTGGGGATGAGTGCACCCAAGCAAGTCCAAGACGTCGCGGCACCCCGGAAACGGAAGAGCCGAGTCCTGAGTGTCCTCGGCGTCGTCGTCGGCGCCGTCGTCGGCTATGTGGTCATCACTCCAGTCATCCGCGGCGAGGACACACCGCAGCCGACCGTCGGGGAGTCGGCCGCCCCGCGGGCGGCGGACGCAGGCGATCGCGCCTCCGCGGCGCAGGCCGCCCTCGATGCGGAAACGCACTGTGAGAAAGCAGTTGCGGAGCGACTGAATTCGCCTGTGACCCCGGGATTCCCGGAGGCGCACGAGACGAGTCTCGCGGGGCTCGGCCACGAGGTCCGTGGCGTGGTCGATTCGCAAGACGGGTCCGGGGCGAGTGTCCGCAGCACCTTCGAATGCACCGTGTTCCCGGTCGGCGCCGGGCAGTTCTCCGTGACGGTGACCGAGCTGTCCGAGCAGTGAGCTGGTAGCCCCACGGCGTAGCGATCAGGTTCGAGCGCCGACCGGCCGCGCGTCGCCGCCGCGCCGGTAGGACAGCGCGTAGAGCGTGAACCCGACGACGGGCAGGATGATGTCGAACCACAGCGGTGCACCGATGTTGCCCGACTTGGTGTTGTCCTCGGCGATCCAGAAGTACACGTGGCCCGCCGCGTCGCCGAAGTACTGGATCGTGGTGACTGTCAGCAGCGCCAGCCAGAAGTAACCGCGGAACCAGAAGCACAGGACGCCGGTGACGCCGATCGCGAGGTCACCCATCGCGTTCTCGAACTGGAATCCGCCGTCGCCCCTGGTGTATCCGATCATCTCGGCGATGGCAGGTCCGTCGAACACGTGGAAGGCGGCGCCGACCACCGAGCTCAGCCCGATCGCCAGCACCAGCCACCACACGAGGTAGGTGTCGATCACCGCCGCGGGCCTGGTGTCCGTCCGATGCCTGCGGACCTGTATCGCGGCGACGATCAACGCCAGCGCAACGGCGATCACAGTGGTCACGGGACTCCTCGGGTTGACCGTCACAGGCGTCGATTCCATGGTTGCGGCTCGGGCGTCGTCGTGTTGCCCTTTTGGTGAACGCTCCGTGTGAGACGCTGGGCTGGTGCTGCTTCGATCGCTAGACGCCCTCGCCGTCGCCCGAGGCGACGATGTCGCCGACGCCGTCCGGATCGGCGACACCACGCTCTCGCGCAGCGACCTCCTCGGTGCTGCCGGAGCGCTCGCCAAGCGCATCGGCGGCGCCGAGCGGGTCGCCGTCCTCGCCACGCCGACCGCGTCGACGGTGATCGCGGTGGTCGGTTGCCTGCTCGCTGGCGTCACGGTCGTGCCGGTGCCGCCGGACTCCGGTCAGACCGAGTTGAGCCACATTCTGTCCGATTCGGGGGCCCAGGCCTGGCTCGGGAACGCTCCTGACGGTAGCGGGTTGCCGGTCGTGCCGGTGCGGTTGCACACCCGTGACTGGCACTCTCACCCAGAACCGCCCCCGTCCTCGATCGCCTTCGTGCTGTACACCTCCGGCACCACGGGTCCGCCGAAGGGCGTGCTGCTGAGCAGGGGAGCCATCGCCGCCGGCCTCGACGCGCTCGCGGATGCCTGGAAATGGACCGCGAACGACACACTGGTGCACGGACTTCCGCTGTTCCACGTGCACGGACTGATCCTGGGGCTGCTCGGCCCGCTGCGGGTCGGCAGCAGGCTGGTCCACACCGTGCGGCCCACGCCCGAGGCGTATGCGCAGGCCCACGGATCGCTCTACTTCGGCGTGCCGACGGTGTGGTCGCGGATCGTCGAGGACGAGGTGTCGGCCAAGGCGCTGAGCGGCGCCCGGCTGCTGGTCTCCGGCAGCGCCCCGCTCCCGGTGCCGGTGTTCGAGCGGCTCGCGGACCTGACCGGGCTGGTGCCGATCGAGCGATATGGCATGAGCGAGACCATGATCACGGTCAGCACCCGCGTCGGCGGCGAGCACCGCCCCGGTTGGGTGGGGCTGCCGGTGGCGGGCGCCGAGACCCGGCTGATCGACGAGGACGGGACCCCGGTCCCGCACGACGGCGAGAGCATCGGCGGACTGCAGGTGCGGGGGCCGATGCTGTTCGACGGGTATCTGAACCGCCCGGACGCGACCGCGGCGTCGTGGACCGAGGACGGCTGGTTCAAGACCGGGGATGTCGCGGTGATCGACGAGCACGGATTCCATCGCATCGTCGGCCGCGAATCGACCGACCTGATCAAGTCCGGTGGGTACCGGATCGGGGCGGGCGAGGTGGAGGCCTCGCTGTTGGGGCACCCGGCGGTCCGCGAGGTCGCGGTGGTCGGGGTGCCGGACGCCGACCTCGGTCAGCGGCTGGTCGCCTATGTGGTCGGCGAGGTGCCCTCGCCCGAGGACCTGATCGAGCACGTGGTCGCGGAGCTGTCCGCGCACAAGCGGCCCCGCGAGATCCGGGTGGTGGACTCGTTGCCGCGCAACGCACTCGGCAAGGTGCAGAAGAACCAGCTCGGCTGAACCGGCTGGCCCTAGGCCAACGCGCCCGCACCACCGAGCGTGACGAACTCGCGGTCCTGCGCCCTCAGCGCGGGCAGGGCCGCGGCCAGTCCCTCCGCGGTGTCACCCGCGGGGCGGTTCACGTGCGCGATCACGATCGACCCGGGCGCAGCGGAGGTCAACGCGCCCTGGACCTTCGAGGTGGGCATGGTCGCGCCCGAGTCGCCGTTCATCGTGAAACCGACGACCTCCTCGCCGAGATCCCGGACGATGGCGGCCGCGACCTCATCGCAGTGTGCGGTGCCCGGCCGGAACCAGCGCGGCGCGACGCCGGTGATCTCCTGCAGCCGTCGGTGATTGACAAGCACCTCGTCGATGACCTCCGCCACGGAACGGGTCCCGGCGATCCCGTACGCCGATCGTCCGGTCACCGACAGCGGCAGGTGCTGTGTCCCGTGGTTGCCGAGTTCGATCAACGGGTTGTCCGCGAGGCGCACCGTCAGCGCCGGATTGGCGTCGATCCAGCGACCGTTGAGGAACAGCGTGGCCGGCAGCCTTTCCCGCTCCAGCAGGACCAGCAGATCGGCGTCCACCGCGGTACCGCCCGGGCCGCCGCAGGCGTCGAAGGTGAGGGCGAGCCTGCGGTCGGGCGGCGCGAGCCGGGTCCTGGTCCCGCTGACGGCGACGCCCCATTCCCGCGGGACCGCGCCCGCGTACCTGGCCTGCACCGTCGCCACGGCGGGCCGGACCGGACTCAACAACGGGTAATCGGTGAGGCTGTCGGCAGGCCCGACCGGGAGCGGCTCGGAACTGGCGACGGTGGGCCCGCCGACCACGGCGAATCGGTGCGCGGCGACCGCGACGCCACCGGCGAGGCCGAGTAGCAGGGACCGGCGGGTGAGGGGCGAGCGCACGGCGACACGCTATGACAGCTGAGGCGATCTCGCGCGCCGAGGCGAACCGTTGGCGGAGACGGCTCCTTTTGGGCCCGACGCGACTAACCTCGATAACCATGACCAAGCCAGCCGAGAACACCCGTATCGTGCTCGCGTCACGCCCCGTCGGCGAACCCCAGCCGTCCGATTTCCGGATCGAGACCGTCCCGGTCCCGGTTCCCGGCGACGGGCAGCTGCTGCTCAAGACCCTCTACCTCTCCCTCGATCCGTACATGCGGGGCCGGATGAGCGCGGCGAAGTCGTACGCCGATCCGGTCGAGCTCGGCGACGTGATGGTCGGCGGCACCGTGTGCGAGGTGGTCGAATCGAAGGACCCCGCCTTCCACGCGGGCGATGTGGTGCTGTCCTTCTCGGGCTGGCAGACGCACTCGGTGATCGACGCGCATCACGTGCGCAAGCTCGACCCGCAGGCCGCGCCGGTGCAGAGCTGGTTGGGCGTGCTGGGGATGCCCGGCTTCACCGGCTACGCCGGGTTGCTGCGCATCGGCGACCCCAAGCCGGGGGAGACGGTGGTCGTCGCCGCCGCGACGGGGCCGGTCGGATCGGCCGTCGGGCAGATCGCGAAGATCAAGGGCGCCAGGGCGGTCGGCATCGCGGGCGGGCCCGAGAAGGTCGCCTACCTGCGCGAGATCGGCTTCGACGCCGCGATCGACCACCGAGCACCGGATTTCGCCGAGCAGCTCGCGGCGGCCTGCCCCGATGGCATCGACGTGTACTTCGAGAATGTCGGCGGTGCGGTGTGGGCCGCGGTGTGCCCGCTGCTGAACGACTTCGCCCGGGTTCCGGTGTGCGGGCTGGTGTCGCACTACAACGAGACCGCGGCACCCGCGGGTCCGGACCGGCTGCCTGGCTTCATGAACGACGTGCTGAAGAAGAGCCTGACGATCCGAGGCTTCATCCAGAGCGAGTTCGTCAAGAGCGACTTCAAGGCGTTCGTCGCCGACATGTCCGGCTGGATGCACAACGGCCGCATCGCGTACCGCGAGGACATCGTCGAGGGGCTGGAGAATGCGCCCGCCGCCTTCAACGGGATGCTGGCCGGGCGCAACTTCGGCAAGCTGATCATCAAGGTGGCCGAGGCCGGCTCGTGACGGGGCTGGGAGAGCGGCCCCAGGAAAAGGTCGGGCCGCTCGAACTGATCGCGTTCCTGTGTGAGCTGGCGATGCTCGTTCTCCTTGCCATGACCGGGGTCGCCGCGACGGATTCACTGCTCGGTCGGGTGCTCGCGACGGTCGCGTTGCCGGCCGCGGCGGCGGGGATCTGGTCTGTCTGGATGGCACCGACGTCCCGCCACAGGCTTGCCAATCCGTCCCGGCTCTACGCGCAGGTCACGTTGTTCGCGGTGGTCGGGACAACTGTCGGGTTGTTCCTCGGCTGGCTGGTCGGCGCGGCCTTCTTCGTGGTGTCCGCGGTCGTGTTCGCAGAATTGTGCAGGCGGGAGCGGCGCACCGCATAGGACCACCGTCGAACCGGTTGTTCTCGGCAGGGCCTCTACTTGCTGTCGCGGAAAACCGGCTCCCGGTTCTCGCCGGGCCAGTGTGGCCTCCTCGAAGTTGTCGGTCATCAGCCGGATCATCAACACTTCGGCACGCTGATCATCAAGGTCGCGTGACCGCAGTTCTTGACCTGAACCGCGGTTGAGGTCATAGCGTCGCGGGTGCATCGCACCGACGACGGGAGCCCCCATGACCGCGACAGCGTCCGCCCTCACACCCGCTCAGATCGAGTACCTCGGCAGCCAGCGGCTCGGCCGTCTCGCGACGGTCGATCGTCGGGGCGCCCCGCAGAACAACCCGGTGGGATATCGGTACAACGCCGAGCTCGGCACCATCGACATCGGCGGCCACAACCTCGGCGCGAGCAGGAAGTTCCGCAACCTCGCGGGCAACGACCGGGTGGCCTTCGTCGTCGACGACCTCGCGTCGATCCAGCCGTGGGTGGTGCGGTGCATCGAGATCCGCGGCAGGGCGGAGGCATTGACGGACGTGGAGCCGTGGGGGAGGGGGATGTCGCCGGAGCTGATCCGCATCCACCCCGACCGGGTGATCGCATTCGGGCTTGACTCCGGCGCGGGCGCCTGAGCGCTACTTGCTGTCCCGGAACACCGGCTCCCGCTTCTCACGCCGGGCCAGGGTGGCCTCCTCGAAGTTGTCGGTCATCAGCCGGATCATCAACTGACCCAGGCCTTCCTGGTTCATGTGCTGCGCCATCGAGGAGGCGTCCAGGCTCGACCAGAGGGTGCGCTTGGTGAGCTCGACGCCGGGCCGGGAGAAGGCTGCGATCCGCGTCGCCAGGTCGAAGCACTCCTCGACCAGGTCCTTGCCGTCGACGATGCGGGAGACGAGCCCGATCCGCTCCGCCTCCGCGGCATCGATGTCCCGACCGGACAGCATCATCTCGAACGCGCGGGACGAGCCGATCGCGCGCGGCAGCAGGTAGCTCAGCCCGAGCTCGCTGGCGGTCAGTCCGTTGTTGATACCCGCCGCCCGGAAGTACGCCTCCGGGGCGGCCATCCGGATGTCGGCGGCCAGCGACAGGCAGAAGCCGCCGCCGATCGCGGCGCCGTTGACCGCGGCGATCACCGGCTGGTGCATCCGGCGGATCGCCAGCACCACGTCGTCGAGGATCTCCATGGCGCGCAACGCGATCGACGGACGGGTCAGGCCGTCGATGTGCGGGGGACTGCCCGCGGAGGACTGGTCGGCGCCCGAGCAGAAGCCGTGGCCCGCGCCGGTGAGGACGACCGCGCGCACCGAGTTGTCGTTGCTGATCGCCTCGAGCGATTCCTTGAGCGGAACCATCACGTCGAACGCCATGGCGTTCATCCGCTCGGGACGGTTGAGGGTCACCAGGGCCACGTTCTCGCGGGGCCGCTCGACGAGGACAAAACTCATGGCCGTTCTCCTGCTCGACGACGGACGTAGGTCGCGCCGACACTACGTCCTGCCTGGCCGCCGCGGAGCGGTTTCTGGCACCAGGTGCAGGATGCGCCCCGTGGAGGTGTCCACCCCGGCCGACTCCTCCGGAAACGCGTCGTCCGATTCCCGCCAGCACCGAGTCCCGGGATTCAGCAGTCTGAATCAGGTGCTCACCGCACCACTTTCAGCAGATCTCCCGAAAGGACTCATCATGTCTTCGCGCCTGGACTCCAAGGTCTTCATCGTCACCGGCGGTACCTCCGGCATCGGCCTCGCGGTCGCCCGTCGGCTCACGGCGGAGGGCGCCGCGGTCGTGCTCGGCGCTCGCCGCCGGGATGTCGGTGCGGACGCCGCCGCGGGCATCCGCGCCGCGGGCGGCACCGCGATCTTCGTGCCCGCGGACGTGTCGGTGGAGGCGGACGCCGCGGCACTGGTCGACGCCGCGGTCGCCGAGTTCGGGCGGCTGGACGGGGCCTTCAACAACGCGGGCGGCGTCAACGCGTCCGGCCCGGTGTCCGGGATCGACGGGGCGGACTGGGACGCGGAGCTCGCGCAGAACGCCACCAGCGTCTTCCACTGCCTCAAGCACCAGATTCCCGCGGTCCTCGAGACCCGCGGGGCCATCGTCAACAACGCGTCCAACCTGGGAGCCGTCGGGCTGCCCGAGGTCGCGCCCTATGTCGCGGCCAAGCACGCCGTCGTGGGGCTGACCCGGGCCGTCGCGCTGGAGGTCGCCGAGCGCGGAGTGCGGGTCAACGCCATCACCACCGGCGGGGTCGACACCCCGCTCTCCCGCGGATCGATGGCCCCCACCGACGAGGCGATGGCTCAGATCGCGGCCATGCACCCGGTGAACCGCGTCGCCCAGCCGGAGGAGATCGCGCCGTTCGTCGCGTTCCTGCTGAGCGAGGAGGCGTCGTTCGTCACCGGCGCCGCGCTGGCGATCGACGGGGGCTTCACGGCGCGCTGAGCGGAACCGGACGCGCGTGCGGACGCCTTGGCCTAGGCGTCCGCACGCCGCCTGCGCGCATTGAGCACCGAAAGGCCGGCGATCACGGCGAACAGCACGGCCGTGGAGATCAGCTGCTTGCGGGCGTCGGCGTCGGTCAGCATCAGCAGGATCAGGCCGCCGAGCGCGGCGAGGGTGAACCAGCTCAGGTAGGGGAAGCCCCACATCCGGAGGCTGAGCTTGCCCTCGGCCTCCAGCCGCGGTCGCAGCCGCAGCTGTGAGACCACGATGAAAATCCAGATCACCAGCAGCGCGGCGCCGACGGCGTTGAGCAGGATCGACAGCAGCGAGTCCGGCAGCAGCCAGTTCAAAAGCACGCTGACGAAGCCGAAGAACACCGAGAGCAGCACCGCGTTGGTGGGCACCCCCGTCTTGGACAGGCCGCCCAGCAGCGCCGGGCCGTCGCCGCGACGGGCGAGCGAATAGGCCATCCGGGAGGTGCCGTAGACGTTGGCGTTGAAGGCCGACAGCAGCGCAACCACGACCACCAGTTCCATGAAGCCGGCCACGTAGGAGATGTGTGCCTGGTTCAGGACGGCCACGAAGGGACCGCTCTGCAGCTGCGGCGAGTTCCAGGGCAGCACCAGCACCATGATCGCGATCGAGCCGATGTAGAACACGCTGATGCGCCACACCACGCTGCGCACGGCCGTGGCGATCGAGTGCTCGGGGTCCTTCGACTCGGCCGCGGCGATCGTCACGATCTCGATGCCGCCGAATGCGAACGCGACCACGAGCAGGCCCGCGGCGATGCCCGCGAAGCCGTTCGGCATGAAGCCGCCCTGGCCGAACAGGTTCGTGAACCCGACCGGGTCGGTGTCCGGCAGCAGCCCGAAGACCAGCAGCACGCCGATCACCAGGAAGGCGATGATGACCGCGACCTTGATGGCGGCGAACCAGAACTCGAACTCACCGAAGTTGCTCACCTTGGCCAGGTTCACCACCGCGAAGAAGGTGACGAAGACCAGCGCGACCACCCACTGCGGCACCCCGGGCAGCCATCCGTGCACGATCGCCGAGGCCCCGGTGATCTCGGCGCCGAGCACCATGATCAGCATGAACCAGTACAGCCAGCCCATCGTGAAGCCGGCCCACTCGCCGATGCCGATGCGCGCGTAGTGGCTGAACGAGCCGCTGGCCGGGATCGCGGCGCCCATCTCGCCGAGCATCCGCATCACGAAGACCACGATGATGCCGGCGATGATGTACGAGATCAGCACGGCCGGGCCGGCCTTCGCGATCCCGACACCGGTGCCGAGGAACAACCCGGCGCCGATCGCGGAACCGAGGCCCATCATCGTCAGATGGCGGACCTTGAGCCCGTGCCCGAGGTGCGAGGTGTCGCCCTCCTCGGCGAGGGCTGTAGCGGTGTCCTGTGCTGGGTCGCTCGTCGTCATCGTCAGTCGTTCTTGTGCAACGCGGCGTTGAGCTCGACGCCGGTGCCCTTCCACGGCACCACCTCGACGGCGCCGGACACCGAGTTACGGCGGAACAAGATGTTGGACTGGCCGTTGAGCTCCTTGGCCTTGATCACCGTGCCGTCCGGGCCGGAGACCTTGGTGCCGGAGGTGATGTACAGACCCGCCTCGACCACGCAGTCGTCGCCGAGGGAGATGCCGAGGCCGGAGTTCGCGCCCAGCAGGCAGCGCTTGCCCACCGAGATGACCTCCTTGCCGCCGCCGGAGAGGGTGCCCATGATCGACGCGCCGCCACCGACATCGGAACCGTCGTCGACGACGACGCCCGCGGAGATGCGGCCCTCGACCATCGAGTTGCCGAGGGTGCCTGCGTTGAAGTTCACGAAGCCCTCGTGCATGACCGTGGTGCCGCTGGCCAGGTGCGCGCCGAGGCGGACCCGGTCTGCGTCGGCGATCCGGACGCCGGAGGGGACCACGTAGTCGACGAGGCGCGGGAACTTGTCGATGCCGTAGACGGTGACCTGGCCGCGGGCGCGCAGCTTGGCGCGTACCAGCTCGAAGCCGTCGACCGCGCAGGGGCCGAAGTTGGTCCACACCACGTTGGCGAGCAGGCCGAAGACGCCGTCGAGGTTGGCGCCGTGCGGCTGGACGAGACGGTGCGAGATCAGGTGCAGGCGCAGGTAGGCGTCGTGCGCGTCGACCGGCGCGGCGGCCAGATCGGCGATCGAGGTGCGCACCGCGACCTGCTTGACGCCGCGGGCCTCGTCGTCGCCGACCAGCGCGGCCAGCTCGGCCGGGATGTCGGCGCCCTCGAGCACGACGGTGCCCGTCTCGGCCACATCGCCCAGCGTGGGCTCCGGGTACCAGGTGTCGAGGACGACCCCGCCCGTGGTCACGTTTGCGATACCGACTGCCGTTGCTCCCTGAGTGCTCACGGGCAGTCAGGGTACCGGCTGGAGCAATTGAACCGTCACCCGCGCGCATCCCGTGCAAGGCTGAGCGCAGACCGTCGTACCGGCCGAATGGATGTGGGGACGCATGCGTGGAATCGGATTCGCCCGTTCGGTCAGGATCGCCGCGGCCGGCGCAGCGGTGGCCGCGGCCCTCTCGTTGCTGTCGACGCCGCAGGCGGGCGCCGCGCCGCTCTGCCCCGGCGCGAGGCAGGCGCCCGCGTTGGTCGGCCGGGTGCCGGGCGCGGCAATCGAGGGTGCTGCCGTCGACGGCGCGGGCCGGCTCTACCTCACGGACCTGCGCAGCAACCGGGTGCTCCGGATCGACCGGCCAGGCGCTCCGGCCGTGCCGTTCGCGACCCTGCCCGGCCCGATCGGCGGCGGCCTGGTCTTCGCGCCGGACGGCGCCCTGCTGGTCGGCTACGGCGATGCCCGCGTGTTCGTCGGCGACATCGCGCGGCCGGCGGGGATCGTCAGGATCGACGTCGGGACCGGCGCGGTGCACCCGTTCGCGTCGGGACTCTCCGCGGCGAACGGCCTGGCCGTGACCCGCGACGGCACCGTGTACGCCACCAACGACCTCGCATCGCTGGTCGGGCGGGTGCTGCCGAACGGTGTCGTGCAGCCCGACTGGGCCGTGCTGCCCAGCGCCAACGGCGCCGCGCTCAGCGCCGACGACCGCTATCTCTACGTGTCGCGGACCTTCGTGAATCCGGGCGTGAGCCGGATCCCGCTGGCGAACCCGGCCGCACCCGAGTCGCTGGTGGACTTCGGCAGCGGCGACGCCTTCGTCGCGCCCGACGGGCTGGTGCTGGACGCGGCGGGCCGTCCGATCGTGCCCACCGACATCAGCGGCGAGATCCTGCGGGTGGACGGGCCGAACCGGTACTGCGCCCTCGCCGGCGGCCTGCCGGGTTCCAGCGTGCTGACCTTCGGCAGCGGCGGCTCCGGGTTCTCCGCAGGCCGGCTGTTCCGCGCCGGTTTCGACGGCGACATCTACGAGATAGGCGCGTAGCGCCCGTGCGCGGTTGACGAGTCCCTGGACTCGCTTACCGCGCACGGGCGGCGGAGCCGCCTAGTCTGATCGGGTGACCCCGACGCCGCGCCTTGACCTGCACGCCGACCCGATCGAGCTCACCGCCGCGCTGGTCGACATCCCGAGCGTCTCCCATGACGAGGCACTGATCGCGGATGCGGTGGAGGCGGCGCTGCGGGAGCAGACCATCGGCTTCGAGGTGATCCGCAACGGCAACGCGGTGCTCGCCCGCACCGACCTGGGACTGCCGAGCCGGGTGATGCTGGCCGGCCACCTCGACACGGTGCCGATCGCCGACAACGTGCCGAGCACTCGCACCTTCGACCCCGTGCAGGGGGAGCTGCTGCACGGCTGCGGCACCGTCGACATGAAGTCCGGTGACGCGGTGTTCCTGCACCTGGCCGCGACGATCGAGGAACTCGCGCACGATCTGACGCTGGTGTTCTACGACTGCGAGGAGATCGCGGCCGTGCACAACGGCCTCGGCCGCATCGAGCGCGAGCTGCCGCAATGGCTGCAGGCCGACGTCGCGGTGCTCGGCGAACCGTCGGGCGGGTTCATCGAGGCCGGCTGCCAGGGCACCCTGCGGGTGCGGCTGACGACCTCCGGCACCCGTGCGCACTCGGCGCGATCCTGGCTGGGGGACAACGCGATCCACAAGTTCGGGCCGCTGCTGGCCAGGCTCGCCGACTACCAGGCGCGCTCGGTGGACATCGACGGCTGTGTCTACCGCGAGGGTCTGTCCGCGGTGCGCATCGCCGGGGGAGTGGCCGGGAACGTGGTGCCCGACGCCGCCGAGGTGGACGTGAACTTCCGGTTCGCACCCGACCGCAGCGTGGACCAGGCGATCGAGCACGTCAGGGAGGTGGTGGACGGACTCGGCCTCGGCTTCGAGGTGACGGACAGTTCGGCGGGGGCGCTTCCCGGTCTGGGTGCCCCGGCCGCCGCCGCGCTGATCGGAGCGGCGGGCGGACAGTTCCGCGCGAAGTACGGCTGGACCGATGTCGCCCGGTTCTCGGCGCTCGGCATCCCGGCCGTCAACTACGGCCCCGGCGACCCGAACCTCGCGCACAAGCGGGACGAGCACGTCCCGACCTCGCAGATCACCGAGGTCACCCGGGTGCTGCGCGGCTACCTCAGCACCTGACGTCTCACGCGGATGCGTCCGTCCCGTCGATCGCAGGCAGCCAGCGGTCGGCGAGCGACCGAACCCAGTCGGCCGCCGCGCGGGGGTCGTCCGGCGGAGCCTCGACGAGCACCAGTTCATCGACGCCCGCCCCGGCGAGCGCGGGGACGTCGCCGGGATCGACGTCGCGCAGCGCCACGGCCATCCGCAACTCGCCGGGGTCGCGCCCGACCGCGCGGCACAGTCCGCGGAGGGTGTCGATCCGTTCCGCGACCTGCTCCACGCCGGAGAGATTGAATCCGTACCACCCGTCGCCCCAGGTCGCGGCCCGTCGCAGCGCCGGGTCGCTGTTGCCGCCGACGACGATGGGGATGCGACGGTCGCGAACCGGTCTGGGATTGACCCGAACGGCGTCGAAGCTGACGAACTCGCCATCGAAGGAGGCGACGTCGTCCCGCCAGAGTGTCCGCATGGCCGCGACGTACTCGGCGGCGCGCGGGCCACGCCGAGCGAAGGGAACGCCGAGCGCGGCGAATTCCTCCTCGGACCAGCCGACGCCGACGCCGAGCGTCAACCGGCCAGCGCTCATCAGGTCCAGTGTCGCCGCCTGCTTGGCCAACAGCACGGGGTTGTGTTCGGGGAGAAGGAGTATGCCCGTCGCGATGTGGATCCTGCGCGTCGCCGCGGCGGCGAAGCTGAGCCCGATCATCGGGTCGAGCCAGTCCGCGACGGCGGGCACGGCGATCCTGCCGTCGTCGGCGTAGGGGTAGCGGGAGGTCGGACGGTCCACCATCACGACATGTTCGCCCGCCAAGAGCGTCGCGAAGCCGGAGTCGTCGGCGGCGACCGCGACGGCGTCGATCACCTCGCGGCGAGCGCCGGTGCCGATTCCCAGCGCGTGGAGCCCCAGACGCATCGGTCAATCGTGGCACACGCGAACCGGCGCCGCCGGTGGAACGCGGCCGGCCTCACCCAGGCGGTCGACGGGTGAGGCCGGCCGCGGTGACTAGCCGATGCTGAACGGCTGTCCCCACAGCGTGGTGCTGCTGGTGATGTTGTCGGTGCTCACCGAGACGGTGGCGTAGGACCGGGCCTGCGCGTAGCCGGCGCAGCCCTCGACGCCGATGGTGGAGTCGGCGTAGGTGACGCTGCCGCTCTTGCCCTTGAAGCTGTTGGCACCGCTGTGCATCTCGCCGCCGAAGCCGTCGGCCTTCTCGAGGTCGAGCAGTTTGACGTTCTTGGCCTGGCCGGGGCCGATGCTGACGGTGCCCGCGGTCTTGGCGGTCTGCTTGGCGCTCTCACCCTCCCAACCCGAGGACATCCCGGCGTCGGCGCCGCCCTTGCCGCCGAGTGTCAGCTGGCAGGCCACCACGTAGCCCGCGGTGATGCTGCCGCCCTTGGCATTCGGCCCGGTGACCTCGGCGCCGATCCGGCCGGACACCCATACATTGCGGTGCAGCGGGGTCGCGCCCATCGACGGCGAGATGTTGGCGCTTTCGCCGGTACGGGTGATCGTGACGACCGTGCCGTCGGCGAGGATCTCGGTGATGCTGCCGTCCGGCAAGGGGACGAAGGTGTCGGCATTGGCCGCACCCGCCGACAGGAAGCCGACCGCGACGGCCGTGGCCGCGCCGACAGCGGAGATCTGCAGCCCGTGACGCAGGCCGGTGTTGCTGGAGTTCATGATTTCCCTTGTCATCCGATGCTGAAGGGCTGGCCGTACAGGGTGGTCTTGGAGTAGTTGCCGCCGACGATCTCGACCACGGTGTAGGAGCGGGCCTGGGCGAAGCCGCCGCAGTTCTGGATCTCGAGCTGGGTGTCCTGGTACTGGACGGAGTACTTGCCGTTCTTCTTGATGTCCTTGCCGGAGACGCCGACGAACTTGACCTGGCCGGCCGAGACCGGGACGGTCAACGACCCCGAGACTGACGGGCCCGTGAGGTCCATCGAGGCGCCGATGGACCCACCGAGGCCGGTGATGTCGACCTGGCAGCCCACGATGTAGCCCGTGCTGATCCGCGAGACCCCGTGCGTGGACGAGTTGTTGGTGCCCTTGTCGTTGGTCGCACCGTTCGAGGGGCCGGCCTCTGTTTCCTTGGTGATGCCGGTGACATCGGCGGTGACCGTGCCCGAGACCCACGCGGTGCGGCCGGCACCGTTGGCGGCCAGCGACGGCGAGATCAGGGCGCTCTCGCCGGTGCGGGAGACGACAGCGCCCGGCCCGGCCTTCTGCCCGTCCGGCAGCGGCACAAACGTGTCGGCATGCGCCGCACCGGTCGACATCAGGCCGATCGCGACCGCGGCGACCGCGGTTGCGCCCGCCATGCGGGCGCCGCGCACCACGGACATGTTCTTCACGCTCAAAGCAATCCCCTCACAAGGAATCTCGACCGGGCAACTCGGGTGACCGAGGCGGGCGGGGACATATCGTTGCCACCGCGAACAAGAAGTTAGCGAAGGCTAAACTACTTTGCAATCGCTTGCTGTGGCGTTTACCCAGTGAAATGGGTCACCCGCGTCGGGATAGCCTTGCTCGCATGGCACCCGACAAGACGCCCGGCCGGGCCGCGAAGCAGAACACCTCGAAGCGGGGCAGTGCCTCGGTCAAGCACCGCGGACCGATCCTGCTCCGCCGCGATCGCAAGGTGGAGACGACAACCACCGATTCGAGGCTGCTCGACCAGCGTGGGCCGACCGACTGGGTGCACACCGATCCGTGGCGGGTGCTGCGGATCCAGAGCGAGTTCGTCGAGGGCTTCGGAGCGCTCGCGGAGGTGCCGCGCGCGGTGACGGTCTTCGGCTCCGCGCGAACCGGGTCCGATCACCCCGAGTACACCGCGGGCCGTGACCTCGGTGCCGCACTGGCCGAGGCCGGGTACGCGGTTATCACCGGGGGCGGCCCCGGCGTGATGGAGGCCGCGAACCGTGGTGCCAGCGAGTCGGGCGGTTACTCGATCGGTCTCGGCATCGAGCTGCCGTTCGAGCAGGGCCTCAACGAGTGGGTCGACCTCGGCATCAACTTCCGCTACTTCTTCGCCCGCAAGACCATGTTCGTCAAGTACTCGCAGGCCTTCATCTGTCTGCCGGGCGGCTTCGGCACCCTCGACGAACTGTTCGAGGCGCTGACCCTGGTGCAGACCCGCAAGGTCACCCGGTTCCCCATCGTGCTGTTCGGCACCCAGTACTGGTCCGGCCTGCTCGAGTGGATCAAGACGACGCTGGTGGAG
This sequence comes from Rhodococcus sp. PvR044, assembly GCF_040548995.1. Lineage (NCBI taxonomy): Bacteria > Bacillati > Actinomycetota > Actinomycetes > Mycobacteriales > Nocardiaceae > Rhodococcus > Rhodococcus sp. PvR044. Next base: position 310,393 of record NZ_JBEPSX010000004.1, read on the forward strand.
AGCGGCAAGATCTCCGAGAGCGACGTCGAACTGCTGCACGTGACCGACAGCGTCGAGGAGGCCGTGCGCATCGTCGTCGAGTCGCAGCACGGCGTCGACGCCGCCGAGCTGATGGGAACCGAGGAGGAGTGGTGATCTTCCCGATCCGCACCATCTGTGTGTACTGCGCCTCCGGGCCGGTCGACGATTCGTACCTTGCGCTCGCGGCGGAACTGGGCACCGAGATCGGCCGGCGGGGGCTGCGGTTGGTCTCGGGCGGCGGCAACGTCTCGATGATGGGCGCGGTGGCAAGGGCCACCCGCGAGGCCGGCGGCTGGACCATCGGCGTCATCCCGAAGGCGTTGGTGCACAGGGAGGTCGCCGATACCGATGCCGACGAACTGATCGTCACCGACACGATGCGTCAGCGGAAGCAGATCATGGAGGACCGGGCCGACGCCTTCATCACCCTGCCCGGTGGGATCGGCACGCTCGAGGAGCTCTTCGAGACCTGGACTGCGGGCTACCTGGGCATGCATGCCAAGCCGGTGGTCCTGCTCGACCCGGTCGGCCACTACTCGGGGCTCCTGAGCTGGCTGGACGGACTGCGTGACGGCGGCTTCGTGCAGCAGCGGGCCCTCGACGGGCTGCTGGTGACGTCCGGGGTCGGCGAGGCGCTCGACGCCTGCACCACCCCGTGATCGTCGGTGCCTGCATGTCACTATGAAGCCCATGACCGAACCCCACGTCGCGGCCTCGCCGACCCTGTGCGGCAAGCCGGTGGCGACCGATCGGGCCCTGGTGATGGCGATCGTCAACCGCACCCCGGATTCGTTCTACGACAAGGGCGCCACCTTCACCGATGAGGCGGCCATGGCGGCCGTCCACCGGGCGGTCGACGAGGGTGCGGACCTGGTCGACATCGGCGGCGTCAAGGCGGGCCCGGGAGACGAGGTGGACACCGCCGAGGAGATCCGCCGGGTGGTGCCGTTCGTGGAGGCGATCCGCGGCCGGTACCCGGACCTGCTGATCTCCGTGGACACCTGGCGCGGCCCCGTCGCCCGGCTGGCCTGTGGTGCGGGCGCCGACCTGATCAACGACACCTGGTCCGGTGCCGATCCGACGCTGGTGGAGGTCGCGGCCGAACTGGGCGCCGGATACGTCTGCTCGCACACCGGCGGCGCCGTGCCCCGGACCCGGCCGCACCGGGTCCGCTACACGGACGTGGTCGCGGATGTGGTCGACGAGGTGGTGACGGCTGCGCAGCGGGCGCGCGATCTCGGCGTTCCAGCCGACGGGATCCTCATCGATCCGACCCACGATTTCGGCAAAAACACCTTCCACGGGCTCGAGTTGTTGCGGCGCGTGGACGTTCTTGTAAACACCGGGTGGCCTGTCCTGATGGCACTGAGCAACAAGGATTTTATCGGGGAGACTCTAGGTGTAGAACTCGCCGAGCGGTTGGAGGGTACGTTGGCAGCGACAGCATTGGCAGCCGCAGAAGGTGCCCGAGTCTTCAGGGTCCACGAGGTCGCATCCACCAGACGAGTGGTCGACATGGTCGCCGCGATCATCGGCACCAGGGCGCCGGCCCGCACGGTCAGGGGGCTGGCATGAGGACGAGCACGAGCGGTGAGCGTGTCTGGTCGGAGGCGAACAGCTGGGACCATCCGGCGTGGAGCATCGCCGACCTGATCGCGGCGAAGGCAGGCCGGACGGTGTCCGTCGTGCTGCCCGCACTGAACGAGGAGAAGACGGTCTCCGCGGTGGTGGACACCATCCATCCGCTGCTCGGCAGCCTGGTGGACGAGCTGATCGTGCTCGACTCCGGGTCGACCGACGAGACCGCGGAACGGGCCGCCGCCGCGGGGGCCACCGTGGTCAGTCGCGAGCAGGCGGTGCCCGGCCTCGCGCCGGTCCCCGGCAAGGGCGAGGTGCTCTGGCGCTCGATCGCGGCGAGTACGGGCGACCTGATCGCCTTCGTCGATTCCGATCTGATCAACCCCGACCCGGAGTTCGTGCCGAAGTTGCTCGGCCCGCTGCTGACGGTCGACGGCATCCACCTCGTGAAGGGGTACTACCGGCGGCCGCTGCGGGTCAGCGGGACCGAGGATGCGAACGGCGGCGGCAGGGTCACCGAGTTGGTCGCGCGACCGCTGCTGGCGGCGATGCGGCCCGAGCTGACCTCGGTGCTGCAACCCCTCGGCGGTGAGTACGCGGGGACGAGGGAGCTGTTGTCCGCGGTCCCGTTCGCGCCCGGGTACGGGGTGGAGATCGGGCTGCTGCTCGACACCTACGACCGGCTCGGGCTCAGCGCCATCGGCCAGGTGAACCTGGGGGTGCGCAAGCACCGCAACCGGCCGCTGGTCGAGCTCGGCGTGATGAGCAGGCAGATCATCGGCACCATGCTCCGCCGGTGCGGCATCGAGGATTCCGGAGCGGGGCTGACGCAGTTCCTGGCCGAGGGTGACTCGTTCGTGCCGGTGACCACCGAGGTGTCGCTGGCGGACCGGCCGCCGATGAACACGCTCAGGCCATAAGGCAGGCGGGTCACCGGGTTGCGGCGCATGTCGGACCGCCGTGACAGGATCGGATCATGTTCACGGTGCTGCTCTATCTGCTGATCATGGCGCTGGTCGGTGGGCTGTTGTTCCTGGCCGCCTCCGCGGTGTTCGGGCGCGGTGAGGAGATGGCCCCGCTGCCGCCGGGGACCACCGCCACCATGCTCCCGGCCGAGGACGTCACCGGGGCCGACGTCCGCGCGCTGCGGTTCCAGCAGACCGTGCGCGGATACAAGGCCGCCGAGGTGGATTGGGCACTGGATCGGCTGGGTCGCGAGATCGATTCGCTGCGGGGCGAATTGGCGAGCCTGCGCGAGGCGCCGGTTCCCGGGCCGGAGAAGCCATGAGCGAGGACGCGTCCTACGACGGCCGGACCCGGTGCCCGTGGGCGGTCGACGGGTCGGGATCGCGGATCTACCGCGACTACCACGACGAGGAATGGGGCGTGCCCCTGAGAGGTCGAGACGAGCTCTTCGAGCGGTTGTGCCTGGAGGCCTTCCAGTCGGGGCTGTCCTGGATCACCGTGCTCCGCAAGCGGGAGGCCTTCCGCTCCGCGTTCGCGGGGTTCGACGTCGAGGCGGTGGCCGCGTTCGGAGCCGACGACGTCGAGCGGCTGCTCGGCGATCCTGGGATCGTCCGCAATCGGGCGAAGATCGAGGCCTGCGTCGCGAACGCGGGGGCCGTGCTCGAGATGCCGGACACCGATCTCGACTCGTTGCTCTGGTCGTTCGCACCCGAGCCACGCCCGAGCCGGTTACGGACCGTCGACGAGGTGCCCGCGGTGACCGCGGAATCGACGGCCATGGCCAAGGAACTCAAGCGTCGGGGGTTCAAGTTTGTTGGTCCCACCACGGCATATGCCCTGATGCAGGCGACCGGGATGGTCGACGATCACCTGCTCGATTGCTGGGTCGGGGTGCGCCGCTGAGCCCGGTTTCCGGTCCGCATTCGATCGGAAACGAGACTCAGGTTCCCGGCATTCCTTGCAATAGGGAAGAATGGCACATGTGATCCCCGACAACAGCTGTCGGGGTACCGACGGTAAGCCTAGGCGCAGAGCTTGTCAGCGCAGATCTGGAGGGAGCAGGTAATGGCGGCCATGAAGCCCCGGACCGGTGACGGTCCCCTCGAAGCCACCAAGGAAGGGCGAGGAATCGTCATGCGGGTTCCGCTCGAGGGTGGAGGTCGGCTCGTCGTCGAGCTGACCCCGGAAGAAGCCGCCGCGCTCGGAGACGAGCTGAAGGGCGTCACCAGCTAACTCCTCGCAAGGTTCGGTGCGGCGCACGTTGCCGGACGCGAACCTTCAGGCATACGGCCCCGCTTGCCACCTCGGCTCGCGGGGTCTTTGCGGTGCAATCGACAGAGAGGCGGACCGATGCTGGCCGAGGTCGTCGGGCTGCTCGCCTGCCCACACTGCGGCGGCGGACTGGACGTCGCCGACCGCACCCTGCTGTGCGAACAGGGACACAGCTTCGACATCGCCAGGCAGGGCTACGTCAGCCTGCTGTCCGGGGCCGCGAAGTTCACCGGCGACAGCGCCGAGATGATCGCGGCCCGTGCTCGATTCCTCGACAGCCAGCATTTCGACCCGCTGATGGACGCGGTGGCGCGCGCGTGCGCCACCGATGTCCCGGTGGACCCGGCGGTGCTCGAGGTCGGCGCGGGCACCGGGCATTACCTCGCCGCCGTCCTCGACGCGCTGCCCGCCGCGCGGGGTATCGGTGTCGACGTCTCCAAGGCCGCCGCGCGATGGCTCGCCCGCAGCCATCCCCGGGCGGGCTCGGTGGTCGCCGACATCTGGACCCAGCTGCCGGTCCGCGCGCACGCCCTCAGCCATGTGCTGTCGATCTTCGCCCCGCGCAACGCCGCGGAATTGCGCCGGGTGCTGCGGCCGGACGGAACGCTGATCGTGCTGACCCCGACGGATCGGCACCTGCGTGAACTCGTGGACCTGCTCGGCCTGGTTCGGGTGGACGAGAACAAGACGGTGCGCCTCGGCGCCAGCATGTCCGGGTACTTCGAGCGGGCCGACCGGGTCGCCGTCGAGTACCCGATGACACTCTCGCGCACCGATGTCGACAGCCTGATCGCGATGGGCCCGTCGGCGCGTCACCTCGGCGACGAGGCGCGAGCGCAGCGTATCGCCCGGCTGCCCGAGACCTCGACGGTGACGGCCTCTGTCACGATCAGTAGCTACCGCCCGGTCCCTGCGGCGGGCCGACGCCCGGTGTAGCCCTCGCTCGCGGCCTGGTAGACCGCGAGGGTCTGCTTGGCGATCTCCTCCCAGGAGAACTCGGCGATCGCCCGTGCCCGGCCCGCCCGGCCCATCGCGGCCGCGCGGTCGCGGTCGGAGGCGACGGTGTTGACCGCCGTGGCCAGCGCATGCTCGAACGCCTCCGGCTCGTAGGAGTTGTAGTGCACCAGCGTCCCGGTCACGCCGTCCTCGACCACCTCGGGAATGCCGCCGACGTCCGAGGCCACCACCGCGGTCTCGGTGGCCATCGCCTCCAGGTTCACGATGCCGAGCGGCTCGTACACCGAGGGGCACACGAACACCGTTGCCGCGGACAGGATCTCCCGGACCTGCGCGGTGGGCAACATCTCCCTGACCCAGAACACGTTGCGCCGTGCCTCGGACAGCTTCGCGACCGCCCGCTCGGTCTCCTCGGCGATCTCCGCGGTGTCGGGCGCGCCGGCGCACAGCACCAGCTGCACGTCCGGGTCGAAGTCGTGGGCCGCCGCGATCAGGTGGCCGACCCCCTTCTGCCGGGTGATCCGGCCGACGAACGCCGCGATGGGAGCGTCCGGGTCGACGCCCAGATTGCGCAGGACCGAGGTCGGGCGTTCGCCGCCGAAGTCCGGGTACCAGACATCGGTGTCAATCCCGTTGCGCACCACGTGCACTCGATCCGGATTGACGAAGGGATAGGCGTCGAGCAGGTCGAGGCGCATGCCGGCGCTGACAGCGATGATGGCGTCGGCGTACTCGACCGCGTTGCGTTCGGACCAGGAGGAGATGCGGTAGCCGCCGCCGAGCTGCTCGGCCTTCCACGGGCGCCGGGGCTCGAGCGAGTGCGCGGTCATGATGTGCGGCACCCCGTAGAGCTCGCCTGCGAGGTGACCCGCCAGGCCGGTGTACCAGGTGTGTGAGTGCACCACGTCGGCCGCGCCCGCCGCCTGCGCCATCCGCAGCTGCGCCGACAGCATGGTCAGCGCGGGATTGGAGCCGGCCAGAGCGGGATCGGGCCGGTGCACGATGGCGCCCTCGCGGGGCTCGCCCATGCAGTGCACCTCGACATCGCAGAGCCGCGTGAGCTGGGCCACGAGCTCGGTGACGTGGACCCCCGCGCCCCCGTAGATCTCCGGGGGGTACTCCCTGGTCATCATCGCAACCCGCACGCGATAAACGTAGCCGCCGAGCCGACTTGGGGCTACCGCTGGCGGGGGTCAGGCGCGGCCGATAGGTTGACAGGGTGAGGAGCCAGCCGCATGTGCTCGGAATCGTGCTCGCCGGAGGCGAAGGGAAACGTCTGTACCCCTTGACCGCTGACCGGGCCAAGCCGGCGGTGCCGTTCGGCGGGGCCTACCGCCTGATCGACTTCGTACTCAGCAACCTGGTCAACGCCGGCTATCTCCGGATCTGTGTGCTGACCCAGTACAAGTCGCATTCCCTCGACCGCCACATCTCGCAGACGTGGCGGCTGTCGGGTTTTGCGGGGGAGTACATCACCCCTGTCCCGGCACAGCAGCGGCTCGGCCCGCGCTGGTACACCGGCAGCGCGGACGCGATCTTCCAGTCGCTCAACCTGGTCTACGACGAGGACCCCGAGTACATCGTGGTGTTCGGCGCCGACCATGTGTACCGGATGGATCCCGAGCAGATGGTCCAGCACCACATCGACTCGGGCGCGGGGGTCACCGTGGCCGGGATCCGGGTGCCGCGCAGCGAGGCGTTCGCGTTCGGCTGCATCGACAGCGACGAGTCGGGCCGGATCACCCAGTTCCTGGAGAAGCCGGCGCATCCGCCCGGCACCCCGGACGACCCGAACGCGACGTTCGCGTCGATGGGCAACTACGTGTTCACCACGAAGGTGCTGGTGGACGCCATCCGCGCCGACTCGGAGAACTCGGACTCCGACCACGACATGGGCGGCGACATCATCCCGGCGCTGGTCGCCGCGGGGATGGCCAATGTCTACGACTTCAAGGACAACGTGGTGCCCGGCGCCACCGACCGGGACCGGGGGTACTGGCGGGACGTCGGCACCCTCGACGCGTTCTACGAGGCACACATGGACCTGGTGTCCGTGCACCCGGTGTTCAACCTCTACAACCGGCGCTGGCCGATCCGCGGCGCGGCGGAGAACCTGGCGCCCGCCAAGTTCGTGCAGGGTGGGCTCGCCCAGGAATCGGTGGTGGGCGCCGGCTGCATCCTGTCCGCCGCGACCGTGCGCAACTCCGTGCTCAGCTCCAACGTGATGGTCGACGACGGCGCCACCGTCGAGGGCAGCGTGTTGATGCCGGGCGTGCGCGTCGGCAAGGGCGCGGTGGTGCGGCACGCGATCCTGGACAAGAACGTGGTGGTCGGCGAGGGCGAGATCATCGGCGTCGACCTCGAGCGCGACCGGCAGCGGTTCGCGATCAGCCCCGGTGGTGTCGTCGCGATCGGCAAGGGCGTCTGGATCTAGGGCATCTCTCCCAATCGCGTCGTCCTGGTCGGGTAACGGTTCGATGCGCCGGTTCGCCGCGGCGTCTCGGGTGAGTAACGAGATCTTCGTCCGCAATCCATGAACCCCGTCTGCCTGGTCTAATGGAATGCTCAGAGACAGAATAGATTTCGACAGCGAGTACGCCCTAACCCAAGATCCGCCGGCCACCCGTACCGGTCAGTCGTACACGCGCGCGGGGGCCCAGAGTTTCGGGACGCGCGATGAGCGAAGCAGTGCTGGGGCTCTCCGTGAGCAGAAGCGAGCCGGCGCAACCCCGCCTCGAGCCGGTGCAGCGAATCGACATCGAGGCAGGCGGCGGTCGCATCGTTCTCCGCGGGCTGCTCGCGATTGCGACGTTGAAACCTGCGCAGGCCGCGCTTCTCGTCACCGATGTGATCGATCAGCTCGAGCTGGTGCGGAGCCGGGACGGCTACCCGATCCTCCGCGACCAGGCGGTGACGGTATCCGACCGGGGACAGCTCGCGATCGATCGCACCGGGAGTGCGGCGTCCTGGCACGACGTGCAGGATGCGGTGGCGAGTCTGCTTCGAAGCATCGCGACGAACTGTCGTGATCGCGCGCTCGCCGACCGGCTGGACGAATCTATCGACCGAACAACAGATCTGGCCGACCTGGCCCGCGGGGTTCGCGGCGCGGTCGCACCGTCGCTCGACCCCTCCACGGTGGGAAGGACGCGGTGTCAGCTCGCGGAGCTCGTCTCGGCGACAAGGGGACGGACGCTCTCGGACGATCGGGTGGTCACGGACCGCGCGAACTCGCAGAGCCTGCCGGCCCCGGCGGTCGGATCGTCGCTCGCCCCGAAGGGCTGGTATCCACCCATCGGGAATCCGTGGCATCGGCGACGGAGACGGCTGTCGCGTCGCCGGGGTGTGCTCGGCCTGATAACGATCCTGTTGCTCGTCGGGGCAGTGTGGGTAGCGCCCGGTGCGTGGTCGGAGCTGCGCCGGGGCTGGGATACCGTTCTCCATCCGGTGAATCCGTCGGAGCAGAATCACATCAGTCCGGTCTCGCCGCCGCCACCCGCGCCCGAAGCCGACCAGGAGACCTCGCCGACCGCGCAAGGAACCGCCGAGGCGGGTCCGGTTCGTACCGGTCTTCCTGGCAGCGCGGGGCCGATCACCCGGGTCACCGCCACCTTCGCCAACGGCGAATGCTCGACGGGACAACCGTGCACCATGCGGGTCGACGTCCACGTCGATCCCGCGGCGAACGTCGAAGCGGTGACCTGGCACGTGAGCGTGTACGACCGATGCTCCGGAGCCGTCCATCCGGGCAATGACGTCACGATGCCCGTGCCGCCGGGTGGGCAGCAGGTGTACGGCATCGCAAGCGTCGTCCTGCCGCACGCCCCCGCGCTCGCCGTCGCCGGGCTGACCAGCGCCCCGGCGGCAGCCGCGTCGGAGCCGGCATTCGTGCCCGCCGAGAACGCAACCTGCTGAGGCGTGGTCGCATGCAGGCGCACCAACGAGAATCCGATCCCTGGCTCGTCGGGGCGGCGATCACCCTCGTCGTTCTCGGCCTGCTCAACCTGATCTCGACAGGGAAGTCGACGGACGCGGTGCGCCACGCACTCTTCGCCGCCGTCGGCCTCGGTGCGATGTACGCGATCTCGCGCCTGCGGCCCAGCAACCTCCGACGATTCGGCTGGACGTTGTTCGCCGCCTCGGTTGTCCTGCTCGCGGCGGTGCCACTCATCGGGGTCGCGACCAAGGGTGCCCAGCGCTGGCTGAACTTCGGCCTGTTCACCGTTCAACCCTCCGAGCTCGCCAAGTTGGCACTGGTACTTGTCCCCGCGGCGATCTTGGCGGGTGGGTACACCCTCGGCCGGTTCGCAGCGACCCTGTTGATCTCGAGTGTGCCGATCGGCCTGGTCGCGCTGCAGCCCGACCTGTCGACCGCCGTGGTGCTCGCCTCGACCGTGATACTCATGCTGATCCTGGCCAGGGTGCCGCTGCTGCCACTGCTCCCGCTGTTCGCGCTCGGGATCGCTTCGTTGCCCCTTGCCGTGCTGTTTCTCCGGCCCTACCAGCTCGAGCGCATTCACGTGTTCCTCTCGAGCAACGCCGACCCGCAGGGGTCGGGTTGGGCTGCGTTGCAGGCGGACATCGCGATCGGCAGCGGCGGCTGGTTCGGTCTGGGGCGTGAACCGTTCTACGACCTGAGGGCCGAGTACCTTCCCGAATCGGAGCACGACCTCGCCTTCGCGAGCCTCGTGTACGGATGGGGTCTGTTCGCCGGTCTGGCAGTCGTGATCGCCACGATGGTCATCGTGTGGCGAGCCGCGCTGGCCGCCCGAACGGCGCGGACCCGGGAAGCTGCCCTCGTCGCAGCCGGGATCGGTGGGCTGTTCGGAGTGCAGGCCGTGGTCTCGATCGCTCAGAGCCTGTCGCTTCTGCCACACACCGGCATGCCGATCCCGCTGTTCAGCTACGGGGGCACGGCCGCAATCCTCGGATTCGTTGCGATCGGGCTGGTGCTCGCGATCCGCCGCGACGGCGTCACGCGTCCCCTGTGGGCCACCGAGTCCAGACGGCGCCGCCTACCCCGAGGAGTGTCGGCAGGCGCCGTCACGGTCACGGCGATGCTCCTCGTGCTGTCGGTGTTCGCGTGGCAGCTGCAGAGCGGCCGGGGTGTGGAGTTTCGCGCGATGAGCGACCGGCAGATGGAGCGTTGCATCCGCCTACCCGCCGAGCGGGGTCACATCCTCGACCGCAACGGCGAGCCGCTCGCGTACAACGTCCCCGAATACGCCGTTGCGGTGGTTGCCCGAATGTTCGATCGCGACGACGGGCCCGTGCGCGCCGAACTGGCCGCGCTGCTCGGCGTCGCGCCGGAACAGCTGGCGGCGACCCTGGAGAGCGGCGGCGACGAGTTGGAGGTCGTTCTTGGACGGGTGACGCCCGAGCAGGCTCGGCGAATCGTGGACGCCCAGATCCCGTGGGTGCTCGTGTACCCGACCGGGCGCAGGCACTACACGGACGGAGCATCGCTGGCATCCATCCTCGGGCACGTCGGGCTCGCGGACCCGCAGGACATGGAACGCTGGCCACAACTTGCCCTCGGATCACGGGTCGGCAAAGCGGGACTCGAAAAGCGGTACGACGCGCTGCTCCGCGGCACCGACGGCAGGCAGTGCATGTACGTCGCTCCCTCTGGGCGTCTGGTGGCCACCGGCGAGCGGGTGGACCCGGTGCGAGGACACGACCTGCGGTTGCACCTCGACATGGGGCTGCAGCGGCTCGCGACCGACGCGCTGACCGACGCGGTGCGCACCAGCGGGGGCGACATGGGCGCGGCGATCGTGATGGACGCCCGCACCGGGGCGGTGTTGACGCTGGCCAGCGTGCCCGGATTCGACAACAACCTCTACGGCCCTCCGGTCGACACGGTCGCGCTGGCGGCACAAACCGAGGGGCCCGGGCCGGGACGGATGCTCAACCACGCCGCCCAGTCCGCGGCCCCGCCGGGCTCGACCTTCAAGATCGTCGTCGCGGCGGCGAATGCGAAGTACAACGTGCTGTCGCCGGACGCCGTACTCGCAGGCGGTGCGTCATACACCTATGGAGGGCACACATTCGCGAACTGGCAGCCGATGGGACCGAACAGTTTGATCGGGGCGATCCAGTGGTCGGATAACGTCTACTTCTACCAGCTCGCCGAGCTCCTCGGCCCCGAGCGAATCGCGGCGACCGCTACGGAGCTCGGGGTGGGTGAGGAATCGGGGATCGACCTGCCGGGCGAGTCCGCGGGTTTCCTTGGCACACCGGAGAACGTCGCCAGCATCGGGGGAACCTGGTATCCGGGGTCGACCCTGCTGATGGGTATCGGTCAGGGCACCGTCAGCGCGACTCCGGTGCAGTTGGCGCGCTGGACGTCGGGCATCGCCACGGGCTCGACGGTGACACCGCAGCTCGCCGCGGCGTACGGGCCGGACGCCTTGCCCATTCCCACCGCGGAGCCTCGTCGACTGTCCTTCGCGGACCAACTCGGCCCCGTGCGAGCGGGGATGCGGGCATCCGCCGCAGCCGGTACCGCCGGGCAGCTGGCCACCTTGCCGGTCGCGGCGGGCGCCAAGACCGGAACGGCGGAGGATCCGTCGGCGCCAGGAAAGGGCCTCAATGCCTGGTTCTCCGCGGTGGTGCCCTTCGACGCTCCCGAGATCGTGGTCTCGGTGCTGGTCCGTGGCGGTGGTTTCGGATCGGCGACATCCGGGCCCGTCGCCAAGAAACTCCTCGAGCGTTACCTCGCGCAACCCCGGGCGGTGCCGAACCGCTGATCCCCGATCCACCGCGGGGATGCTCCTGATGTGCGCTGATCAGTCGCTGTAGGCGGCAACGACTTCGGGGTGGTCGAGACAAGCAGTCGCACCTTCGGCGACACAGGTCAGCGGGCGCTCGGCCGTCTTCACCGGGAGCCCGAAGGACTCTTCGAGCAGCTGCGACAGGCCGCGCAGAAGCGACCCACCGCCGAGCACCAGGAGTCCCTCCGACATCACGTCACCGATCGCCTGCGCGGGAATGTCCTCCAGGCACTCGGCCAGTGTCTGCACGATCCCAATTGCGGTCGGCCGCAGCGCATCCACGATCTCCTCGGTCTCGAGTGTGACCAGACGTGCCCGGCCGGTCACGGCGTCGCGGCCCTCGACGACGAGCGACTGCCCCTCGGCAGTCTCGGGCGCACCGACCTTCACCCGCTCGGCGGTGAGCTCGCCGACGATGATGTTGTGCTCGGTCCGCAGGTAGTGAGACAGCGCGTTGGTCAGTTCATCCCCCGCGAGTCGGCAACTGCGATGCGAGAGCATGCCACCGAAACAGAATGCGGTGACTTCCGAAGTGCCGCCGCCGATGTCGACGACGAGGTGGGCGCGGGGTTCGAGCGGGTTGATCCCGCAGCCGAGTGCCCCCGCGACCGGCTCCGGGATAAGCCCGACCTTGCGCAGACCGGCCTCGTGCCCGACCTCGAGCAGTGCCCGACGCTCGAGCGAGGTGGCGCCCGCAGGAACAGCGAAGACGCCCTTCGGCCGCAGACCGTAGTGCCTGCTCGGGGCCGCGCGCTTGATGACGGCCGTGACGAATGCCCTGGCCGACTCGAGGTCGACGATCACCCCATCGCGCATCGGACGAACGGGCGTGACCCCCACGGGATTGCGGCCGACCAGGTCCCGCGCGTCGATACCGATCGAGAGAGCGTGGTGCGGTTCCTTTTCTCGAACCAGCATGAACGATGGCTCGTTCAGGACGATGCCGTCTTCGGGGGTGCCGACGACAGTGTTGGTGGTTCCGAGATCGATACCAAGTCCGCTCACGTCGGCCTCCGAGAGGTGTTCCAGCGAGATGATTTGATCGTACGCAGCGGCCCCGACGTTCGGTCGATATCGCGCTGACTCGTCGAAGATCTCGCGAAACTGGTCCATCCCGGTGGCGTCGTCGCCGTCGGCGAGGGCCACCCGGATCTAGCCGGCGGTCGCGCGCACCGGCTCGGTGGACCTCATCAACTCGGCCCAGGACTCGACGTTCGGGTGGCGCTTGAGCAGTGCCCGGCGCTGACGCTCGGTCATCCCGCCCCAGACACCGAACTCCACGCGGTTGTCGAGGGCCTCGGCGCCGCACTGGACGATGACGGGGCACCGGCGGCACGCGGCGGCCGCCTCGCGTTGGGCGGCGCCGCGAACGAACATCTGATCGGGGTGCTCGGCGCGGCACAGCGCACGCTCCACCCAGGCGTGCGGCAGGGCGAGGCGTGGGTAGTCGCAGTCGGCGGGGGCGAAGCCCCCCGACTCCGGTCGGGGGCGGTCTGAGCAGATCACGAGGTCTCATGCTGCCCCGGATCCGGCCCGCGCGATGGACAGTTGACCGGAAGTTGGTCAACTGTCCATCTCGGGGTAACGGTGCGGCTCCGGCGGGCCCCGGGAGCCGGGAGCCGGGCGAACCTACTGCCGGAGGTCGCGCCGTCGGAACGCGATCAGGCCGGCGACGAGCAGCGCCGCATCGATCACCAGGAGCCACACCAGCGGGGTGGCCTCGAATTCCGCGCCGGGCAACTTGGGTGTGTGGCTGAAGGGTTGGAGGCCCTGCACCCACTGCGGGACGCCGGAGATGGAGCCGAGCAGGAAGAGGGCGACGAAGGTCACCAGCACTCCCCACGCCACCGGGGTGAAACGCGGAACCAGTCCGAAGAGCAGCACCGTGATCGCCGCCAGCATCCAGACCGCGGGCAACTGCACGAGCCCGGTGGCAAGCACCCGGGGTAGCTTCCCTCCGATATCGCCCGCCGCGATTCCGTAGGTCAGCCCGGCCACCAGCCCGGCGGCGAGCAGGGCGACGGCCGGGCCCGCGACTGCGAAGACGATATGGCTTGCGGCCCATCGGGTCCGGCCGACTGCGCCGCAAGTCACGGACTCGGCGCGCTGCGCGGTCTCCTCGCCGTGGAGTCGCAGCGCCGAGGAGATCGCGAGCGCCGCGGCGCCGACGGCGAGCATGGTGAACGAGATCGTGATGAACGCGTCCTCGAGTGCCTGCGTTCCGCCGATCCGGCTGATGATCTCCAGGACCGCGTCGCTGCCACCGAGTTCGTCGCCGATCCCGTGTACGACGCTGCCGATCAGCAGGGCGTACAGGCTGATCCCGATGGTCCAGGCGATCAGCGTGCCGCGCTGCAGCCGCCAGGACAGGCCGAACGGGCCGCTCAGCGACCGCGTCGCGGTGGGCGAGCCCAGACGCTCGGCGATCAACCCGGCGCCGACGTCCCGCCTGCGCAGCAGTGCATAGGCCGCCGCGGTCAGCGCGATCGCCGTGGTCAGGTGCAGCAGGAGCACCCACCAGCGGTCGCCCGCGTACGGGCGCACCTGCAGCGACCAGCCCAGCGGCGACAGCCAGGACAGCGCGGACGGGCCGGCGTCGCCGACGGCACGGAGCGCGAAGGCGGTGCCCAGCACGGCAAAGGCGATGCCACGGGCGGTGCGGGCGCTGGTGCTCAGCTGGGCCGCCACGGCGGCAACGGCGGTGAACACGATCCCCGACGCCGCCAGCGCGAGCCCGAACGCGATCGAGCCCGCGTGTGGCACGTCGGTGGTGAGCAGTCCCACCGAGCCGATCAGCCCGGTCGCGATCGACGCGCCGAAGGCCACCAGCAACGCGGCGGTCAGGCCGGCGTACCGGCCGACGACGGTCGAATCGAGCAGTTCCGTCCGACCGCTCTCCTCCTCCGCCCTGGTGTGCCGGATGACGGTGAGGATCACCGCGATCGCGATCAGCGTGTAGAACATCCCGGCTTTCCAGATGCCGACGGCGCCCAGGCTGTCGTTGTAGATCTCGCCGTACATGGCGCGTTGCGCCGGGCTTCCCATGATGGTGGCCGCGAAGGCCGCACGGTCCGCCTCGGTGGGGTAGATGCTCTCGATGCTGCCCATGTAGACGGGCGCCAACGGCAACGAGAGGAGCAGTACCCACAGCGGCAGCACGATCCGGTCCCGCCGCAGGAAGAGCCGGACGAAGCCGAGGGTTCCGGTGAAATTCGATGTCCCGCGCGGGACCGCCGCGGCCGGATGCCGGGGGCCCGCGACCGTCGCGGTGCTCATGCCGACACCTTCTCCCCGGTGTGCTCGGGTCCCTCGACCTGATAGTGGCGCAGGAACAGTTCCTCGAGCGTCGGTGGCTTGCTGACCAGGCTGCGCACCCCGGCATCGCCGAGCACGCGGATCAGCTCACCCAGGTGCTCGCTGTCGACCTGGCAATGGAGGGTGTGATCGTCGATCGAGACGTCCTCGACACCCGCGAGCCGGCTGAGGTCGCCCGGGTCGCCCGTCAGCTCGGCGCTGATCGAGGTGCGGCTCAGGTGTCGCATCGACGACAGCGAGCCGCTCTCCACCGTCTTGCCCGCGCGGATGATGGTCACCCGATCGCACAGTGCCTCCACCTCGGACAGGATGTGGCTGGACAGCAGCACGGTGACGCCGCGACGGGCCGCCTCGGCGACACTCTCGCGGAATACCTGTTCCATCAGCGGGTCCAGGCCGGAGGTCGGCTCGTCGAGCAGGAGCAGCCGGGCGTTGGACGACAACGCCGAGATCAGGGACACCTTCTGCCGGTTGCCCTTCGAGTAGGTGCGCGACTTCTTGCGTGGATCGAGGTCGAAGCGCTCGATGAGCTCGGAGCGCCTGGCTTCGTCGATGCCGCCGCGCATCCGGGCCAGCATGTCGATGGTCTCGCCGCCGGTCAGCGACGGCCACAGGGTGACATCGCCCGGTACGTAGGCCAGGTCGCGGTGCAGGGTGACGGCGTCGCGCCACGGGTCGCGGCCAAGAACCGTTGCGCTGCCCGCGGTGGCCCGCAGGCTGCCGAGCAGCACCCGGATGGTTGTCGATTTGCCCGCGCCGTTGGGGCCGAGGAAGCCGTGCACCTCGCCGGGTGCGACCTGCAGGTCGAGGCCGTCGAGGGCGCGGGTCTGGCCGAAGGTCTTGACCAGGTCGCGAACGTCGATCAGTGGGGTCGTCATGGCATCTCCTCGGTCGGGGATTCCGTGTCGGGATGGGTGGTGGGGTCGTCGGCCTCGGTGGCCAGGAACGCGTCGAGCAGCGAGGAGTCGGTGAAGATCCCCTCGGCATACATCTCGAGGGCGGGCAGGGTGATCTCGTCCGACAGGTCGCGGATGGCCGTGGCGTAGTCGAGCGTCCCCTCCCGGTCCGCCCGTATCTGCAGGTAGAGCAGCAGCGCGCCGACGTTGTTGAGGGTGAGGTACCGCGCCCGCGCCTTCGGGTCGCGGCTGGCCCGCAGCTTGCCGGAGCGCACGCCGATCGCGAGGTACTCCTCGGTGTCGGCCACCATGTGTTCGAAGAGGGACTCCGCGAGCCGGCCGCCTGCCTGGAAGCTGCGCACCATGTACGCGACGACGGGCGCGTACTGCTCGAGTTCGCTCAGCGCCGCGATCGCGCCCGCAGGACCGGGCGTCGACATGGCCTGAGCCTTCTGCTCCCGGATGATCTCGAGAACGTGCGCGTCGCACTCGGCGCGCAGTCCGTCCTTGGAGCCGAAATGGTGGTTCACCAGTCCGGGGGAGACCCCGGCTGCGGTCGCGATGGCGCGGACCCCGGTGACGAAACCCTGCTCGCCGAAGACCCGGATCGCCGTGTCGCGGATCCGTGCACGGGCGGTCATGTCCCGGTCGGGGGTGGAAGAGTCGGCCATTGCTGAACGCATGTTTAGTAGATTAAACACTCGTTCAGTCGTGCGGCAAGAGGTCTCCCGTCAAGAGGCCGTAAAAATTCGCCGACGCAGGTGCGAGCGGGTGGCGCTACTCCGAACGCGACGCGCAGAGCAGGCCGTCGCCGACCGGCAGGAGCACCTTCGTCAGGCGGTCGTCCTCCGCGATCGCCCTGGCGGCCGCGCGCACGGCCAGGGTGGTCGCGTCGCGCTGGTTCGGGTCGGCCACGCGCCCACCGAGCAGCGCGTTGTGCAGCACGATCACCCCTCCGGGCCGGAGCAGTCGAACCCCCTCGGCGACGAACTGCGGGTGGTCGGCGGGCGAGGTGTCCACGAACACCAGGTCGTAGGCGGCGTCGGCGAGGCGGGGCAGCACGTCCAGGCCCCAGCCGTTGATGAGCCGGGTTCGGCCGGGCGCGATCTCGCCGGACCGGAACGCGTCCTTGGCGGCCCGCTGGTGCTCGGGTTCGGTGTCGATGGTGGTGAGCACCCCGTCGGCACGCATGCCGTCGAGCAACCACAACCCGCTCACCCCCGCGCCGGTCCCGATCTCGACCACGGTCTTGGCGTCGAGCATCTGGGTGAACAGGCTCAACAGCGCGCCGACGGACGGAGGAACCGGGGTCGCGCCGAGATCCTCCGCCCGTTCGCGTGCGAGCGTGAGGACCGCGTCCTCCAGGACCGATTCCTCGGTGTGAGCCAGCAGCTGCTCGGCGTTGTTGTGCACGAATCCGAGGTTATAGCCGACACGCTGCGGTGGAGTCGAGGCGCGCACGTGATTTTGGCCGCTGACCCGCAGATTCTCAGCTGAACCTCAGGTTGCTCACACATCTCACACATTTGGATCGGAAAAGGTAGGGGCACACGAGATCGCTGACCGCCCAGGAAGGGGGTACCGGACGAACCCGGCGAGAAGGGAACAAACCCGACATTGTGGGGGTTGTGCCTTTTATTCGTATCGTCCTGTGCTCGCTCACCAGCTGTCCTTAGCAGGAGGTTTCCACAATCTCGATGGTCAACGCCGTACCCGCCTTCGATGCGGAATTCACCGAGTCGGTGCCGACGGGCGGCCCCGACGCCGCCGATCTGAGCGGCACCGCCGCCTTTGACGCCACCGGCGATCAGACCAGCATGCCGTCATGGGACGAGCTCGTCCGTGAGCACGGCGACCGGGTGTACAGGCTGGCCTACCGGCTCTCGGGCAACGCCCAGGACGCCGAGGACCTCACCCAGGAGACCTTCATCCGGGTGTTCCGGTCGCTCTCGAACTACCAGGCGGGCACCTTCGAGGGGTGGTTGCACCGGATCACCACGAACCTGTTCCTCGACATGGTGCGGCGCCGCAACCGGATCAAGATGGAGGCGCTGCCCGAGGACTACGAGCGGGTCCCGTCCGACCGTCCGAACCCCGAGCAGATCTATCACGACGCCCGGCTCGATCCGGAGTTGCAGTCCGCGCTGGACTCGCTCGCGCCCGAGTTCCGTGCCGCTGTGGTGCTCTGTGACGTCGAAGGCCTGTCATACGAGGAGATCGGTGCCACACTGGGAGTCAAGCTCGGTACCGTACGCAGCCGAATCCACCGTGGACGGCAGGCGCTGAAGGAATATCTGACCGCGGTGTCGGGGACAGGGAAGATGACATTCGCATGACCGTGCAGGAGGGTTGGATGACGCAGGCTCGGAAACCGCGCCGCTTCAGCTCTACCGAGCATCTGGCCAGTGAGGCGATCGCGGCGTACGTCGACGGCGAGCTGCAGATGAACGCCTACCTGCGGGCCGCGCAGCACCTGTCGATGTGTCCGGAGTGCGCTGCCGAGGTCGACGCCCAGCACCACGCGCGCGGCGCGCTCCGTGAGGCCTCGGAGATCAGCATGCCCAGTTCGCTTCTCGGCATTCTGAGCCAGATCCCGATGTGCAACCCGCTCCCGGACGCCGACGCAACAGCACAGGGCCGCGGTCGTCGCTTCGCCGAGCGATCCGGCTTCCGGCGTGCCGACGGCAAGGCAGGCGCCGTGCTCGCGGCGATGGTCACGTCGTACTCGTTCGCGTCGTCGTGGCGCAGGCGCCGCTAGTCGCCACCGCGTCGGTGATGATGCCACGCACCGCGTCGGTGATACTGGGATCCGTGACTGACGCCAACGAGGGGTACACAGCCGCGTGAACTCGGATCCCACATCCCCGGCCGCAGGCGCGCTGGATGCAGCAGCCGAACAGGATTCGGCACCGCCCCGGCTGGCGCCGCGACCGCTCTACCGTCCCACCGTCGACCCCGCGGCCGCCGACGCCTTCGGACGGCCCGACGGCGTCGACTCCTCCTTCGCGCCCGGCACGGACCGCACCGCGGATCCGAAGGTCGCCGTTCGGCGTCCCGACCCGGTGCTCGCCGAGGCCTTCGGCCGTCCGGCAGGCGAAACCGATTCGATCCAGCGCGATCCGTCCGCGAGCGACTCCGAGGAGGCGGCGGACGAGGCGCCTGCCGATCCGTGGCGGGACCCGGACGCACCGGCACGGCTCGGTTCGCCCGCCCTCGATGCCCCCGCGGCCGGGGACCTGCCGCCCGCGCCCGCACTCGGCATCCGCGACGTCCTGCTCGGCGAGCGCATCGCGCCGCGGGCACTGGCCGCGCTGGCAGGCGTCGCGTTGGCGATCGGCCTGGTCGGCGGCATCATCGGCCGGGTCACGGCCGAGAACGTCGGCGCACTGACCAGCCAGCGGGTCGAGCTGACGCAGTCGAGCGGCGACGACGCCGAACTCGGCCAGGTCGCGAAGGTCGCCGAGGCGGTGCTCCCGTCGGTGGTGTCCATCCAGGTCGCGCTCGGTGAGCAGTCCGGCACCGGCTCGGGTGTCGTGATCAACGGCGAGGGCTACATCGTCACCAACAACCACGTGATCTCGATGGCCGCGACGAACCCCGACGCGGCGACGCTCCGCGTCGTCTTCGCGGACGGCACCAAGGCGCCAGCGCGCGTCGTGGGTCGCGACACGAAGACCGACCTCGCGGTGCTCAGGGTGGATGTCGGAAACCTGACCGTCGCCGAGCTCGGCCGGTCCGCGGACCTGAAGGTCGGCGACGACGTGGTGGCGGTCGGATCGCCGCTGGGTCTGAGCAAGACGGTCACCAGCGGGATCGTCAGCGCGCTGCACCGCCCGGTCCGGCTGTCCGGCGAGGGCACCGACACCGATGCGGTCATCGATGCGGTCCAGACCGATGCCGCGATCAACCCCGGCAACTCCGGTGGACCGTTGGTGGACCGCGAGGGCCGGGTGATCGGGATCAACTCCGCCATCCGAAGCGAGAGCGGGGGATCGGTTGGCCTGGGGTTCGCCATCCCCGTCGACGACGTCACCGCGGTCGCGCAGGAACTGATCCGGACCGGAGCCATGCATCACCCCGAGATCGGCGTGAACGCGCGGTCGGTGACCAACGAGCAGACCAGTGGCGCCGAGGTGGCCAACGTCAAGGACGGCGGGCCCGCGCAGCAGGCCGGGATCATCGAGGGCGACGTCATCGTCAAGGTCGGTGACCGCGACGTGACCAGCGCGGACGAGCTGGTGGTCGCGGTGCACCAGCAGGCCGTCGGCCAGCCGGTCCCGGTGCAACTGGTGCGGGCGGGCCGGACGGTCGAAGTCCAGGTCACACCCGCTTCGGACTGAGTGGTTCCCTCGGAGGGCAGCGGTATGCGATGTGAATTCGGCACCGATAGCGGCGCGGATCGCCGCGGGCACGTAGGCTGACCCGGTGTTTGGCAACATTGGCTGGGGCGAGTTCATGGTCCTACTCGTCGCGGCGCTCGTGATCCTCGGACCCGAGCGGTTGCCCGGTGCCGTCTCGTGGGTGACGAAGTCGCTGCGCCAGGTCCGTGACTACGCGGGCGGCGCGACGCAGCAGCTCAAGGACGAGCTCGGTCCCGAGTTCGAGGACCTGCGCAAGCCGCTCTCCGATCTGCAGCAGCTGCGGGGGATGACGCCGCGCTCGATGATCACCAAGCATCTGCTCGACGGCGACGACTCGATCCTGACCGGGAACTTCGACGCGAAGCCGCAGAGCAGCGGCGGGCCCGCCAGCACCGGCCTGCCCCCTACGGTGCAACGCGAATCGACACCCCTCGCCTCCGGCGAGCGTCCCCCGTACGACGCCGACGCCACCTAGGGCCAGTCGAACGGAATCCAGTCGCTGGTCGCCGGGTCCCGGTGGAAAGCGACGAATATCGAGCCCTCGTCGCCAGGGCGTTCCGGGTCGAACAGGACCTGTGTCGTGCCCTGGTCCGGTGCCCGGTGCAGGCTCGGAACCCTTCGCGTGACCCACCGTGTGACGCCCTGGGCGTCGGTGAACGTCACCGTCGCGTCGATACCCGCGATCGACACCGAGCCGTCCTCCTGAGGGCTGTCGACGAGCACGTTGACGTCGGCGACGATGCCCGGCACCCGTAGCCCGCGTTCCAACAGCCGGTCACGCTCCCTGAGTTGGACGTTCTGCCTGCGGAACCCGGACACGGTCCGCGACACCGCCGCTCCGGTCGTCACCAGCAGGAGCAGGGGAATCCAGATCTCGGTGTAGTAGCCCACCCAGGCGAGCGGGCTCCACGGCGTCTCGGTCATGGTGACCGGGTCGATGGCCGCGCCGACCTGCGCCGGTGGCCACCAGTTCAGGGTGGACACCGAGAAGCCGAGGGTGATTCCCGCCCAGCCGGCCGCGGCCATGAGGCCGGGGCAGCGGTGGCGCCCCAGGAAGGTCGCGAGGTCGTCGGACATCCCGACTCCGAACAGGACGTAGCCGAAGGCCGCCCCGAACGGCCACCAGAGCCACGTCGGAGCCTCGTCGAACCGGGCCTCGTCGGCGAACGCGGTGTCGATGACGGCGTGCCGGAAGATGTCGGCGACACAGGCCAGGCCGTACCCCAGCAGCGCCGCGCAGGCCACGAACACCGCGAACCGGAAGCAGAGCCACAGTAAGAAGGTGGGGCTGCCGCGCCTGGACTCGAGTTCGTCGTGCCGCCGCCGAGCCGGATCCAGTGTGCTCAATGCCCCCGCCTCGTCCACCGTCCAGGAAGCCACACTCTATCGAGCGCATTCGGCGTAGCGTCCAGCCATGGGAACCACCCAGGGCGCCCGCAACCAGCTGTGCCACGCGGGGGGGTGACGTCTGATGCGCGATGTCCTCACCGAACTGATGGCGATCTGGCGTGCGGGTGGGACCGCGGGTGTCGGCACGGTGGTGCAGACCTTCAGGTCGGCACCGAGGCCCCCTGGCGCGGCGATGGTGGTCGCCCCCGACGGCACCGTGGCCGGCTCGGTCTCGGGTGGCTGTGTGGAGGGCGCCGTCTACGAGCTCGCCCGGGACGTGGTCGAGTCCGGCAGGCCGGAGCTCGAGCGATATGGCGTCACCGATGATGATGCCTTCGCGGTGGGGCTGACCTGCGGCGGCATTCTCGACGTCTACGTCGAGCCGGTCTCCCGCCGCACCTTCCCCGAGCTCGCCGAGGTCGCCGAGGACATCGAGCACGAACGCCCGGTGGCCGTGGCGACCGTGATCGACCACCCACAGACCGCGTGGGTCGGTCGCCGGATGATCGTGCGGCCGGACGGGATCGGTGGAACGGTCGGTTCGGCGCGCGCCGACGCCGCAATCGGCGATGACGCCCGAGGTCTGCTCGCGGCGGGACGGACCGGGGTGCTCACCTACGGCCCCGACGGCCAGCGGCGGGGCGAGGGAATGCGCGTGTTCGTCGCGAGTCATGCCCCGAGTCCACGCATGCTCGTCTTCGGCGCCATCGACTTCGCCGCGGCGGTGGCGCATCAGGGAGCCTTCCTCGGCTATCGCGTCACGGTGTGCGACGCCAGGGCGGTGTTCGCCACCCACGCCCGCTTCCCGACCGCGGACGAGGTGGTCGTGGACTGGCCGCACCGCTACCTGCAGTCGCAGATCGACGCCGAGGCGATCGACGGGCGCACCGTGATCTGCGTGCTCACCCACGACCCCAAGTTCGACGTCCCGCTGCTGGCGCTCGCGCTCCGGCTGCCCGAGGTCGCCTATGTCGGGGCGATGGGGTCGCGGCGTACCCACCGCGATCGGCTCCACCGCCTGCGCGAGGCCGGGCTCGGCGAGGCGGAGCTGGCGCGGCTGTCGAGCCCGATCGGACTCGACATCGGGGCCCGCACGCCTGAGGAGACCGCGGTGTCCATCGCCGCCGAGATCATCGAGCTGCGCTGGGGTGGGGGCGGCGAACGGCTGACCGCGATCGAGGGCCGGATCCACCACGACGAGACCTCCTGACCGGTGCCTGCACGAGTCGTGTGCGGATCGTTTGCGCTGATCGCTCGGGGCGCTTGACACCCCCGGTGGACCGGTCGAGTCTGGATTTGTCCCCATGCGATGCGAGGTGGATCAGATGCAGGTCCCTGGACCCTTTGAATACGAGCGAGCGACGAGCGTGGTCGACGCGATCGGACTGCTCGAACGGCTGGGGAGCGAGGCCCGACTGGTGGCCGGCGGCCACAGCCTGCTCCCGATGATGAAGCTGCGGCTGGCGAACCCCGAGTACCTCATCGACATCAACCCGCTGCACGACGAGCTGGGTCACATCACGGTGGAGCCGTCGGGCGTGCGGATCGGTGCGATGGTGCGACACCGGGAACTGCTCGAGTCCGCGGAGCTGGCCGCGCTGTGGCCGATCTTCCGGGACGCCGAGCGGGTGATCGCCGACCCGGTGGTGCGCAACCGCGGCACCATCGGCGGATCGCTCTGTCAGGCGGACCCGGCCGAGGACCTCAGCACGGTGTGCGAGGTGCTCGACGCGACCTGCGTACTGCAGGGGCAGCGCGGTGAGCGCTCGATCGCCATGTCCGAGTTCCACCTCGGGCCGTACGAGACCGCCGCGGCGGACAACGAGATCCTCACCGAGATCCGGATCCCCTTCCGTGATCACGGGTCGAATGCCTACGCGAAAGTGGAAAGACGCGTAGGGGATTGGGCGATCGCGGCGGCGGGCGCCGCGGTGTGGCTGGACGGCCCGGTCGTCGTAGAGGCGAGGATCGGTCTCACCGCGGTGAATGCCGACCCGTCCGGATTCGGCGAGGTGTACGAGTTCCTCATCGGCAAGCCGTGTACCGACGAGGTCGCGCTCTATGCAGGCGATCTGGCGTCCCGGCACTGCGAACCGGTCACCGACCAGCGGGGTACCGCGGAGTACAAGCGGCACCTGGCCAAGGAACTGACCCGCCGCGCGCTGCGCACGGCTGCCGGACGGGTCCACTAGCGAGGACAGGTCGGGGGACCAGGGAAGGACGAAAGACATGCAGGTGACGATGACCGTCAACGGCAGTGAGGTCACGGAGGACGTCGAACCCCGAATGCTCCTGGTGCACTTCCTGCGAGATCAGCTGCGGCTGACCGGAACCCACTGGGGCTGCGACACCAGCAACTGCGGCACCTGCGTGGTGCTGGTGGACGGCGAGCCCGTGAAGTCCTGCACGATGCTGGCCGCGATGGCCGCCGGGCACGAGGTGCGCACCGTCGAGGGCCTCGAACGCGACGGCGAACTCGACCCGGTCCAGCAGGGCTTCATGGAATGTCACGGCCTGCAGTGCGGCTTCTGCACCCCCGGCATGATGATGACCGCAAGGGCCCTGCTCGACAGCACCCCGCATCCGGACGAGCAGGCCATTCGCGAGGCGATCTCCGGACAGATCTGCCGGTGCACCGGGTACACCACGATCGTCCGTTCCGTGCAGTGGGCCGCGGCGCACGAAGAGGGCGCGGCCCGCGAACCGGAACCGGAGCGCGGCACCGGTCCCACCGCGGCGCAGCCCGAGACCTCCTCACCGCCGCGCGTCAGCGAGCACGCCGGAGGTGCATCATGACCACCGTCGACCATCCACCGACCGGACCAGTGACGGACGAGTCGGACAACGAACACTTCGACAACAACAAGAAGCCGGTCGGGTACGGGCGGATGCTCCGCAAGGAGGATCCCCGCTTCATCCGCGGCCGCGGGAACTATGTCGACGACATCGTGCTTCCCGGCATGCTGCACCTGGCCATCCTGCGGTCGCCCGTCGCACACGCACGCATCGTGCGCGTGGACACGACGGCGGCGCAGGCGCATCCGAAGGTGAAGGCGGTCATCACCGGCGCCGACCTGGCCGAGCAGGGACTGGCCTGGATGCCGACCCTCTCCAACGACGTGCAGGCGGTCCTCGCCACCGACAAGGTGCGTTTCCAGGGGCAGGAGGTGGCGTGCGTCATCGCCGAGGACCGGTACTCGGCGCGTGATGCGCTCGAGCTGATCGACGTCGAATACGACATCCTCGATCCGGTGATCGACGCCCGCAAGGCGCTCGCGCCCGACGCCCCGGTGATCCGAACCGACCTCGAGGGCAAGACCGACAACCACGTCTTCGACTGGGAGGCGGGCGATCCGAAGGCGACGGAGGAGGCGTTCGCCAGGGCGGAGGTGATCACCACCCAGGAGATCGTCTACCCCCGCGTGCACCCGGCGCCGATGGAAACCTGTGGCGCCGTAGCGGATTTCGACGCGGTCAACGGCAAACTGACGCTCTGGTCCACCTCCCAGGCGCCGCACGCCCACCGGACCCTGTATGCACTGGTGGCCGGGCTGCCCGAGCACAAGATCCGGGTCGTCTCGCCGGACATCGGCGGTGGGTTCGGCAACAAGGTGCCGATCTACCCCGGATACGTGTGCGCCATCGTCGCCTCGCTGGTGACCGGGAAGCCGGTCAAGTGGATGGAGGACCGCAGCGAGAACCTGATGAGCACCGGGTTCGCGCGGGACTACATCATGCAGGGCGAGATCGCCGCCACCAGGGAGGGCAAGATCCTCGCGATCCGGACGAACGTGCTCGCCGACCACGGCGCCTTCAACGGCACCGCGGCTCCGGTGAAGTACCCGGCCGGTTTCTTCGGGGTGTTCACGGGCAGCTACGACCTCGAGGCCGCCTACTGCAAGATGACCGCCGTCTACACCGACAAGGCTCCGGGTGGGGTGGCGTATGCCTGCTCGTTCCGGATCACCGAGGCGGTGTATCTCGTTGAGCGACTAGTCGATTGCCTCGCGTACGACCTCGACATGGATCCCGCCGAGCTGCGGCTGAAGAACCTGCTCAAGCCGGACCAGTTCCCCTACACCTCGAAGACCGGCTGGGTCTACGACTCGGGCGACTACGAGGTGACCATGCGCAAGGCCATGGACATGATCGGCTACGCCGACCTGCGCCGGGAGCAGGCCGAGAAGCGTGAGCGGGGCGAGCTGATGGGCATCGGCATGTCCTTCTTCACGGAGGCGGTCGGTGCCGGGCCCCGCAAGCACATGGACATCCTCGGGCTCGGCATGGCGGACGGTTGCGAACTCCGCGTGCACCCGACAGGCAAGGCCGTGGTTCGGCTGTCGGTGCAGAGCCAGGGGCAGGGGCACGAGACGACCTTCGCGCAGATCGTCGCGGAGGAGCTCGGCATCCCGCCGGACGACATCGACGTGGTGCACGGCGACACCGACAACACCCCGTTCGGCCTCGGCACCTATGGCAGCCGGTCGACGCCGGTGTCCGGGGCGGCCGCGGCGCTGGTCGCGCGGAAGGTGCGGGACAAGGCGAAGATCATCGCGTCGGGCATGCTCGAGGTGTCCGTGGCCGACCTCGAATGGGAGAAGGGTTCCTTCCACGTGAAGGGCGATCCGACGACGGCGGTGACGATCCAGGACATCGCGATGCGGTCGTACGGTGCCGGCGACCTGCCGGAGGGTCTCGAGGGCGGGCTCGAAGCCCAGATCTGTTACAACCCCGAGAATCTCACCTACCCGTACGGATCGTATTTCTGCGTCGTCGACATCGATCCCGGCACCGCCGAGGTAAAAGTGCGCAGGTTCCTCGCGGTGGACGACTGCGGCACCCGGATCAACCCGATGATCATCGAGGGACAGGTGCACGGCGGCATCACCGACGGGATCGGGATGGCGCTGATGGAGATCATGGCGTTCGACGAGGACGGGAACTGCCTGGGTGGCTCGCTGATGGACTACCTGATCCCGACGGCGCTCGAGGTGCCCCACCTCGAGACCGGTTTCACGGTGACGCCGTCGCCGCACCATCCGATCGGCGCCAAGGGTGTCGGCGAGTCGGCGACCGTGGGTTCGCCGCCCGCCGTCGTGAACGCCGTGGTAGACGCGCTGAAGCCGTTCGGCGTCCGGCACGCCGACATGCCGCTGACACCCTCGCGGGTGTGGGAGGCGATGCAGGGCAGAGCGGCACCACCGATCTAGCCCGCGGCCGGAGACCGGGCAGGACCCAGCACAGCGCAGGAGGGTGCGGGCATGGAGACGAACGCGCGGATCGCCGAGCTGATCGACCGCAGGCAACCGTTCGTGCACGCGACCGTGGTGCGGGCCGAGCCGCCGACTTCCGCGCACACCGGCGACGAGGCGATCGTGCTGCCGGACGGCACCATCGAGGGTTTCGTCGGCGGTCAGTGCGCCGAGAGTTCGGTGCGCAGGGCCGCGCTCGATGCCCTGCAGTCCGAGGAGAGCGTGCTGCTGCGGGTGCTGCCGGACGGCCAGGCCCAGTTCCCGGAGGCGCCGGGGGCGACGGTCGTCGTCAACCCGTGCCTGTCCGGGGGCGCACTGGAGATCTTCCTCGCGCCGCGACTGCCCGCCGCGCGGCTGTATCTGATGGGCACCAACCCCGCCGCGGACGCGGTCGCCGAGCTGGCCCGGATGCTGGGGTTCCAGATCGAGCGGGTCGAGGAGGGCGGCAGGCCCGGCGACGCGGTGGCGGCGGTGATCGTCGGACTCGGGGGGAACGAGGCGGAGTCCATCAGGTCCGCGCTCGACGCCGGCGTGGGATACATCGGGCTGGTCGCCAGCAGGATCCGCGGCGCGAGCGTGCTGGATCAGCTCGAACTCGACGAGGCGGAGCGGGCCAGGGTCCACACCCCGGCCGGGTTGCCCATCGGCGCGCGCACCCCTGCCGAGATCGCGTTGTCGATCCTCGCGCAGATCGTGCATGGCATTCGGCTCGGCGAGCTGGCCCGCCGAAGCCCGGCTCTGGACGCCGCACTCGCCGCCGCGGCGCAGGACACGGTCACCGATCCGAACTGTGGCATGACGGTGACGGTCCGCGCGGACACCCCGCGGGTCGAGCTCGACGGGCAGACCTACTGGTTCTGCAGCGCCGGGTGCCGCGACCAGTACGCGCGGGAGCGGTCCCCGTGACGGTCACCGGCATCGTCCTCGCGGCCGGGGGATCGGCCCGCCTCGGCAGGCCCAAGCAGCTGCTGGAGTACCGGGGCGCCCCGCTACTGGCGGCGGTGCTGCGGGTCGCGCGCGAGTGCCGCCTCGACCAGGTGCTGGTGGCCCTCGGCGGGGCGGCGGCCGAGGTGGAGGCCGCCGTCGACCTGTCCGGGGTACAGGTCGTGCACAACCCCGACTTCGGTTCCGGCTGCGCCTCGACGATCTCGCGCGCGCTGGACGAGGTCGACCCGAACGCGCGGGGCATCGTCCTGATGCTCGGCGACCAACCCGGGGTCCGGTCGGCGACGGTCGCGGCACTGCTCGACGTCGCGACGTCGGACGCGAGTGCGGTCTGCCGATACCGGGACGGCCGCGGGCACCCGCTCTGGTTCGGTCGCAGTATCTTTCCCGAGCTGCGGGGGCTGCACGGCGACAAGGGGGTGTGGAAACTGCTCGAATCGGGCCGGATCCCGGTGTTGGAGGTGCCGGTCGATGCCGAGATCCCGCTCGATGTCGACACCTGGGACGACTACCTGGCGCTGCAGGCGCAGGATTCTCGGTGAGCCATGAGCCGGCCCGGGTTCGCCGATCTCGCCGACGTCGTCGGGCGCTTCGACGCGCAGGACTACCTGCTGGACGAGGGCACGGCGTCGGCGATCTACCTGGCACTGGCGCTCGGGCGGCCACTGTTGCTCGAAGGCGAGCCGGGAGTGGGTAAGACGACCGCGGCGAAGGCGCTCGCCGCCGCGCTCGACACCACGCTGATCCGGCTCCAGTGCTACGAGGGGCTCGGTGCCGGTGAGGCCCTGTACGACTGGAACTACCAACGGCAGCTGCTCGCGATCCGGATGGCCGAGTCGCGCGCCGGCCGGCTGGACGAGTCGGATCTGTTCACCGAGGAGTTCCTGCTGCCGCGCCCGATTCTGCAGTGCGTGCGGCACAGGGGCGCAGGGGCACCCGTGCTCCTGGTCGACGAGATCGACCGTGCCGATGACGAATTCGAGGCATTGCTGCTCGAGTTCCTCGGCGAGTCGTCCGTCACGGTGCCGGAGCTCGGGACCTTCGCCGCGGAGCGACCGCCCGTGGTGGTCCTCACCTCCAACCGCAGCCGCGATCTGCACGACGCGCTCCGCAGGCGCTGCCTCTACCACTGGATCGAGTATCCGAAACCCGAACGCGCGGTGGCGATCCTGCGGCGCACCGTACCGGAGGCGAACACAGCGCTGATCAAACAGGTCACCGAGTTCGTCGGCGAAGCCCGCGGGCTCGACCTCGACAAGCCGCCCGGTCTGGCCGAGTCGATCGACTGGGTGTCGGCGCTCGCGGCACTGGGCGCGACCGAACTCGGCCGCGCCGAGGCGGTCACGAGCCTCGGTGCGATCGCCAAGACCCCGGACGACCGGGACTCGATCGTCGCGCTGCTCGACCACAACGAACGCGATCGGGCCACGCCGTGCGCGGCACCCGATGTCACCACATGAGAGGTCAAGGGCGATGAAGCTGGAAAATCAGTTCACGGTGCACGCGCCGATCGAGACGGCCTGGGACACCCTGACCGATCTCGATGTGGTCGCGCCTCTGCTCCCGGGTGCGCAGCTGACGGGGCGCGACGGCGACGCGTACCTGGGCAAGATGAAGGTCAAGGTCGGCCCCGTGACGAGCGAGTTCTCCGGCCGGGCGGCGTTCAGGGAAACCGACCGAGCGGCGCATCGAGCCGTGATCGAGGCCAACGGCCGGGATTCGCGGGGCGCGGGCAACGCCTCCGCCACCATCACCGCGCGGCTGGTCGAGGAGGGCGACGCGACGAGGGTGACCGTCGACACCGACATGAAGGTGGTCGGGAAGCTGGCGCAGTTCGGCAGCGGCGTCATCGCACAGGTGTCGGAGAAGATGATGAACCAGTTCGCCGCCTCGCTCGAGGCCAAGCTGGCCGCGGGGGAGCAGGCAAGCGAGCCGGAGACGGCGGCGCAGGCAGAGGAGGCACCCGGTGCGCTCGTCGCGGCGCCGGAACCGGCCCATGAGCCCGAGCCGCTCGACCTGCTCGGGTTGGCCGGACCGGCCCTCGCGAAGCGGCTGCTCCCACTCGCGGCGGCGCTGCTGGCCGGTCTCGTGGTCGGGCTGGCCATTCGATTCCTGTGGCGACATTGAGCCGTGGTCATGGCCGAACCGGCACTGGCAAGGGGGATCGACCTGGCGGCCTTCTCCATTGCGCTGACGATGCGCCTGCGGGCAGCGCGGATCCCGGTGACCGAGGGCGCCGCGGCCGAGTTCGCCAGGGCGCTGTCGTCGTTGCGGCCGACGTCGATGTCCCGCCTGTACTGGGCGGCGCGCCTGACTCTGGTGCGCAGGCAGGCCGATCTCGCCGGCTTCGACCGGGTCTTCACGGGCGTCTTCGGGGCGTCGCTGTTGGCGATGGACCCGAATGCACACCGCGCGCTGCGTCATTCGCTGCCCGATTCCCACATTGCGGCGCTGGTGTCGCGCGCGGGGAGCGACTCGACGCAATCGCAGGGCGTCGGACTGCCCTGGGCGACGATGGAGGCGGTCCGGGTCACCCGCGACCGCGGCGAGGAGGGGCCGAGCCTGCCCCTGCGATTGCCTGGCCGCCTGGAGGCGGTGGAGGGCCGGCCGTTCGGGGAGTTCAGGGAGGACGAGTTGCGGGCACTACGCAGCTGGTTGGACGAGGCATCGGTCGCCTGGCCGAGGCGACGCACGAGGCGAAGGCGACGCCACCCGGCGGGCAGGCGGATCGCGCTCCGGGAGACGATCGCCCGGTCTCGGCGCACCGGCTGGGAGACCCTGACGATCGTGCGCACCAGGCCGGTGATCCGGCCCCGGCGGATGGTGATGCTCTGCGACGTGAGCCAGTCCATGCAGCCCTATGCCGACGTCTACCTGCACCTGATGCGTGCCGCCGTGACCCGTGGCGACGCGGAGGTCTTCGCCTTCTCGACGCGGCTGACCAGGCTGACCGCCGTGCTCGCACACCGATCCGCCGAGGCCGCGGTCGCGCACGCCAACGACAGGGTGGTCGACCGGTTCGGCGGCACCCACATCGGCGGCAGCGTGCGCGACCTGCTCGCGTCGCACCACGGCAACGCGCTGCGTGGGGCGGTGGTGCTCATCGCCTCGGACGGCTGGGACAGCGACAGCCCGCAGCAGCTGGGCGCCGCGATGGCCCGCCTGCACCGCAGGGCGTACCGCGTGATCTGGCTCAACCCACGCGCGGGGGCGACGGGGTTCGAGCCGCTGGTCGGGGCGATGGCCGCGGCGCTCCCGTACTGCGACCGGCTGCTGGCCGCCGACACCCTGATCTCGGTGCGTGAGGCGCTCGAGGTGATCGGTGCCGCCGCGTGGCGCGGCCGTTGAGCGCCGGACCTACAGGTGCCGCGTGGTGTCGATGCCGAGCGACATGCCCGCCAGGCCGCGCGAGCGGACCGAGAGCTTCTCGGCGATATCCCGCAGCGCGGTGCCTGCCGGGGAGTCGGGATCGCTGAGCACGATCGGGACGCCCTCGTCGCCGCCCTCGCGGACCGCCTGCTCGAGCGGGATCTGTCCGAGCAGCGGGACCTTCGCTCCGACGGCCTTGGTGAGCCGGTCGGACACGGCCTGACCGCCCCCGGAGCCGAACACCTCCATCCTGGTGCCGTCCGGCAGCTCCATCCAGGACATGTTCTCCACGACGCCGACGATGCGCTGGCGGGTCTGCAGCGCGATCGCGCCCGCCCGCTCGGCCACCTCGGCCGCGGCCTGCTGCGGGGTGGTGACCACCAGGATCTCCGCGCCGGGGATCAGCTGGGCGACGGAGATCGCCACGTCACCGGTGCCGGGCGGCAGGTCGAGCAGCAGCACGTCCAGGTCGCCCCAGAACACGTCGGCCAGGAACTGCTGGAGCGCGCGGTGCAGCATCGGCCCGCGCCAGACGACGGGGGTGTTGCCCTGGGTGAACTGCGCGATCGAGATGAGCTTCACGTCGTGCGCCTGCGGCGGCATGATCATCCGCTCGACCTGCGTCGGCTTGGCGTCGGTGCCGAGCATCCGGGGGACCGAGTGGCCGTAGATGTCCGCGTCGAGGACACCGACCGAGAGGCCGCGGGCGGCCATGGCGGCCGCGAGATTGACTGTGACGGAAGACTTTCCGACGCCGCCCTTGCCGGATGCCACGGCATACACGCGGGTCAGCGAGCCGGGCTGGGCGAACGGGATGACCGGCTCGGCCGAGTCGCCGCGCAGTGACTTGCGCAGCTCGGTGCGCTGCTCGTCGTTCATCACGTCGAGCTCGACGCGGATGGCGCCGATGCCGGACACATCGGCGACCGCCTTGGTGACCCGATCGGTGATCTCGGTCCGCATGGGGCAGCCCGCGGTCGTCAGGTAGATCTCGATGTCGACGCTGGCGTCGTCGGACAGCGCGACGCTCTTGACCATCCCCAGCTCGGTGATGGGTTTGCGGATCTCCGGATCGAGCACCCGGGACAGCGCGCTACGAACGTCGGACTCGGTCACTACTGGCATGCCCTAATCCTAGGTGGCCTGGACTCAGTGGATACGCGGCAGGGCGTCCGCGGTGGGGGTGATGCCGGTCGAGTAGGCCAGCGCCCATGCGGTCACGTTGGCCACGTACGCCATCGAGTTGTTGTAGCGGTGGATCGCCATGGTGGCCGAGCCGATGTCGCGCATGTTGGTCCCGCGGTCGCACAGGTACTTGCCGGTCGCGGCGGCGGAGTCGAACAGGTTCTGCGGGTCGATCTTGCCGTCGCCGTTGCCGTCGGCGCCGAACTGCGCCCAGGTGGTGGGGATGAACTGGGTGGGGCCGACCGCGCGGTCGTAGACGGTGTCGCCGTCGAGGGCGCCGCCGTCGGTGTCCATGATGACGGCCTGTCCGGGCAGGCTGCCGTTGAGCGGCAGGCCGATGACCGGCTCGAACACGTCGCCGTTGTCGTGGGCCTTGCCGCCGTTGGCGTGGTGCGACTCGACCATGCCGATGCCGGCGATCTGCATCCAGCTGATGCCACAGCCGGGCAGGTCCTTGGCGAGCAGCTTCTCGGCGGACTGGTAGGCGGCGAAGTTGACGCCGGGGATGCCGAGCGGTCCCTCGGGCAGGGGGGCGGGCGCGGGCGCCGGTGCGGGCTCGGGGGCGGGCGCGAGGACCGGGGCGGCCTCGGCGGCGGGCGTGGCCACGGCGGCGGGCTCGGCCTCGGGCTGCGGGGCGGCGGGAACGTCGGCGATCGGTGCGGAGTCGGCGGCGACCGTGAACGGGAGCGAGGGGGAGGCACTTGCCGTGGTCCCGACGACCAGCCCGGCGGGGACTAACCCGGCGAGTGCCACGACGGAGTTGCGGCGAAGATTCGAATCGTTCTTCTTGCTGTGGCGACCCACGGTGATCCTCCTGCGTCCCGGTCGGGGCACTGATTTGTTATCGACCGGAGCCGAGGCTACCCGAATTCGAGATACTTCCGTTACTTTACCGTGATCTGCGTAACGGGATTCTGGAGGTAATCACTGGTCAGCGAAGAAAATTGGATAGTTTCAGTTAGGTCACGCCGAGGGCGCGTCGAGACCGAAAAGTGAACCCGTTCGAGACCTGGCGAAGGGATGCCGAGCGTTCCGTCCGGACTGTCAGGGTGCGGGCGGGGGAGGCGGCGTCGCCGGCGCGGCGGGAGTGCCGCCGGGCGGCGGACAGAAGATCAGGCACGGCAGCTCGGGCAGGCCGGGGATCAGTGGCGCCGGTGCTGGGGCCGGTGCGGCGGGCGCGACGGGTGCGGCCGCATCGACGGCGCGTCCCGGTTCGGGTGCCGACGTCGGCTCGGCCGGCTCCGGCCGGACCTCCGGGATCGAACCGGGGGCGGGCGTCCCGCCGCCCGCATATGCCGCGGACCACGCCAGCACATTGGCGGCGTAGGCCATCGAATTGTTGTAGCGCAGGACCGCCCGGACTTCTTGGGCGCTGTCGCGCAGGTTCAGTCCACCCGAGCAGAGGTACCGGGCGGCCGCGAGCGAGGCGTCGAAGACGTTGTTCGGGTCGGCGGTGCCGTCGCCGTTCCCGTCGGCGGCGTACCGCGTCCAGGTGCTGGGGATGAACTGCATGGGCCCGACCGCGCGATCGTGCTTCTTGTCGCCGTCCAGGGCGCCGTCGTCGGTGTCGGTGATGACCTGGTTTCCCGCGAGGTGCCCGTTCAGGACCGGTCCCAGGATCGGGGTCAGCGTGGTGCCCGCCGCGTCGGTACGGCCGCCGCCCGCGTGCCCGGACTCGATCCGGCCGATCCCGGCCAGGAGATGCCACGTCACCCCGCAGTCCGGTGCCTCCGTGGCCATCGTCGACTCGGCCATCCGGTACGCGCCGAGCACCAGTTCGGGGATGCCGAGTTCGCTCACCGTGATCGCCGCGGGCATCGGCGACAGGCGGGGCGCCAGCGCGGGCGGCAGCTCGAACTGGACCGGTGGGGGCGGGGTGTATGCGTGCGGTGCGCGGGCCGGCCTGGGCGCGGGTGGCAGCACCCGACCGTGCCCGCGGGATCGGGGGCGTCCTGCGTCGTGACCGCGACCCCGGCCAGGGCGGGTGCGGCGGTACCGAACGGTCCGAAGCCGAGCGCGGCGCCCACGACCGTGGCAGCGGCCCCGACCGCGACCAACGTCGCCGTCGACCCGGCCGCGAGACCCCTGATCCGCATGCGCCCACCCTTCGCAATGCCCGAACCCACGAAATGTGACCCAGATTACAGAGTGGATACGCAGGTGGTGGCCCTTTCGGGTGGTGCTACCGGCGCGGGGGCCTCGGCTCTTCCTCATCCTGCGGGGTCAGCAGGGACTTGATCTCCTCGAGCTCGCGGCGCAGGTAGTCCCTTGTGGCCACCTCGCCGACGGCCAGGCGCAGCGCGGCGAGCTCGCGGGCCAGGAACTCGGTGTCGGCCTTGGTCTGTTCCGCCCTGGCCCGGTCCTCCCCGAGCGAGACGCGGTCCCGGTTCTCCTGCCGGTTCTGCGCCAGCAGGATCAGCGGCGCGGCGTACGCGGCCTGGGTGGAGAACGCCAGGTTGAGCAGGATGAACGGGTACGGATCCCACTGCAGCCGCACCGCGAACACGTTGAGGGTGATCCAGACGATCACCACGATCGTCTGGATGGCCAGGTACCGCCCGGTTCCGAGGAACCGAGCGAACCGCTCGCCGACCCGGCCGACGGCTTCGACGTCGATCTGGAAATTGAACAGCCGGGATCCGCGCGGTGTGTCGAGCCGTTGACGTGCGCTCAGTGCAGTCGTCTTCTCCGACGATGTCCGCTTCTCACTCATCGGCCACTTCCTGTTCGCGCCAGTCCTCAGGGAGCAGGTGATCGAGCACGTCGTCGACGGTGACGGCGCCGAGCAGGTGTTCCTCGTCATCGACGACCGGTCCGCACACCAGGTTGTATCTCGCGAAGTAGCGGGTCACCGCCGTCAGCGACTCGTCCGGGTCGAGCCGGGTGAGGTCGGTGTCCAGCACCCCGCCGACCAGGGTCGCGGGCGGCTCCCGCAGCAGCTGCTGTAGGTGCACGCAACCGAGATATCGGCCGGTCGGCGTCGAGATCGGCGGCCGGACGACGAACACCAGGCTGGCCAGCGCAGGCGTCAGATCCGGGTTCCGGACCCGGGCCAGCGCCTCGGCGACGGTGGTCGAGGGCGTGAGGATCACCGGTTCGGGCGTCATCAGGCCGCCCGCGGTGTCGGGGGAGTGCTCGAGCAGCCGGCGCACGGGCTCGGAGTCCTCGGGATCCATCAGCTGCAGCAGCGACTCGGCCTCGGCGTCGGGCAGCTCGCCCAGCAGGTCCGCGGCGTCGTCGGGGTCCATCGCCTCGAGCACGTCGGCCGCGCGTTCCACCTCGAGGTGGGTGAGCAGGTCGGTCTGATCGTCGGACGGCAACTCCTGCAGCACATCCGCGAGCCGCTCGTCGTCGAGCGCGACCGCGACCTCGTGACGGCGCTTGTCGGGAAGCTCGCGGATGGCCTCGGCGACGTCGGCGGGACGCATGCCCTCGAACTGTGCCAACAGCTGCGAGACGCCCTGTCCCGGCAGGGCCAGCTGAGATTGCGTCAGCCCCTGCACGTGCTGCCAGTCGACGATCTGCATCGCGGTGCGGCGGGCGAGCCTGCCTCGGGGCTTGCGGACCGCAACGCGGGAGACCACCCAGTCCCGCGTCCTGGTCAGCTCGATGCCCAGGTCCGCGACCAGAACCTCCTGACCGGCCAGGTCGTCGTGTTCGGGGTCGTCGACACGCACCCGGCTGTCGAGTATCTGGGCCAGGGCCAACACCTCGCCGGGTTTCTGGGTGAACCGGCGCAGGCTCACGTTGCCGGTCAGTGTCACCGAGCCGGGCTCGATGGCCGTCACCCGCAGCATCGGGATGAATATCCTTCGCCGGGTGAGCAATTCGACGACCAGGCCGAGGACTCGGGGGCGTTGTCGGCCGACCCGGATGGTGATGACGACGTCGCGGACGCGACCGATCGATTCTCCGTCGGGCCCGAGCACCACCAGGCCGGCGAGCCTGGCTACGAAGACCTTGCTCACTGCTGCCATGATGGCCAGGCTAATTCACACTGGAGGTCCACATGCAGGTCGCGCGTCCGCGTCGGTCGATTCTTGCCGTTCCCGGCAGCAGCAGGAAGATGATCGACAAGGCCAAGGGATTGCCGGCCGACGAGATCTTCCTCGATCTCGAGGACGCCGTCGCACCGATCGCCAAGGCACAGGCCAGGGCCGAGATCGTCGATGCGCTGAACTCCGACGGATGGGGTGAGCAGATCCGGGTCGTCCGGGTCAACGACTGGACCACCGAGTGGACCCACGCCGACGTCATCGAGGTGGTCTCCGGCGCAGGTGCCCGGATCGACGCCATCCTGTTGCCGAAGGTGACCGACGCGAGTCACGTGCAGGCACTCGATCTGCTGCTCACCCAGGTCGAGCGGGCCAATGGGCTCGAGGTGGGCCGGATCGGCATCGAGGCGCAGATCGAGAACGCGATCGGCCTGACCAACATCAACGCCATCGCGACCGCCAGCCCGCGGGTGCAGACGCTGGTCTTCGGGCCCGCCGACTTCATGGCGAGCATCAACATGCGCACCCTTGTCGTCGGCGAGCAGCCGGAGGGTTACGAGCCGGGCGACGCCTACCACCACATCCTGATGACGATCCTGATGGCGGCGCGGGCGCACGGGCTCGAGGCGATCGACGGGCCGTACCTGCAGATCCGCGACGTCGAGGCCTTCCGGCGCGCCGCCGGGCGGACCGCGGCGCTCGGTTTCGACGGCAAGTGGGTGCTCCACCCCGGCCAGATCGATGCGGCCAACGAGGTTTTCAGCCCGCGTCAGGCCGACTACGACCACGCCGAGATGATCCTCGACGCGTACGAGTTCCACACCTCGGCGGCGGGCGGCGGGCGCGGCGCCGCGATGCTCGGTGACGAGATGATCGACGAGGCGAGCGCCAAGATGGCGCTGGTCGTCGCGGGCAAGGGGCGCGCGGCAGGCATGGTGCGGACCACACGGTTCGACCCGAACTCTCAGTAAGATGGACATCGACGAGAGTGCAGTTCTCACGAGCTGAATCACCGATGAGGGAGCACAGACGATGACCAATCCGCTCGCACAGCCGAATCGGACCGGACGCGGCGGGCCGCTGCCGACCCCTCCCACCGGTTGGCCGATCGGTTCGTACCCGACCTATGCCGAGGCGCAGCGCGCCGTCGATCACCTGTCGGACCAGGCCTTCCCGGTCGAGGACGTCACCATCGTCGGCGTGGACCTGATGCAGGTCGAGCGCGTTCTCGGACGGCTCACCTGGGCGAAAGTGATTGGTGGCGGAATCGTTTCGGGAGCCTGGTTGGGTGTGTTCCTTGGCCTGCTGCTCGGACTCTTCACCGACAGCCTCCTCGGCCCGCTGGTCGCGGGCATCATCGGCGGCATCATCTTCGGATTGATCTCCACCACCATCCCGTACGCCGCCACGCGTGGTCAGCGTGATTTCGCGTCCACCATGCAGTTGGTGGCCGGCCGCTACGACGTGCTGTGCGAGCCGAAGACCGCCGAGCGGGCGCGGGATCTGCTCGCCAAGCTGGCCATCTGACGGTTCCCGCCGCACCAGGGGTCTCCACACGGGTGACTCACGGCGAAGTCATGGCCTCGACCACCGCAGCGGTGGTGTCGGCAACCACCTCATTGTTCCCCTGTGCATCCTCCTGATTGGTCAGGCTGTCGGTGAGGATAGCGAGAACCAGGGGGTTGCCGTCCCGGTCCCAGGCGACGCCTGCGTCGTTGACGGTCCCGAACCGGCCTGCGCCGGATTTTGCCGCAGCGGTCCACCCGTCCGGCAGACCGGCGCGAATTCGCTTGTCCGACGTCTTGCTCGCCCGCATCCAGTCGACGAGTTGCGCGCGTTCGGGAGATCCGAGCGCGTCCCCCAGGAGCAGTGCCTGGTAGCCGTCCGCGAGTTCTTTCGGTGTGGAGGTGTCCCGCGGGTCCCCGCGGAGCGCGCTGTTCAGTTCGGTCTCCCACCGGTCCAGGCGGGTGCTCTCGTCTCCGATCTCGCGGGCGAGTGAGGTGATCGCGGGCGGCCCGCCGATCTCCTCGAGTAGATAGTTTCCTGCCGTGTTGTCACTCCGGGTCAGCGCCGCTTCGGCAATCTGCCGCAGTGTCATCGGGGTGCCGACGGCGGCCGCGGTGACGGGTGAATTCTCCACGAGGTCACCGGGTTCGACCAGGACCGGTTTGTCGAGTGACGATGTGCCCGCCCGCGTCCGGCGGAGTACCTCGGCGGCCGCGTACGTCTTGAACGTCGAACACAGGGCGAATCGTTCGTCGCCCCGATGCTGGTAGATCTGGCCGGTCGCGGGATCGATTGCGGTGACCCCGATTCGCGTGGAGTAGCGGGCCTCCAGCGCGTCGAGTTTCGTGTCGAGTGAGGGCAGTTCCGGTGTCACGGCCACCGAAGTGTCCTGGACGGTCTGATCCGCGGCGGCCGTGCACGCGCCAAGAAGCAGCGGAAGAGTGAGAGCGAGGGTGCGGGCACCGTGATGTCCGATGCTGCCCCGCTTCGATTTCGGATGAACTCGATTTCTGGTCATGACCCCAATGTCGGGGTCGGCGCCGCCGTGCGCAAAGACGGTCACAGCGTCGAGACGAGTCGAGAATGCTATCTCGCCAGTTCAGGAGGCAATTCTGTGTGGAGCAATTCGTCGCGCGCCCCTGACGCCCCCTGATCGGCTGATTCAATGGTGGCCATGGATCTGGTCCGCCATTTGAATTTCTTTGTCGCAGTTGCGGAAGAGGGGCATTTCGGAAATGCCGCGGCACGATTGGGAATGACACAACCGCCGTTGTCGCAGGGCCTGCGGCGTCTCGAACAGAGGCTGGGCACCGAGCTCGTCCACCGCAGCGCTCGTGGCGTCGGGCTCACGGACGCTGGGCGACAGTTGCTTCCGCGAGCACGGCTCCTGGTCTCCGACGCTGCCAGATTCGAGGACGAGGCTCGGCGCATCACGGGCGGACATGACGCAGCGGTGAGATGGGGTGTCACGCACTCGCTTGGCGACGACGTGGTGGTGCGGTGTGTCCGCGCGCTCCGCGACGCCGACAAGGCAAGGCCCACCAGGGTCGTCACCACCACTGCGACCACCACCGAACTGGTGGAGAGCGTCCGAACAGGGAGTCTCGACGTCGCTGTGGTCGAACACCCGGCGCTGCTCACGGGTCTCGATAGTGGGCCCGTACTGAAGATTCGGCGTTGGGTGGTCGTGCCGGACGACAATCCGGCCGCGATCGCGAAGAAGGCGCAGGTCCGGATGCTTCGGGGACTGACGTTGTCGACAGGTCCACGATCGGACAATCCCCCCGCTCACGACCTGTTCGTGGACATGTGGCGGGCCCGTGGCCTTGACCCGGACGTGGTCGTCTCGACGGGGCCGCGAGACCTGCTCGCCCGCGTGGCGGCCGGTGGCACTTTCGGGGTGACGACGACTCCGCCGACAACGATGCCCGGCGTGTCCTGGGTCGACATGGTGCGAGAGGAACTTGCGCTGCGCCTTCGTATCGTCTGGCGGGCGGGTGCCGATCTCGCGCTGTCGGCAGGCGCACTGGACCGGGTGCTCCTCAAGGCGGGACGATGAGCACGACCGCGGAGAAGCGGATCCGCGACGTGTTCGCCGACGCCGGCTGCACCGGCTGGCTTCACGCCAGGCGCATCGGAACGCGGCGAGCGGACGACGACGAAGACGCCGTCTCGGTCGGTGCCGACGAACTCGTCGTGACGGCGTCCGTCTACAAACTCCCACTCTTGGTTGCCCTGTGCAGGGCTTTCGACGTGGGGTCCCTCTCCCCGACAGCGACGGTACGTATCAATCCCGCGGACTGCACGCCGGGGCCGACCGGGGTGTCGACCTTCCGGGACCCGGTGGTGATGAGTTGGCGCGATCTGGCCCTGTCGATGATGACGGTGTCCGATAACGCCGCCGCGGACCTCATCCTCGGACGAGTGGGACTCGACGGCATCGATCGGGTGCTCGCCGAACTCGGACTGCTCCGCACGCGAATCGTCGGCGGCACAGCGGATATCCATCGGACCATGCTCGAGGAGGCGAATTCGCACACGACGAGGGAAGCGTTCGAGGTACTCGCCGACAATGACGAGGCGTGGGCGGGCTCCGCCTACGATCCGGCGTTCACGAGCGCGACGACCCCGAGAGAGATGACGTCGCTACTCGACGCGATCTGGACCGACGGTGTGGTGTCTGCGGATCAGGGTCAGTTCATCCGGGAGGTCATGGCGGGACAGATCTGGCCGCATCGAATCCGCTCGGGATTTCCCTATGCGGGGGTGACCGTGGCGGGGAAGACCGGGACGATCGGGGCCATCCGCAACGAGGTGGCAGTCGTGGGTTTCCCTGGCGAGACTCCGGTTGCCGTAGCCATTTTCACACGGGCGGCGCGCGCCGATCCTGTGCTGCCCGTGGTCGACCGGGCGATCGGACGGGCCGCTCACATCGCGGTGACCGAACTTCGTTCCGGCCGCATCGCGTGAGTGCGCGGTGCCGAGGGTTTCGTGGTGCGATGTCCTACCCTTGGTGCGGCGACGGAAGTCTTTCGGCGGTAGGGGAGTGCAATGTCAGCGGGGCTCGAGGCCAGGCGAGAACGATTGTCCCGCAGGGCCCTGAGCCGCGCGACGCTCGACCGTCAGCACCTGCTGCGCCGCACGAGCGGCACCGCGCTCGAGTTGGTCGGCCACCTGTTCGGCCTGCAGGCGCAGGCGCCGATGGCGCCGTACTTCGCGTTGTGGGCTCGGCTCAAGGGATTTCGGCCCGCCGACCTGTCCGCGCCGATCGAGAACCGGGACGTCGTACGGATCGCCCTGATGCGCGGCACGGTGCACGCCGTCACCGCGGCCGATGCCCTCTCGCTGCGGCCGTGGGTGCGGCCCATCATGGACGCGGACCTGCGAACGAACACCCAGCACAAGGCCGCCCTCGTCGGGATGGACCTCGCGGCGCTGACGGACTGGAGTCGGGCGACCCTCGAGGGCACCCCGCTGAGCCTGGCCGACCTTCGGCCGCTGCTGGCCGAGCGTTGGCCGGACCGCGACCCGGTGGCCCTCGCACATGCGGTCCGGGCCCTGCTCCCGCTCGTGCAGGTGCCCCCGCGGGGGATCTGGGGCAGGTCCGGTCAGCCGGTCTGCACCACCCTGGAGCGGTGGACGGACACGCCACTGTCCGAACCGATTCCGGACGAGATCATCCTGCGTTACCTGGCGGCCTACGGCCCGGCGTCGGCGGCGGACGCACAGGCCTGGTCCGGCCTGACCAGGCTGGGGGAGGTGTTCGACCGACTTCGCCCGAGGTTGCGGGTGTTCGTCGACGAGGACGGTGCCGAACTGTTCGATCTGCCCGACGCCCCGCGGCCTGACCCGGCAGGAAGCCTGCCGCCACGGATCCTCGCGCCCTACGACAGCGTCCTGCTGGGCCACGCGAACCGGAGTCGGGTGATCGCCGACGAGCACCGCAAGGTGGTGTTCACCGTGAACGGGATCATCAAGCCGACGGTCCTGGTGGGCGGCCAGGTTGCCGGGTTCGTCACGGTCACCGCCAAGAAGCGTTCGGCGGCAGTCGAGATCGCGACATTCGCCCCGGTCGCGAAGGGCGCCACGTCGGCGCTCGAGGCCGAGGCGCAGCGGTTGCTGACGTTCGCGCACCCCGACGCCGACGATCACGACATCCGGTTCACCGACGCGCGGTAGCCGCCTCCGCCATCGACGACTCGCCCGCTGCGGGAAGGTCGTTGCCCGCTTCCGCCGCCGCCGTACCCCGCGAGATCCGCCGCGCGAGCGCGTGGGCCGCGCCAACGAACAGCCCGACGATCGCGCCCCAGACCGCCGACACGAGCGCGCCGCCGACGAGCGAGGCCAGGTAGGCGCCCGGTCCCTCCTGCAGCACGAAGCTCAGGTACACCGTGCGGATCAGGTTGCCTGCGAGGACGCCGGTCACGGTGGCGCCAAGGCCCGCCAAGAAGGCGCGCCCGACCCCGCCGCCGGGGTGCCTGCGCGCCGAGTCGGTCAGCCGCATCCAGACGACGGCGAGCATCACCAGTGCCGCGGCGCAATCGACGAGCCAGTTGGTGGTGGTCGTCTCGCCCAGCGGGAACAACCGCAGCGCCGGGATGCCGAAGGGCAGCCCGATCGCGCTCGGGACGAGCAGCTCCGGGATCCGGGTGAGCACGGCGCCCGTGATCGACCAGACCCCGAACAGGACCGAGATCGCCGCAAGCGTCGCGACAGCCGGCCACGGGGCGCGGAAACCGGCATCGACCTGCGGATTCACCGAAACAGCAGCGCTGGCGTCAGACATGCCGCAACATTAACGGGATCGAATGGACCAAGCGTCCAGAATCATGCAGAAAGTTGGGTGTGAGTCCTGTGCGGCGAACCAGAGTGGTGT
Organism: Rhodococcus sp. PvR044; assembly: GCF_040548995.1. NCBI lineage: Bacteria > Bacillati > Actinomycetota > Actinomycetes > Mycobacteriales > Nocardiaceae > Rhodococcus > Rhodococcus sp. PvR044. The sequence continues at coordinate 353,052 of NZ_JBEPSX010000004.1, forward strand.
CCCTCGTTGCGGCCGGTGCGCTCGTCCTCGCCGGTGGTGTCGGCGCGGTGCTGCGATCAGATCCGGCGCCTGCCGAGTCGTACCTCACCGACGGCCAGGGACGTTCGCTCGTCCTCCGCGGATTCAACACGGCATCCAGCGCGAAGAGCACCCCCGACGGCATGCCGGAGTTCACCGAGGCCGACCTCGAGCGGGAACACACCGACATGGGCACCAACTTCGTCCGGTTCCTGATCTCCTGGCGCTCGGTGGAGCCGGAGCCCGGCGTCTACAGCCAGGAATACCTGGACCGGGTGGAGGACCGCATCGACTGGTACGCGGACCGCGGCTATCACGTCATGCTCGATATGCACCAGGACACCTGGGGGGCCGCGATCACCCCGGGCGGCAAGGCCGGCAACGGTGCCCCCGCGTGGGCCACGTACATGGACGGGTTGCCGGTCGGATCGCACGACATGTGGGAGCAGTACTACCTCGACGCAGGCGTGATCCGCGCCTTCGACAACTTCTGGAACACCACCGGAGCGCACCCCGAACTCTCCGAGCACTACGCGAATGCGTGGCGGGCGGTGGCCGAGCGATTCGCCGACCATCCCGCCGTCGTCGCCTACGACCTGATGAACGAGCCCTACGGCGGCACCCTGCAGGGCCCCGTCTTCGAGTCAGGGCCGCTCACGTCGCTCTACCAGAAGTCGGCGGACGCGATCCGCACCGTCGACCAGGACAGCTGGGTCTGTGTGGCGCCGCAGGCGATGGGCAACAACTGGGGCACCCCGAGCGGCCTCGGCGCGATCACCGACAGCCGCGAGGGCGACGCGCGGATCGCCTACTGCCCCCACATCTATCCGCTGCCGATGGACCTCGGTGGGGGCTACGAGGGCACCTCCCGCGACCTGGTCGACGCGACCGTCGCCTCCTGGCGTGACAACACCGTGCGCACCGCGGCCGCCCTCGGCGACGCCCCGATCATCCTGGGGGAGTTCGGGCTCGACACCACGCTCCCCGGTGCGCTCGACTACGTGGACCGGATCTACGCCACGGCGGCGGAGATCGGTGCGGGCGTGAGCTACTGGTCGCGCGATCCGGGTCCGTGGGGTCCGTACGGGGAGGACGGCACCGCCCGCAACCTCGTCACCGCACTCGACACGCCGTACCCGCGCGCGGTCGCGGGCACGCCGATCTCGTGGGAGGCGTCCGCGGACCGGCTCCAGCTGACCTTCCGGCCCGACCGCGACATCTCGGCGCCCACCGAGATCTACCTGCCGCAGCGCGGCTTCCCCGCGGGCGTGGCGGTCGACGGCGGCGAGGTGCTGGCCTGGGATCAGCAATCCCGGCTGCTCACCCTCCGGCAGCCGCAGGCGGACGAGGACGTCACCGTGACGCTCACCCCGGCGCCCTGATCGGTGCCTGACGGGCGTGGGGTGTTAGATGAACGGGTGAGTGACAGCGTCATCGCCTCCGTCCGTGCGCACCTCACCGAGCGGATCGGTGGGCCCGCGCCCTCCGCCGCCTCCGTAACCTTCCTCGGGCTGGAACCGCTGGAGGTACTCCGCTTTCCCGCCGACTCCGACGACCTGGTCCGGTACGTCTCGCTCGGCTGTTCGCGGCATCCGATGGGTGATCCGAGCGACGCCATCGCGGACCCGGTGCGCGGGCCACGCGCGGAGCTGATGCTGACCCTGCGCGGCGGCGTCGGCGTCGCCTCGGGCGTGCACAAGACGCTGGCGATCCTGGCCGCCGCGCCCGCGGTGGAGGGCGTGGTCCTCACGGTCGACGGCCTGCTCGACGTGGGCGAGCCGCTGTGGAAGGGCGCCCCGTTCACCGCGGTGCTGCTGGGGGAGAGCGACGTCGAGGACCTCGAGCTGCCCGAGCCGGCCGATCCGGTGCGCTTCCTCGCCGCGGTGCCGATCACCGGGACCGAGGCCGCCTGGGTGCGGCTGCGCGGAGCCGCGGCGCTGCGGGAGGCGTGGGCGGAGGCAGGGATCGACGTGCGCGACCCGGCGCGCGGGGCGGCCTCGCTCTAGTCAGAGCCAGTTGTTGCGGCGGAACGTGACGAACAGGCCGGCGCACGCGATCACGATCACCGCGACAACACCGTAATAGCCGTAGCTCCAGCGCAGCTCCGGCATGTGGTCGAAGTTCATCCCGTAGATGCCCGCGATCATCGTCGGCACCGCGGCGATCGCGACCCAGGCCGAGATCTTGCGCATGTCGGTGTTCTGCTGCACGGCCACCTTGGCCAGGGCGGCCTCGACGAGGGTGCTGAGCACCTCGTCGAACTCGGCGATCCGCTCGGCGACGATGGTGTGGTGGTCCTGCACGTCGCGTAGGTAGCGCCTGACCTCCTTCGGCACCCCGGTGGTGGTGTCCTGGCTCAGCCGCTGCAGGGGACTGGCGAGCGGGTTCACAGACTTGCGTAGCTCGACGATCTCCCTCTTGAGTAGGTAGATCTGCTCGATCGGGACCCGGGTGCGGGGGCTGAAGACCTCCTCCTCCATGAGATCGACGTCCTTCTCGACGGATTCGGTGACTGCGAGGTACTGATCCACCACGTGGTCGGCGATCGCGTGCAACACGGCCGACGGACCCAGCGCGAGCCGACCGGGGTTGGCCTCCATCAGCGCCCGGACACCGGCCAGGCCGGAGTGTTCGCCGTGCCGCACGGTGACCACGAAGTCGGCGCCGAGGAAGATCATGATCTCGCCGGTCTCGACCACCTCGTTGGCCGTGGTGATCGACTCGTGCTCAACGTAATTCACGGTCCTCAGTACCAGGAAGAGCACATCGTCGTATAGCTCGAGCTTGGGCCGCTGGTGGGCATGCACGGCGTCCTCGACTGTCAGCTCGTGCAAGCCGAAAACCTCTGCGACACTGCCCATCTGATATTCGTCGGGGGCGTGCAAGCCCACCCAGGCGAAGCCCTTGCCGCGGGCGCGGACCTCGGCGAGGGCGGCGGAGTGGGTGAACTTCCCCGGCAGTCGCTCGCCGTCGATGTACACGGCGCAGTCCACGATGGCCCTTGCGGTCGGGACGGGGATCCGTGCCGGGGTGATGCCGGGCGACCTGCGGGTCGGGCGTAGCGACGGCATGGACGGCACAGCAGCCACTCCCTCTCGAGCCCGGCGATGATCTGGGGTCAATCCTAGCCCCGGTGGAATCGGGCGGACGCTGAGCTGCGAGGTGTCGAACCGCTTCCCACAGCCTGAGACAATGGCTCGGTGCGCATCGACCTCCACACTCACACAACTGCCTCGGACGGGACGGACAGCCCCGCTGACCTGGTGCGGCACGCCGCGGACGCCGGGCTCGACGTGGTGGCCCTGACGGACCACGACACCACCGCCGGCTGGGCGGAGGCCGCCGCCGCGCTGCCGGCCGGGCTGAGCCTGGTCCGTGGCATGGAGATGTCGTGCGAGGGCCGCGGCGAGGACGGCAGGCCGGTCGCGGTTCACCTGCTCGCCTACCTCTTCGACCCGACGAACGCGGCCTTCGCCGCGGAACGTGGACGGCTGCGATCCGAGCGGACGTCGCGGCTGCGGGCGATGGCCGAGCGGATGGCACTCGACGGCCTGCCGGTGGACCCGGACGAGGTGATGGCTGCGGCGGGGCCCGCGGCCGGTCGCCCGCACCTGGCGCGGGCGCTGGTGGCGGCGGGGGTGGTCGGATCCGTCGACGAGGCGTTCGGTGACCTGCTCAAGACCGGTGGCCGCTACTACGTGCACAAGGCGGATACGCCGCTGCCCGAGGCGGTGCGGATGGTGTCCGACGCGGGCGGGGTGAGTGTGATCGCGCACGGGCGGGCCGCGAGCCGCGGCCGCCTGCTCGCGATGGAGCAGATCGGCGAACTCGTGGCGGACGGTCTCGCAGGGGTGGAGATCGACCATCACGACCACCTGCCCGCGGATCGGGAGATCCTCGCCGGGATCGCCCGCGAACACGGACTCATCGTGACCGGGTCCTCGGATTATCACGGCGTCAACAAGGCGGTGAAGCTCGGCGAATTTCTCACCGCGCCCAGCGAGTTCGAACGGATCGTGGCCAGGGCCACCGGCATCGACGTGATCTCGGCATGAGGGAGGAGTGCTGATGTCCTTCGACACGACCCTGTACATGACGGCCGTGATCACTCTCTTCGTGATCATGGACCCGCCGGGCGCCATCCCCGTCTTCCTGTCCCTGGTCGGCCGCAAGAGCAAGGAGGCGCGCAACCGGGCCGCATGGCAGGCGCCCGCGGTCTCGCTTGCCGTCATCACGGTGTTCGCGATCGGCGGCCAGGCGATCCTCAACTACCTGCACATCGGGATCCCCGCGCTGCAGGGCGCGGGCGGCCTGCTGCTGTTGCTGATCGCGTTGGAGCTGTTGACCGGCCGGGACGCGAATCAGCCGAAGGGCAATGAGGACGTCAACGTCGCGCTGGTGCCGCTCGGGACGCCGCTGATGGCGGGGCCCGGCGCGATCGCCGCGGTGATCGTCTTCGTGAACCAGGCCGAGGGGCATTCGGGTGCCCCGCTGGCCGTGGGGTTGGCGATTCTGACGATTCACCTCATCCTGTTCGTGGTGCTGCGGTTCTCCACGGTGCTGATCCGGCTGCTGGGCGTGAGCGGAATCTCGCTGCTGGCCAGGATCGCCGGACTCCTGCTGGCCGCGATCGCGGTGCAGCTCATTGCGGACTCGGTCCGCGGATTCATCGCAGGTGGGTAGGGACGTGTCGGTCGACGAGTACGAGGACCACGCAGAGAGCAGCGGGGGAGTCGCCCGCGGACTGCGGGCGCTGAGCGGTGCCATGGCGGCGGGCGTTGTGGTGCTGGCGGTGGTCGTCCTCGGCACGTCGTATCTCGGCGGCCAGCGCGGGTTCCCGGGGCCGGGGAAGGTCTCGGTCGGCGCGCACATCGTCGCGGTCGTGTTGGTGTTGCTGGCGCAGCGGGTGGCCGATCACCGGCGGGGTGTCACGGCCGTCTTCGGCTCGGTGGGCGTGTTCTTGGTCACAGGCCTGTTGCTGTGGACCCAGTGGTGGCGTTAGCTCACCAAAAAAGCTACTCACCGGTGAGATTTGCGTGCGGTGAGGCCGCGGTGGCACACTTGTTGCACTTCGCGCCGGTGCTACCCCCCGGTAACGGAGCGAGAGTCGGATTCACCAGCGGCAGATTTCGCGCCCGGGCTCACCCCGCCTGGCGCCTTCGCGCTTCCGAGTTGAGTGCAGCGGCCCGTAGACCAATCGGGAATTGATCGTGCACCCTCGGTTAGCCTCACCCCCATCTCGACCAAAAACCTGCGGCTGCGTCGATTTCCACCTCGGCGCTGCTACTTCCCAGTAACCCGCCCCCGAGTGGGAGCGGCATGAGTAGGAGTGCAATCGTGTCTCTTGTGTCTGAAGCAACCACACCGAAAAAGGTTGAGCTGACCGACGAAGAGATCTTCGCGGGCCATGTCGGCGGCAAGCTCTCTGTCGAGACGACCGCCCCCCTCGATTCTCAGCGCGCCCTGTCGATCGCATACACGCCCGGTGTGGCACAGGTCAGCCGCGCGATCGCGGCGGACGAGACGCTCGCGGACCGCTACACGTGGACCAGCCGTCTCGTCGTCGTCGTGAGCGACGGCACCGCGGTGCTCGGACTGGGCGACATCGGACCGCGCGCCTCGCTGCCGGTGATGGAGGGCAAGTCCGCGCTGTTCAAGCAATTCGCGGGCCTGAACTCGATCCCGCTGGTGCTCGACACCAAGGACCCCGACGAGATCGTCGAGACCCTCATCCGGCTCCGCCCGAGCTTCGGCGCCGTGAACCTCGAGGACATCTCGGCCCCGCGCTGTTTCGAGATCGAGAAGCGGGTCATCGAGGCCCTCGACTGCCCCGTCATGCACGACGACCAGCACGGCACCGCCATCGTCGCGCTCGCCGCGCTCAAGGGCGCGGTCAAGGTCCAGGACCGTGACATCACCGCGCTGCGCGTGGTGATCTCCGGTGCGGGCGCGGCAGGCGTCGCCTGCGCGAACATCCTGCTCGCGGCCGGCATCGCCGACGTCACCGTCCTCGACTCCAAGGGCATCGTGTCCAGCGACCGCGGCGACCTGAACGAGATCAAGGCCGACCTCGCCGCCCGCACCAACCCGGCAGGCCGCACCGGCGGCATCGTCGAGGCGCTCGACGGCGCCGACGTGTTCCTCGGCGTGTCCGCGGGCACCGTGCCGGAGGAGATCATCGCGACGATGGCCCCCGAGGCGATCATCTTCGCGATGTCCAACCCGGACCCGGAGATCCACCCGGACATCGCACGCAAGCACGCCGCGATCGTCGCGACCGGCCGCAGCGACTTCCCGAACCAGATCAACAATGTGCTCGCCTTCCCCGGCGTGTTCAAGGGCGCGCTCGACGCAGGCGCCCGCCGCATCACCGAGGGCATGAAGCTCGCCGCGGCGGAGGCGATCCTGTCCGTCGTCGCCGACGAGCTGGCCGTCGACAAGATCGTGCCGAGCCCGCTCGATCCGCGGGTCGCCCCCGCGGTCGCCGAGGCCGTCGCGGCCGCGGCCAAGGCCGAGGGCGTCGCCCAGGCCTGAGCCTCCAGCCCAGAGCTCGAGGGGCCCCGTCGTGCGGTTGACACCGCACGATGGGGCCCCTTCGCGTTCGGGGTGTCCGGTCTTGCCGGACGCGGGCTCAGCTCAGCGTCGGCGTGCGGCGCAGCCTCCCGGTGCCGGGTACCGAGGCCCACACCGCGACCGCGAGGATGCCGTCGAGGATCAGGGCCAGCGCCGCGACGAGGATCGCACCCACCAGGACGCGGGCATAGTCACCGAGCGCCAAGCCGTCGAACATGTACCGCCCCAGTCCGCCCAGATTGACATAGGCGGCGACCGTGGCCGTGGCGATGACCTGCAGCGTCGCATTGCGCAGCCCGCCGACGATCAGCGGCAGCGCGTTCGGGACCTCCACCCGGCCGAGCACCTGTGCCCTGGTCATCCCCATCGCCCGCGCGGCGTCGACCACGACAGGGTCGACGTTCGCGACGCCCGCATAGGTGCCTGCCAGGATCGGCGGGATGCCGAGCAGGACCAGCGCGATGATCGGCGGGATCAGGCCGAGCCCGAGGAGCAGCACCAGGAACGTCAGGATGCCGAGGGTCGGTAGCGAGCGGAGCGAGTTGACCAGACCGACCAGGATGGCGTCGCCCTTGCGGAAGTGCCCGATGAGCAGGCCCAGTGGGATCGCGATGGCCGCGGAGACGGCCACCGCGAGCAGGCTGTACCAGAGGTGTTCGACGATGCGGGCGCCGATGCCGGTTGGGCCGGACCAGTTCGACGGGTCGGCGATGAAGTCGAAGGCGGAGCCGAAGAGGTTCATGCGGGGCCCTCCGTCGCGCGCAGGACCGCGGCCGGCTCCTCGGCCTTGCGGCTGCGGGCGGTCCTGGTCCAGGGCGTCAGCACGCGACCCGCGAGGTAGAGCAGGCCGTCGATCACCAACGCCAGGAAGACGATCGCGATGATCCCCGCCAGGATCTGGTCCGGGTAGTCGCGCTGGTAGCCCTTGGTGAACAGTTCACCTAGTCCGCCGATGCCGATCAGCGAGCCGACCGACACCAGCGAGATGTTGGTGACGGCGACGACCCGGATGCTGGAGATCAGGACCGGGACGGCAAGCGGCAGTTCGACGGTCAGCGCGCGGCGCAGCGGGGTGAAGCCCATCGCGGTGGCCGAGTCGATCACCGACTCTGGCACCGAGTCGAGCGCCTCGGGCACCGCGCGCACCAGCAGCGCGGTCGAGTAGATCGACAGCGCGATCACCACGTTCATCTCGTCGAGGATGTTCAGCCCGAGCAGGGGCGGGATGGTGACGAACAGCGCGAGCGAGGGGATCGTGAACGCGAGCGAGGCGAGCGTCATGGTGGTCTTGCGCAGCCACGGGACATTTCGGATGGCGATGCCGGCGGGCACCGCGATCACCAGCCCGATCAGCAGCGGCAGCAGCGCCAGGTAGAGGTGCGTCTTCGCGAGGTCGACAACCTGCGAGAAGTTGTCGATCAACCAGCGCATCAGCCGGCCGTCTCGCCGTTGAAGAAGTGCCGGTTCCTGGCCCGGTCCTCGGCCTGTCGCTGGTCCGCGAGCTTGCGGATCACCTCGGATCCGTTGACCCCGCCCACCACCGAGCCGGATTCGTCCACCACGACGCCGATTCCGGACGGCGACGAGATCGCAGCGTCCAGCGCCTGCCGCAGGTCCCCGCCCCGCGTGAACAACGAACCGCCCGCGGATGTGCTCTCGGCCAGTGTGTTGCCTGCCCGGATGCCCTCGACGCCGGTGACGTCGATCCAGCCGCGCGGCGCGCCGTCCTCGGTGACCACGAGCACCCACTCGCCCTGGTCGAGGCGAAGCGCGGCGAGCTCGGACTCGACGGCGGTGCGGATCTCGTGTACCGGCACCTCGTCGGCGGGTCGGAACGACAGCCCGCGGTACCCGCGATCGCGTCCCACGAAGTCGGCGACGAAATCCGTTGCGGGGGAAGCGAGCACGGTCTGCGGATCGGCGTATTGCTGGAGCCTGCCGTGCGGGCCGAACACCGCGACGCGGTCGCCGAGCCGGACCGCCTCGTCGATGTCGTGGGTGACGAACACGATGGTCTTGCGCAGTTCGGCCTGCAGGCGCTGCATCTCGGCCTGTAGGTCCTCGCGGACCACCGGATCGACCGCGCTGAACGGCTCGTCCATCAGCAGGATCGGCGGGTCGGCCGCCAGCGCCCTTGCGACGCCGACGCGCTGCTGCTGGCCGCCGGAGAGCTGGGACGGGTAGCGGGTGGCCAGTGCGGGGTCGAGCCCGACCCGCTCGAGCACCTCGAGCGCGGCCTTGCGGGCCGCGCGCCGCGAATCGCCGCGCAGCACAGGCACGGTGGCCACGTTGTCGACCACGGTCCGGTGCGGCAACAGGCCCGCGCTCTGGATCACGTAGCCGATGCCGAGGCGGAGCTTGACCGCGTCCGTGCGGGTGACGTCCTGGCCGTTCACGATCACCTTGCCGGAGGTGGGCGTGATCATCCTGTTGATCATCCGCATGGACGTGGTCTTACCGCAGCCCGACGGCCCGACGAACACGGTGAAGGACTCGGGCTCGATGACCAGGTCGAGATCGTCGACAGCGGTGGTGCCGTCCGGATAGCGCTTGGTGACCGACTCGAAAGAGATCAAGGCCTGCCGCCTACGACACCGGCTTGTCGAGCCCCTTGGCCGACACCCACTCGGTGGCGGCGGCGTCCGGTTCGGTCTTCGAGTCGCCGGAGACCGAGGTGTTCAGTGCGATGAGCTCGTCGGTGGTCAGCTTGGCCGACACCGCATTCAGGACCGCTGCCAGCTTCTCGGACTGCTTGTCGGCGCGCAGCACCGGCACCACGTTCTGCGCCGGGAAGTTGTACTTCGGGTCCTGGAGGACCACGAAGTTGTTCTTGGCGATGGCAGGCGAGGTGGTGAAGATGTTCGCCGCGGTGACCTGGCCGGAGGAGAGGGCGGCCACCGTGGCCGGTCCGCCGCCGTCCGCGATCGGCACGAAGTTCTGCGGGCTGATGACGAGGCCGTAGTCGGCCTCGAGTCCGGGCAGCCCTCCCGCGCGCTCCTGGAACTCGGCGGGTGCGCCGAACTTCACCTCGGCGGAGTGCGGCGCCAGATCCGCGATCGAGGTCAGCTGCCACTTGTCGGCGGTCTCGCGGGTGACAACCACCGCGTCCTTGTCCTCACCTGGCGCGGGCGTGGTGATCGCCAGGTCGGGGCCGAGCGCCGCGGGCAGGGCCGCGTCCACCTCGGCGGCGCTGGTCGCGGTCGTGTCCTTGTCGAGGTACTGCAGCAGATTGCCGGTGTAGTCCGGGATCACGTCGATGGACCCGTCCTTGACCGCGGGGATGTAGGTCTCCCGGCTGCCGATGTTCAGCTTGGTCTGCACGTCGAAGCCGTTGGCACGCAGTGCCTCCGCGTAGATGTTCGCCACGGTCTCGGACTCGGGGAAGTTCGCCGACCCCACGATGATCGCGTTCGGGTCCGAGCTGGTGCCTCCGCTGCTGCTGAGCGGGTCGGAGTCACCGCCGCAGCCGGCGAGGGCAAGGGAGGTGACCGCCGCGACGACGGCGAAGGGGAGCAGGCGTGGACCCTGCGGAATGCCCATCGAGCGCAGGCGTGGAGCCTGCGGAATGCCCATCGAGCGCAGGCGTGGAGCCTGCGGAATGCCCATCGAGCGCAGGCGGGCGGAGCGGAGAGCTGAGAACCTCATGGCGTCCTTCCATCGGTTCCGGCGGTAGCACCCGTCCCCTTCGGACTGGTTGCTGCGGCGTCGACAAGCCGGATCTCTCGGCCGCTCGAGATGGTGCTGGCCACCGAGTGTAACGATAGGGAGGACATTCGCTGGGTGAGGAGAGGGAGCGTGGCGCGCCATGACGGCTCGGTGGAGGAAGGCCGCGATGACAGCGATGTCCGCGGCCGTTGTGTGCGCGCTCGCCGGATGCACGGTGGACAATTCCCGGCTCGACCAGACGCAGGCACCGGCGGCGATCACCGTCGGATCCGGGGAGAGCGCGGAGTCACAGGTCGTCGCGGAGATCTACGCGGGGATCCTGCGTGGCACCGGATCCCCTGTCGAGGTGGGTTCACCGGAGACCAGGGCGGAGTACGTGGAGGGACTCGGGGCGGCGGACATCACGCTGGTGCCGGACTTCACCGGGCAGCTCCTGCACTACTTCCAGCCGGACTCGGCGCTCACCGATCCCGATGAGGTCTTCGAGGAGCTGAACAGGTCTCTGCCGGAGGGGCTCTCGGTCTCCGACTACAGCGAGGCGGAGCTGGAGGCCGATGATTCGGCACCCGCGGAGAACGTGGTGCCCCTCATGCGCAACGGCGTGCTCACCGAGGATCAGGTCAAGGCGCTCAACGTCGTTGCGGGCGAGCTGACCTCGGACGACCTGGCGTCGATGGCGGAGCGGGTTCGCGTAGGCGAGCTCACCCCCGAGCAGGCCGCGGACGAATGGCGGGCGGCTCGCTGAGAGGATCCCCTGCACGTAGTGAGCTGCCGCGGAAGCGGATCCGGCAACCAGGCGGATCGGCTCTGTCGGTGATCGGTGGGCAATGAGGCCGCCCGAATCGCGTCTGTAATGTCGAACCCCGATGCAGCAGAGCACACAAAGCAGGCGGGGGCCAATGCCGAGGATTGCCGAGTTACCGACCAAGCTGATCGCAGGGCTGGCGCTGGCCTTGATCGGCCTTTCGATTGCCGCACCACCTGTCCAAGCGCAGGCGAGCTCCGAGTCGGCTCCGCAGTATGCGCCGACCATGCTCATTCTCGACGCGTCCGGATCCATGCAACGTCCCGATCCGGCGGGCACGATGATGGACGCCGCGAAGAACGCCGTCCGCACCTTTGTCGGCGCCGCGCCTGCCGAATCGAAGGTAGGACTGACGGTGTACGGCACCGGCACAGGCAACACCGAGGCGGACAAGTCCGCAGGATGTCGTGACGTGCAGGTGCTGCACAAGCCCGACACCCTTGACCGTGCCGCGTTGACCAATGCGGTCGACGGAATCAAGGCCAGCGGGTGGACGCCGATGGGCACCGCAATGCGCCAGGCGGCCGCCGCCCTCCCGGACTCGGGACCGCGCTCGATCGTGCTCGTCTCCGATGGCGACGACACCTGTTCCCCACCGGATCCGTGTGAGGTCGCCAGGGAGTTGAAACAGCGAGGCGTCGACCTGGTGATGCACGCGATCGGCTTCGCGGTGGACGGAAAGGCCCGCGCCCAGCTCACCTGCATGGCGCAGGCCACCGGCGGCACCTACACCGACGCCGCCGACGGACCCGCGCTGGAGCGGACGCTGCCACGGGTAACGGCCGCTGCGCTGCGCAACTACACGGCGGCCGGGACACCGATCGCCGGAACGCCCACGTACGAGACCGCCCCGGTGGCGAAGCCCGGTCAATACCTCGACACCATGGGCCAGAAGGAGACGCGCTACTACGCGGTCGATGTTCCCGACGGGGCCACCGCCTATTTCAGCGGCACGATCTCCTTTCCCCGCCTGCCCGACATCTCGAGCACCGAGGACATGAATGTTCTCAACCTGCGGGTTTACGGCAGGGACGGCCGAGACTGCAACGAGTTCGTGTTCGAACAGGTGACGAGTTCGAGCGATGGCGCGGCACTGACGGTGGCCGAGACCTTCGACGGGGCGACCGAGAAGCGCGCGGACGACGGCAGCGGTGCCGACAAGTGCAGGGGCGGCGGGCGTTACTACTTCGCGCCGACCTGGGCCACGGTGTCCCACGGTGTGCCGGAACGGCTGCCGATCGAACTGCTCATCGGCATCGAGCCCGCCGCAACCGATCCCGGGCCGATCGCCGTGGCTCCGCCGATCGCCTCTACCGAGCAGGCCGGTCCGGGTACCCCGGTCGTCGGCGGCGGGTCCTTCAATGTGGCCACCGAGCTCGACGGCAGTGGTCGGTACACCGACACCCTGCAGCCCGGCGAGTTCGTGTTTTACCGGGTTCCGCTGGATTGGGGGCAGGGGCTCGCGTATCGGGTGCACTACGGGGAGAACGGCGGCCGAGGCGTGGAGAACATCTCCAACATCCAGACCGCCGTGTACTCCCCGGTCCGCGAGGAGATCGACCTGGATACCGGGTCGTACACCGGCACCGACCGGATGCTGCCGTCGAACGGGGCATTCGCCACGGTGCCGATCCGCTACAACAACCGCACATCCGATGTCCTGGACACCCGCAAGGAAGCCGTGGCCGGGTCGTATTACATCGCGGTCAAGGTGGGCTCGACTGCGGCGGAGGGCGAGAAGCGTCCGGTGCCGATCCGGCTGGACCTGACTGTCGGGGGGAAGGTTGAGGAGGGTCCCTCGTATTCGTCCGGGGTTGCGAACGGGATCTTCGGCGAGAACGCGACGACGCAGGCTGTGAACGCCCCGCCCACCGGCGGTCCTGCTGCCGACACCGTGGTGGTCGAGGCGGCGGGCGGGGCAGGCACCTCGGACTCGAGTTCGTCGACCGCCGTGATCGCCGTGGCGGTGGCCGGAGTCGTGTTGTGCGGCACGCTCATCGGCTGGGTCGCCGTGCGCAGGCGCCGAAGGTAGACGGCTGGCGGCGGTGACGCACGAACGGGCGGTTACCGGGTTCGCGTCTCGGCAATCGTCCCGGTAACCACCCGTTCGATGCGTGAGCTAGACCCTGGTGCGTTCGAGCGCCTCGCGTAGGAAGCCGCCGAGCTCGCGCACGGCGTCGTTGGCCTCCCGCAGGATCGACGCCTGCAGATGCGCGACGTGCCACAGCTTCGGGTACTCGGTGAACCGAACCGTGACGTCGGCGGCGCGCAGCTTGCCCACCAGTTCCACCACCTGTGGGTACAGCACCTCGGAGGTGCCGACGTGCACGATGGTCGGCGGCAGGCCTTCCATGTCGGCATGCAGCGGCGCGAAGCCCGGGTCGGTCGGGTCGCCCCCGTCGAGGTACGCCTCGGCCGCGACGAACGACCACGCCGTGTTGACCACGAGATCGCGATCCTTCGGGGCGTCGCGGGCGCCGGGGTCGACCCAGGGCGCGATCAATCCGAGGGCCGCCGGGTGCACGTCGTGCGCGTCGATCAGGCGCCGCGCGGTGGCCAGCGACAGTCCGCCGCCCGCCGAATCCCCTGCGATGGCAACCTGATCGGCGGTGTACCCGTGCTCGACCAGCAGCTCGAGGTACGCGTCGACCGCGTCCTCCAGCCCGGCCGGGTACGGATTCTCCGGGGCGAGACGGTAGTCGAGCAGGTACACCGCGGATTCGGACTCCCGTGCCAGGTACGCGGCGAGCGACCGGTGGGTGGCGAGCGATCCGAGGGTGTAGCCGCCGCCGTGCAGGTACAGCACGGCGGTGCGGCGCTCGCTGGCGCCGACCGTGATGCGCTCGGCCCTGCGGCCAGCCAGGGTCAGCTCGCGCACGACGGTGTCGCGCGGGAGCCGCTGCAGCGGGGATCCGGCGTCGAGCAGCGCGCGCGCCGCGGGTACCGGCATCTTCGCGTGCAGGGCCACCCGGTAGAACGCGCCGAGGTTCGCGGCGACCAGCGGTCGGGGCAGGAACACCACTGGGCTACTTCCCCTTCGGCATCACGCGGCCGGCGATCTCGGCCACCACACGCTGGTAGCTCGAGCCGACCAGGCGGACCCAGGCATCGAGGAACTTGGCGTCGGCGCCGATCAGCACCCGCGCCTTGCCCTTCTGCACGCCGTTCACGATGACCTTCGCGGCCTGCTCGGGCGTGGTGCGCGCGAGCTTCTTGTCGAAGAACTCGGAGAAGGCGGCGAGATCTTCCCCTGGCCCGGCGGTCGCGTTGCGGGCGATGGCGGTCTTGATGCCGCCGGGGTGCACACAGGTCACCTTGACCGGGTGCTTGGCGATCAGCATCTCCTGCCGCAGGGACTCGGTGAAGCCGCGAACCGCGAACTTCGCGGAGTTGTATGCGGACTGGCCGGGCATCGAGAGCAGGCCGAACAGGCTGGAGACGTTCACCACGTGACCGTCGCCGGAGGCGAGCAGGTGCGGCAGGAATGCCTTGGTGCCGTTGACGACTCCCCAGAAGTCCACGTCCATGATCTTCTCGATGTCCTTGAACTCGGACTTCTCGAACTCGCCGTGGTACGCGATACCCGCGTTGTTGTAGATCTGGTTGACCTTGCCGAAGTGAGCCGCGATCGTCTCGGCGTACTGCAGCACGGCCTCGCGCTGGGTCACGTCCAGGTGATCGGACCTGACCTCGGCGCCGAGCGCCTCGGCCTGGCGAACGGTCTCGGCCAGTCCGACGCTGTCGAAGTCGGAGAGGGCGAGCCGCGCACCCTTCTTGGCCAGGTTCAGCGCGAGCGCGCGACCGATGCCGGATCCCGCTCCGGTGATGACGACGACCTTGCCTGCGAAATCGCTCACTGTGCAACAACCTTCTCATCGTCGTCGGCGATGCCGACAGTGGATGCCGTCCCGCGTTCGATTTCGGCGGCGATCTCGTCGCCGGTGATCGCGGGCAGATCCTTGGTGGCCACGCTGCGGTACGCGGCGAGGTCGAACTTCTTTGTCGTGTTGCGGAACTGGAAGGTGAAGCCCGGCCACAGCGTGGTGTTGTTGCCGTGCTTGTCGAGGTACCAGCTGGCACAGCCGCCGTTGTTCCAGACGCTGCGCGCGAGCTTGTCCTGCAGGTCCTTGTTGTAGGCGTCCTGCACGTCCTGGCGGACCTCGATGGTCCCGATGCCGTTGCGCTCGATGGTGTTGATTGCGTCGATGACGTAGTTGAGCTGCGACTCGATCATGAAGACCATCGAGGTGTGGCCAAGGCCGGTGTTCGGGCCGACGAGGAAGAACATGTTGGGGAAGTTGGCGATCGCCGATCCCTTGTAGCCCTGCTGTCCGCTGGCCTCGAAGACCTCCGCGGCGGAACGGCCGTCCTTGCCGATGATCCCGGCGAAGGTGGGGGAGTCGGTCACGTGGAAGCCGGTGGCCACCACGATCGCGTCGACCTCGCGGGTGGCGCCGTTGCGGTCGACGATCCCGTTGGCCGTGACCTCCGCGATGCCGTCGGTGACCAGGTCGACGTTCGGCTGGGTCAGCGCGGGGTAGTAGTTGTTGGAGATCAGCATGCGCTTGCAGCCGATCTGGAAGTTCGGGGTGACCTTCTCGCGCAGGTCCCGGTCCTTGATCTGCATGCGCAGGTGGCGCTCGGCCGCGAACTGCAGCGGCTTCATGAAGATCGGGGCCTTGGCCAGGCCGACGACCTGGGTCTCGCGCATCCAGTAGATACCGGTGCGGGAGAGCTTCTGGAACCCGGGCACGTACTTGAACGCGAGCTTCTCGAGAGTGGTGTACTCGCGGTCCGCGCGGGGCAGGACCCACGGCGCGGTGCGCTGGTACACGTCGAGCCGGCCGGCCTTCGCGGCGAGCTGGGGGACGATCTGGATGGCGGAGGCGCCGGTGCCGATCACGGCGATGCGCTTGCCCGTCAGATCGGCGTCGTGGTTCCAGCGGGCGGAGTGGAAGATCTCGCCCTCGAAGCCGTCGATGCCCTTGATGTCCGGCAGCGACGGCTCGCACAGCGCGCCGACGGCGGTGATCACGATCTTGGCGGTGAACGAGCCCTGCGAGGTCTGCACCTCCCAGCGTGCGCTGACGTCGTTCCAGCGCGCCTCCTGGACGTCGCAGTCGAAGACGTGCTTGTCGAGCACGTTGTACTTGCGCGCGACGGAGCTGATGTAGTTCTGGATCTCCTGCTGCTTGGAGAACGACCGGGTCCAGGTCGGGTTCAGCGCGAATGAGTACGAGTACAGATGCGACGGGACGTCGCAGGCCGCGCCGGGGTAGGTGTTGTCGCGCCAGGTACCGCCCACCTCGCTGCCGCGCTCGAGGACCACGAAGTCCCGCTTGCCCTCTTGAACCAGCTTGATCGCGGCGCCCAGGCCCGCGAAGCCACTGCCGATGATCAGCGTGTCGACGTGTCGCGGAGCTCCACCCGGCTTCACGGCGGTATCTGTAACTGAAAGACTCATGTACCACACAGTAGGGGCTTGTTGAGTCACAGTCAATAGCTTATTGACAAAAATTCAGTAAGCTGATGGTCATGGCGGTCACCAAGCGCACCCGGCTCAGCCCCGAGGAGAGGCGCGCTCAGCTCATCGACCTGGGCGCGCGCATGCTGGCGGAGCGACCACTCGAGCAGGTGTCGGTCGAGGACATCGCGGACCAGGCCGGCGTCTCCAGGGGACTGCTCTTCCACTACTTCGCGTCCAAGCGCGACTTTCATCTCGCCATCGTGCGCCACACCAACGTCGAGATGCTCGCCCACACCGAACCAGACCTCAGCCTGGAGCCGCTCGAGATCCTGAGGTCCGCGATCACCTCCTACGTCGACTACGTCTCGGAGAACCGGAACACCTACGTCTCGCTGCTCCGCGGCACCGCGAGCGGGGACCCCGAGATGCGCGACGAATTCGAGCGGACCCGGGCGATCATGGCGGAGCGGATAACGCTGCAGCTGCCGAAGCTGGGCATCGAACCGGGACCCCGGATCACCCTCGCGGTCCGGGGCTGGATCGCGTTCGTCGAGGAGGCCACGATCAGCTGGCTCAAGGACCCAGAGATCGCCCGCGAGGAACTGATCGACCTGATCGTCACCGCGCTGCCCGCGGTCGCGCTGAGCTCGGAGGAGGCGGCGGCGCTGCTCGGCGCGTAACGCCAGAGGGATCTGCCGAGGAAGTCGGGTAGCCGACTACGCGCGTCGGCTGGGCTTTGCCGGTGGACGATCGAGGGACGGCACGACCGCTCGGCGTCGGCACGCGGCGCGGCGTGCGTGCGCGAAGGAGCGTGACATGCGTACCGGTGTGATGGAGTCGGCCACGATCCCGCGGTTGGCCCCCGACCTCTTCTTTCGAATCAGCAAATTCATTGCTGCGGCAACCGGCGCCGACTCGCTGTGGCTGCCAGATCACCTGAACGGTCTTCTGCCTGCCTCGATGTGGGAGCCGAAATACACCGCCGCGGCCCGGCTGGCACCTAAGGTGGACGCGATCTACGAGCCGTGGACGGCGCTGGGTTACCTCGCGGCGCGCAACCGGATCCCCAGGCTGCGTCTCGGGGTTGGCGTCACGGACAGCGGGCGGCGCAATCCTGCCGTCACCGCCCAGGCGGCGGCCACCCTGCACCTGCTGACCCGCGGTCGGGCCATCCTCGGGATCGGCCCGGGCGAGCGGGAGGGCAACGAACCCTACGGAGTCGACTGGTCCAAGCCGGTCGCGAGGTTCGAAGAGGCGATGGCGACGATCCGAACACTGTGGAACTCGGGCGGGAGCGCCGTCAGTAGGGAGTCCGACTTCTTCCCGCTCCGCGATGCGACCTTCGACATCCCGCCGCATCGGGGAACCAGGCCGGAGATATGGATGGGCGCTCACGGGCCGAGAATGCTGCGATGTGCGGGGCGGCACGCCGACGCCTGGTTCCCGGCCTTCGCTCAACGACCGAAGGATTACGGTGCAAGGCTGGCCGCGGTGTGCAGCGCCGCATCGGATGCGGGCCGGGATCCCGATGCGATCACCCCAGCGGCGTGGTTTCCGGTCTGCGCAGGTCGAAATCGGGACGAGGTCGACGAGATGCTGGGGACCGTGGGGATGAAGGCATTCGCGTTGTGCGCGTCGGCCGAGGTGTGGTCACGGCACGGTGCCGAGCACCCCCTCGGCGCTGACTTCTCGGGAATGCAGGATCTGCTGCCCCAGGCCCTCGATGAGGCGACCGTGATGAGTTACGCCGAGCGGACGCCCCAATCGCTGCTGCGAGAGGTCTTCTTGGTGGGCACGCCTGCCGAGATTCTGGATCGTCTGGCCGAGTGGCGTGACCACGGGATGCGGTATCCCGTCCTCGCCAACGCCGCATCCTTCGTGCACCTTCGCCTCTCCAACACCCTGCTCAGCTCCGTGTCGTTCATGAGAGTCCTGCGTGGTCTGAAGCGTCTGTGACGGGGTGCTCCGCGGGCATTGTGCGCTGCCCGGTCACGGATTGACTTGTCGCAGTTCACAGCGGAGGGTGCCGCGATGGATGCCGTGTCTCGCAGGGTCTTCCTGAAGTACGCTGCCGTGGCGACGGTGTCGGGCGGCCTCGCCGTGGCGTGCGCGAGTTCGCCGCCGCAGCCGCGCTTCATCACCCCCGCCGACCCCGAGATCGCGGCGCGCGATCGGGCGCTGGCTCGTTCGGCGACGGTGGTCCCGATGGCCCTGTCGGCCAGGCCGGTGACCGTGGACCTCGGCGGAGTCGCGGCGAACACCCGGGGGTTCGGCGGCGACACCGGTGAGGTGAACTACCCCTATTACCTGGTGAACGGCAGGATCCCGGCCGATCCGCCGCAGTTCACCGCGAAGCCCGGCGACCGTGCCCGACTGCGCATCGTCAACGCGGGCGCCGACACGGCATTCCGGGTGGCGCTCGGCGGACGATATGTGGCACCCCATGCACCTGCACGGCCACACCTTTCAGCTCGCCGAGTCGGGTGCCCGCAAGGACACCGTCCTCGTGCTGCCGAGGACCACGATGACGACCCACTTCGACGCCGACAATCCGGGGGTGTGGGCCTTCCACTGTCACAACAGCTTTCACCAGGATTCGGGCATGATGGGCAACATCTCCTACGAGATCTAGTCGCGCCCTTCTCATACCCGGGTATGGGATCCGATCTCACTCCGCAGCGGGAGGTGCCGATCGGGTCCGCGTCCATACCGTCGGTGCATGGACACCCTCGGATCGCAGGTTCGCTCCCTGTTCGCCCGGCAGCGGCCCCTCATGGTGATGGTCACCGCGATGATGTTGCTCGCGTTCGCCTGCGCCGTCGGCATGGTGGTCGACGACCGCACGCTGCTGGGGGTGTCGGTCTGGGTGAAACCGTTCAAGTTCGCGATCGCCTTCGCGCTCTACGGCGCCACCCTGGCGTGGCTGCTGAACCTGCCTCACCGGGGGAGTCGCTGGACGCGTCTGCTGGCTCTCGTCTTCGCGGTGGCCGGCCTCACCGATGTCGCTTTCATCGCGGTCCAGGCGGCCCGCGGAACCTTCAGCCATTTCAACAATTCCGACGACATCGTCAACTCGGTGGGGCAGACGATCTTCGGGTTCGGCGTGTTGGGGCTGTTCGCCGCCAACCTCGTGATCGCCGTGATCCTGCTGCGGCAGCGGCTGGCCGACCACCCGACCACCAGGGCCGTCAAGGCCGGGCTGTGGCTCGCGCTGGCCGGAATGGCGATCGCATACATGGTGGGCTTCCAGGGCGATCAAACGGCGCGCGACGCGAACGGTCGCATGGTCGAGCTCGGCGCCAGGCACACCGTCGGAGCGACCGACGACCGACCCGGCATGCCGATCACCAACTGGAGCACCACCGGTGGGGACCTGCGTATCCCGCACTTCGTCGGGCTGCACGCGCTGCAGGTCCTGCTGCTGGCCGCGGTCGTTCTGGCTGCGCTCGCCCCGCGCGTCGCGTGGCTCCGGGAGGAGGGCTCGCGGGCCGCGGTGATGGGGGTGCTCGCCGGTGGCTACACGGGCCTGCTGGCGCTGCTGTCGTGGCAGGCGCTGCGGGGGCAGCCGCTCACGGACCCCGACGCGCTCACCCTCGCGGCGGGCGGCGCCCTGATCGCGGCCACGGTGCTCGGGGTCGCTGCCGTGCGTGCGTTTCACCCCGGTAGCGGTACGACTCGCGCACGGGTGGCGCAGCCGCTACAGGTGCCGCAGGAACCGGTCGGGGCCGTCCAGGAATGAGCGCCAGTTCCGGACCAGGTCGAGCTCGTCCCACCGCGGGTACTCGATGCCGTCCTCGGTCAGCTCCCAGATCTCGGCGCCGGGACAGGCGGCCAGCACGGGGGAGTGGGTCGCCATGATCACCTGGGAGCCCTCGGCCGCCAGGTCCTTGATCACCCCGAGCAGCGCCAGGCAGGACTGGAACGAGAGCGCGGCCTCCGGCTCGTCCAGGATCCACAGGCCGACACCGATCGGCCGGTCCGCCACATAGCGCAGGAACGACTGGCCGTGGGAGAGCTCGTTGAGCCCCTGGTCGGTGTCCCGGACGCGATCGGTGTCGGCCCGGTCGAAGAGCGAGTGCATGGACTCGGCCCGCAGGAAACAGCCGCCGTACGGCCTGGGCTGCGCGCCGATGCAGGTGAGGTGACGGGGCAGGTCCGTGTCCTCGGCGCTGCCGCCCGCCGACCACAGCCGGTCCTGGGCGCCGCGGAATCCGTTCTGCCAGGCGCCGGCGATGGCCTCGACCAGGGTCGACTTGCCCACGCCGTTCTCGCCCACGACGACCGTCACCGGGCTGGTGAAATCGATTCCGTCCCTGCACAGTTCGCCGATCGAGGGCAGGTCGAGATACCACGAAGCCGGGTCGAATCCACTCCTTCGAGTGAATTCGACCCGGCTCAGTGGCAGGTCTGGTGCGGTCAAACTACGCGATCGGCTTGAACGCCTCGTCGATGATCTCCTGCTGCTCGACGGCGTGCACCTTGCTCGAGCCCGAGGACGGGGCCGACATGGCGCGGCGAGAGATCCGCTTGATGCCGGTCAGCTTGTCGGGGATCAGCTCCGGCAGCGCCAGACCGAACAGCGGCCAGGCACCCTGGTTCGCCGGTTCCTCCTGGACCCAACGGAACTCGGTCGCGTTCGGGTACCGGTCGAGGGTCTCGCGCAGGCGCCGGCTCGGCAGCGGGTACAGCTGCTCGATCCGCACGATCGCGATGTCCTCGCGGTTGTCCTTCTGCTTGCGGGCCAGCAGCTCCCAGTACAGCTTTCCGCTGACCAGCAGCACGCGCTTGACCTTGTCGCGCTCGCCGCCGCCGGTCTCGTACTCCGGCTCCTCGAACACCGAGCGGAACTTGCCGGTGGTGAAGTCCGCGAGATCGCTGACCGCGGCCTTGTTGCGCAGCATCGACTTCGGGGTGAAGACCACCAGCGGACGCCGGATGCCGTCGAGGTGGTGACGACGCAGCAGATGGAAGTACGACGCCGGGGTGGACGGCACCGCCACGGTCATCGAGCCCTCCGCGCACAGCTGGAGGAAGCGCTCGATGCGGCCGGACGTGTGGTCCGGGCCCTGGCCCTCGTGGCCGTGCGGCAGCAGCAGCACGACGTCGGAGAGCTGGCCCCACTTGGCCTCACCGGAGGAGATGAACTCGTCGATGATCGTCTGGGCGCCGTTGACGAAGTCGCCGAACTGCGCCTCCCACAGCACCAGCGCGTCGGGGTTGCCCACCGAGTAGCCGTACTCGAAGCCCACACCCGCGTACTCGGTCAGTGCCGAGTCGTAGACCATGAACTTGCCGCCGTTGCCCGCGTTCGCCGCGATCGCGGAGATCGGGTTGTACTCGCCGCCGGTCTTGCGGTCGATCAGCACCGAATGGCGCTGGGTGAACGTGCCGCGGCGCGAGTCCTGACCGGTCAGGCGCACCAGCGCGCCCTGCTCGACCAGCGAACCGAACGCCAGCAGCTCCGCGTACGCCCAGTCGATCTTGCCGTCGCGCGACATCTCCTGGCGCTTCTCGATGACCGGCTTGACGCGCGGGTGCACCGTGAAGCCCTCGGGCACGTTGACGAACGCGTCGCCGATCCGCTCGAGGACGGCCGGCTCGACGGCGGTGGTCAGGCGGGCGGGCGGGGTCTGGTCGAGCTCGACCGACTCCGACGGCTCGGGCTTGAACTTCTCCAGCTCGCGGACCTCGTTGAACACCCGCTCCAGCTGACCCTGGTAGTCACGCAGCGCATCTTCCGCTTCCTTGAGCGAGATGTCGCCACGGCCGATCAAGGCCTCGGTGTAGCTCTTGCGGACGCTGCGCTTGGTGTCGATCAGGTCGTACATCGCCGGCTGCGTCATCGACGGGTCGTCGCCCTCGTTGTGGCCGCGGCGGCGGTAGCAGATCATGTCGATGACGACGTCCTTGCCGAACTCCTCGCGGTAGTCCACGGCGAGCTGCGCGACCCAGACACAGGCCTCGGGGTCGTCGCCGTTCACGTGGAAGACCGGCGCGGCGATCATCTTCGCGACGTCGGTGCAGTACTCCGAGGAGCGCGAGTGCTCCGGGGCGGTGGTGAAGCCGACCTGGTTGTTGACGACGATGTGCACGGTGCCACCGGTGCGGTAGCCGCGCAGCAGCGACAGGTTCAGCGTCTCCGCGACCACGCCCTGGCCGGCGAAGGCGGCGTCGCCGTGCAGCATCAGCGGCAGCACGGTGAAGCCTTCCTCGCCCTTGTCGAGGATGTCCTGCTTGGCGCGGACGAGGCCCTCGAGGACCGGGTCGACGGCCTCGAGGTGCGACGGGTTCGCGGTGAGCGAGACCTTGATGTCGTTGTCGCCGAACATCTGGATGTAGGTGCCCTCGGCGCCGAGGTGGTACTTCACGTCGCCGGAGCCGTGTGCGGCCGCCGGGTTCATGTTGCCCTCGAACTCGGTGAAGATCTTCGAGTACGGCTTGCCGACGATGTTGGCGAGCACGTTGAGGCGACCGCGGTGCGGCATGCCGATGACGACCTCGTCGAGCTCGTGCTCGGCGCTCTGGTCGATGACGGCGTCCATCATCGGGATGACCGACTCGGCGCCCTCGAGCGAGAACCGCTTCTGGCCGACGTACTTGGTCTGCAGGAAGGTCTCGAAGGCCTCGGCGGCGTTGAGCTTGCTCAGGATGTACTTCTGCTGAGCGACGGTCGGCTTGACGTGCTTGGCCTCGACGCGCTCCTGCAGCCACTGCTGCTGCTTGGGGTCGAGGATGTGCGTGTACTCGACGCCGATGTGCCGGCAGTACGCGTCGCGCAGGATCGACAGCACGTCGCGCAGCTTCATTCGCTGCTTGCCGTGGAAGCCGCCGACGTTGAACTCGCGGTCGAGGTCCCACAGCGTCAGGTCGTGGGTGGTGACGTCGAGGTCGGGGTGGCTGCGGAACTTGTCCTTCACGAACTGCAACGGATCGGTGTCCGCCATCAGGTGTCCGCGGTTGCGGTACGCCGCGATCAGCTCGAGAACACGGGTGCTCTTGTCGATGTCCGTCGCGGAGATGTCCTGGCGCCACCGCACGGGCTCGTACGGGATGTGCAGCGCGTGGAACAGCTCGTCGTAGAAGTCATCGCTGATCAGCAGGTTGTGGATGGTCCGAAGGAAGTCCCCGGACTCCGCGCCCTGAATGATGCGGTGATCGTAGGTCGAGGTCAGCGTCATGAGCTTGCCGACGCCCATCTCGGCGATCTTCTCGTTGCTGGCGCCCTGGAACTCGGCCGGGTACTCCATCGCGCCCGCGCCGATGATGGCGCCCTGGCCCTGCATCAGGCGCGGCACGGAGTGCACGGTGCCGATGGTGCCGGGGTTGGTGAGCGAGATGGTGACGCCCGCGAAGTCCTCCGCGGTGAGCTTGCCGTCCCTGGCGCGGCGGACGATGTCCTCGTACGCGCCGTGGAACTGGGCGAAGTTCATCGCCTCGGTGCCCTTGATGGCGGCGACGACCAGCGAGCGGCTGCCGTCCTTGCCGGGCAGGTCGATGGCCAGACCGAGGTTGGTGTGCGCGGGGGTGATCGCGTTCGGCTTGCCGTCCACCTCGGCGAAATGCCGGTTCATGTTCGGGAAGGCCTTGACGGCCTGGACGATGGCGTAGCCCAGCAGGTGGGTGAACGAGATCTTGCCGCCGCGGGTCCGGGCGAGGTGATTGTTGATGACGACGCGGTTGTCGAACATCAGCTTCGCCGGGATGGCGCGCACGCTGGTGGCGGTCGGGATCGCGAGCGAGGCGGACATGTTGCGCGCGAGCGAGGCCGCGGCGCCACGCAGGACCTTGGACTCGTCGGTGCTGGCAGCCGGGGCTGCGGGCGCGGGCTTGGCTGCGGGAGCCGGGGCCGCGGCCGCGGGCTTGGCAGCGGGGGCCGGGGCTGCGGGCGCGGGCGCTGCTGCCGGTGTGGCTGCTGCGGGGGCAGGCGCCGGGGCTGCCGGGGCGGGGGCAGGGGGTGCGGCGGC
This sequence comes from Rhodococcus sp. PvR044, assembly GCF_040548995.1. Lineage (NCBI taxonomy): Bacteria > Bacillati > Actinomycetota > Actinomycetes > Mycobacteriales > Nocardiaceae > Rhodococcus > Rhodococcus sp. PvR044. The sequence goes on from NZ_JBEPSX010000004.1 coordinate 377,545, forward strand.
AGGCGGTGCGGCGGCGGCCGGGGCGGGCGGCGTGCCGTTCGTCGCTGCGGGTGCGGCGGTGCCGTTCGTCGGGGCGGGCGCCGCGGGAACAGCGGGGCTGCTCACGCCGTTGCCGGCTCCGGAAGCATCTGGCGTGTAATCGGTGAGGAATTCGTGCCAACTCGCGTCGACTGATGCCGGGTCCTTTTGGAACCTCTGGTACATCTCGTCGACCAGCCACTGGTTCTGTCCGAATTGTGACGTAGAACTGCTGCTCACGGCAGGTGTTCGCCTCGTTTCTCTCTTGGTCCCAGATCAGCGCGGATAGACCTGAGGCTAGACCCCATCTGTGACGAGCGCGCACCGGGCGCCCGCCGAGTGAAGTACATCACTTCAGGCCGCCGGGTTCACTACTATCGATGACGGTTAGTCCCCGCGAATTATTCCCTTCTTGGCTCTGCGCTGCATCCCAGAGCCGCTCATAGTGACCACCGGCACGCCGCAAATCGCGATGCCGTCCCTTCTCCACGATCCGCCCGTCGTCGATCACGACCACGAGGTCGGCTTGGGCGGCAGTGGCAAGGCGGTGCGCCACGATGACCGCGGTCCGCCTGCGGGTGAGCAGTCGGCCCGCCTCCAGCACGGTCCGCTCGGTCGCGGGATCGAGCGTCGCGGTGGCCTCGTCGAGCAGCAGGAGGTCGGGGTCGACCAGCTCGGCGCGGGCCAAGGCGATCAGTTGTCGCTGCCCGGCCGACAGCCCCTGGCCGCGTTCCCCGATCGGCTGGAACATCCCGCCCCGGAATCCGGCGATGGTCTGCAGCGCCCCGACCGCGCGGGCCGCGGCGACGATCTCGTCACGGGTGGCGTCGGGTTTCCCGTAGGCGATGTTGCTCGCCACGTCCCCCGAGAAGAGGTGCGCCTCCTGTGGGACCACACCGAGGCGGCCGCGGTATCGGTGCAGTGGATAGGCGCGCAGGTCGACGTCGTCGACGCGAACGGAACCGGTGCTCGGGTCGTAGAACCGGGCGAGCAGCTTGACCACCGTCGACTTGCCCGCGCCGGTCTTGCCGACGAGAGCGACGGTGGTGCCGGACTCGATCCGCAGATCCACCCCGCTCAGCGCCTCCCGTTCGGCACCGCTGTAGCGGAAGCTCACGGCGCCGAAGGAGACGTCGCCGCGCAGGTGGCCTTCGATGGGAACGGTGTCGGGCTGGTTGGCGGTCTCGATGGAACTCGAGGTGCGCAGCAGGTCGCCGATGCGGGTGAGGCCGACGCTCGCCTGCTGGTAGCCGTCGAACACCTGCGAGAGCTGCTGGATGGGACCGAACAGCAGCCCCAGGTAGAGGACGAACGCGACGAGCGTCCCCGCGGTGGCGTCGCCGCTCGCGACCTCGCGCGAACCGACAAGGACCACGGCGGCGAGTGCCAGGTCGGAGAGCAGCGTGATGAACGGAAAGAAGATCGAGATCGCGAGCTGCGAGCGCATCCGGCTGTGGCGGTAGCTGTCCGCCCTGGCGGCGAACCGTTCCGCCGCGAAGTCCTCACGGCGATACGCCTGGGCGGCGCGCAGGCCGGCGATGTTCTCCTGGAAGTCGGCGTTCACGATGGAGATGCGTTCGCGGGAGACCGAGTACGCGACGGAGGACACCCGCCGGAAGATCAGGGTGGCGACGATCAGTGGCGGCACCACGGCGAGGGCGACGAGCGCGAGGACGACATCGGTGAGCAGCAGCGCCACCGAGATGCCGACGACGGTCAGCACGCTGACCACGGCGGTGGACAGGCCGGTCTGGAGGAACGACGACAGCGCGTCGACGTCGGTGGTCATCCGCGTCATGATCCGGCCGGACAGCTCGCGCTCGTAGTAGTCGAGTCCGAGCCGCTGCAGGTGGGCATAGCTGCGCACGCGCAGGCCGTAGAGGACCTTCTCGCCCGCGCGGGCGGTGATCACCGTCATCACCGCGACCACCACCCAGTTGGTGGCCACCAGCGCGACCCCCGCGAGGGTGGCCCACCACAGCGCCGACGGCTGGTCGGGGACCACGCCGTGATCGATGGCGAACTTCACGATCGACGGGAACAGCACACCCGCGAGCGAATCGAGCGCGAGGCAGACGACCACCGCTGCGAGGATCCAGCGGACCGGCCGCAGCAGCGAGGACAACCGGAAGTCGGGATCGGGCCTGCGGAGGCCGGCGTCGTCCATCCGGGGGTTCTCGACCGCTGGCGGCAGCGCCTCGACCGCGGCCCGCAGCTCGGGGGTCGCCGCGACATCGCCGAGGGCGCCCGCCATCGGCCCTCCGCCTCCGCCACCCCCTCCGCCGCGGCCGGGGGCGCCGCCGTGCCCCGCGGACGCGGCCGGGTTGTCGGAGACGATCGCGTCGAACTCGGTGGACGGCACGGTCTCGGGCCACAGTTGGGTGTCGGTGGGTTCGGGCCCCGTCGGCACCGGCGTCGGGTCCGAGTGCGCGCCTTCCGGGTCCGGGTCGGCGAGCAGCGCCCGGAACAACGGACAGCGCTCGTCGAGCTCGGCGATCGTCCCGCTGTCGATGATCCGGCCCTCGTCGAGGACGGCGACCCGGTCCGCCAGGGTCAGCGTCGAGCGCCGGTGCGCCAGGATCAGCGTGGTCCGGTCGCGTTGGGAGCGCAGGGTGTCGAAGATCGCGGCCTCGGTGGCTGCGTCGACGGCGGAGGTGGCGTCGTCGAGGATGAGCAGCCGCGGATCGACCAGCAGCGCGCGCGCCAGTGCGACCCGCTGGCGCTGGCCGCCTGAGAGGGTGAGACCACGCTCGCCGACGACGGTGTCGTAGCCGTCGGGCAGCGCCTCGATGAACTCGTCGGCCTGCGCCATCTTCGCGGCGATCGCGATCTCCTCGGCGCTGGCGTCGGAGCGGCCGAGCGCGATGTTCGCGGAGATGGTGTCGGAGAACAGGAACGGCTCGTCGAAGACCAACCCGACGGCCTCGCGCAGCTGATCGGCCCGCAGGTCCGCCACGTTGATGGCCTGTCCGTCCGAGGTGAGTCCCACGCTGCCCTCGGTGGGCGCATAGAAGCGGGGGAGCAGCAGCGACAGCGCGGTCTTGCCGGATCCGGCCCGGCCAACGACGGCCACCGTCTCGCCGGGAGCGATGTCGAGATCCAGGTCCCGAAGCACCTCGCGGCCGGACTCGAAGCCGAAGGTGACCCCGCGCAGCCGGACCCCGATCGGCCCGGCGGGCAACGGGATCGGGTGCGCCGGGTCCGCGACCGAGGGCTCGGTGTCGATCACCTCGTAGACGCGTTCGACCGCCGCCCGCGACAGCTGGGCCATGATCACCACCGACGACAGCAGGCGGCTGATGTTCGACATCGTCGCCACGTAGGTCGCGAACGCCAGGAAGGTGCCCACCGAGATCGAGCCCTGCAGCGCCAACGCGCCGCCGAGGGCGATCACCCCGACCAGCCCGAGCTGCGGCAGCGCGGCCATGGTCGGAGCGAAGCGAGAGTTGATCCGGGCGGCCCGCATCCGTTCGGCGTAGAGGTCGCGGCCGAGGCCCTCGAGGCGCTGCACCGCCCTGGCCTCCTGGCCGAACCCCTTGACCACCCGGACGCCGGTGACGGTCTCCTCGACGTGCTGCGCGAGGTCGGCTGCGCGTTGCTGGGCGGACCAGGTGGCCGCGTACAGCTTGGGTCGGATCAGCCAGACCACGAGCGAGACCGCAGGCACCACGAGCAGCGCGACGACGGTGAGTAGGGGGGAGAGGTAGGCCATCACCACGACCGCGAGCAGGAACTGGATCAGCGCGCCCGCGGACAGCGGGACCATGGCGAGCAGGCCCTGCACCAGCTGTAGATCGGTGATCGAGCGGGACACCACCTGTCCGGTGCGGATCTGGTCCTGGCCCGCGCCGTCGAGGCGTTGCAGCGAGCTGAGCAGACCGAGGCGGAGGTCGTGCTGCACATCGATGGAGAGCCGGCCGGCGAGCATCCGGCGGCCGAACTGGCATCCGAACCGGACCACGGCCAGCGCCGCGATGCTCGCGGCCACGGTCGCGATCATCTCGGTGGCGCCGCTGGTGGCGTCGTCGATCGCGATCCGGGTCAGGAGCGGGAACGAGATGTCGATGATCGCGGCGATCACCGTGACCGCGAGTGCGCCGAGCACGACGGTCCGGTGGGCCCAGCATTCGGCCGTCAGCCGACGTATCCAGCCGCGTTTGCTCTCCGAGGTCACCATCGAAATCCACGGTAGCCCCGGGGTCCGACGCGGACGCCTCAGGGCTAGGTGATGTCGCGGGCTCGCGTCAGCCACCAGCCGAGGCCGGCCGACAGTGCGGCCCAGGCCAGCAGCACGATCGGCGCGAGCGGCCACGGCGCGGTGTCCGAGAGCCCGTCGGTGGCCGCGCCCAGCACGGTGGACAGGGTGAGCGCGCCCGGCAACCACGCCGCGACCGATCCCGCACCGAACCCGGCGAGTATCGCGCCGACGATCATCTCGCCGACCGGGTACCAGGCCAGCAGCGCGATCGCCGCGCCGATCGAGGAGGCGAACGCCAGTCCCAGCCCGGCCCCGATCAGCGACCAGGCGATGGACGTCAGCACCCCGGCGGCGAACAGTTCCGCCAACGAGCCGTCGAATTCCAGTGCGCCGCCGAACGCCGTCAGGCAGATCGCCGCGAGCGCCATGGCCGCGATCGCGTACAGCGCGCCGAAGGCCGCCGTCACGATCAGTTTCGCGGCGAGCACCCGGTCCCGGTCCGAGGCCATGAGGAAGGTGGGAGTCAGTGTGCTGTACCGGAATTCGGTACCCGCGTTCACCGCGCCGAAGAGGCCGGCGAACAGGGCCACCCAGCCGATGGTGATGAAGAGCCCGACGTTCGCCGCGCTGGTGGTGAGTTCGGCGTCCATGGTGGTGAGGGTGTCGTCGACCGCCGCGAAGATCGCTCCGGCGAACAGGGCGACCGCCAGCGGTGCGATCGCCAGGGCCCACCAGAAGCGCAGGGTGGTGACCTTGCGGAGTTCCGCGGTGAGCAGCGCGGTCATCGGGGACCTCCGTAGTGCTGGCCCGGCTGGTAGTCGGCCGCGTACCGGCCGGATGTCATCGACAGGAACACCTGCTCGAGGTCGACCGGCTCGGCGGTGGCGCCGAAGATGCGCACGCCTGCGGGCTGTGCGATGGCGGCGATCGTGTCGAGTTCGGCGCCGGTGACGGCCAGGCGGCCGTCGGGCAGCACCTGCGCGTCGGTGATCCCGTTGGCGGCCAGGGCGATCGCAAGGGTGGCGGGATCGGATCCCGCGATCAGGATGCGGCCCTGGCGAGAACGCCGAAGGTCATCGATGCCGCCCTGGTAGACAAGGCGGCCCTCGCTCACGATGACCAGGCGGTCGACGGTCTGCTCCACCTCGCGCAGGATGTGGCTGGAGACCAGGACCGTGCGGCCGGACCGGGCGAATGCCTTGAGGAACTCGCGCAGCCAGGCGATGCCCTCGGGGTCGAGGCCGTTCGCGGGTTCGTCGAGGACCAGCATCTGGGGGTCGCCGAGCAGGGCGGTGGCCAGCGCGAGCCGCTGCCGCATGCCGAGCGAGAAGGTGCCTGCCTTCTGGTGTGCGGCCTGTTCGAGCCCGACCAGCGCCAGGACCTGTCGGGCGCGCGAATCGGGGAGCCCGGTCGCGGCGGTGTAGACGAGGAGATGGCCGAGCGCGGTGCGGTTCGGGTGCAGGCTAAGCGAATCGAGAACAGCGCCGACCACGCGCGCGGGTTGTGTGAGCGCCGCGAACGGCACGCCGGCGATGGTGGCGGTGCCCGCGGTCGGCCGCACCAGGCCTAGCAACATGCGCAGCGTGGTGGTCTTGCCTGCGCCGTTCGGGCCGAGGAACCCGGTGATCGATCCCTGCGGCACGGTGAAGCTCAGATCCGATACGGCGTCAACGGTTTTGAACTGCTTGGACAGTCCGATCGCCTCGAGTGCCGCCGGGTGTCCCCCTGCGCTCATGCCGTGCCCTCCCTCCGTGATGGGCGCCAGCCTATCCGCGGAGGGAGGGGTGGGCGGATCTCCCGCGTGGTTTCAGTTCTGCAGGCCGAGCGCGACGGCGAGCGCGGTGAGGGCGGGCAGCTGGTCGCCGTCGACGGGGAGCGCCTGGATGGCGACATGGTTCGCGCCCGCGTCGAGGTGTTCGGTGAGGCGGGCGGCGATCGCGGCGGCATCGCCGTGCGCGACGAGGGCGTCGATCACCCGGTCGCTGCCGCCGTCGGCGAGTTCGGCCTCGGTGAATCCGAGCCGGGTGAGGTTCGCGATGTAGTTCTGTAGGTGCAGGTACGGGTTCTCCACGACGGGGCGGCCGATCGCCCTTGCGGCCGCGGCGTCGGTGTCGAGCACGATCTTGTGCTCGGGTGCGAGAAGTGGTTCGGGGCCGAGCAACTCGCGCGCCTCGCGGGTGTGCTCCGGGGTGGTCAGGTAGGGGTGCGCGCCTGCGGTGCGGTCCGCCGCGAGCCTGAGCACGCGCGGCCCGAGGGCCGCGAGGACGCGGCGCCCGGCGGGGACTCCGGCCGCGTCGAGCTCGTCGAGGTAGGCGACGAGTGCCTGATAGGGCTTCGCGTAGACCTGTGCGGAGTGCTCGGGATGACCGGCGCCGATGCCGAGCAGGAACCTGCCCGGGTGGCGCGCCTCCAGTCGGTGGAACGACGCGGCGACCTCGGCGGCGGGGGAGACCCAGATGTTGGTGATCCCGGTGGCGACGGTGAGACCGGTGGTCGCGTCGAGCAGGGCCTCGGCGGTCTTCAGGTCCGCGGGCGGGGAGCCGCCGAGCCAGACGGTGCCGTAACCCAGCCGTTCCAGCGCCTGACCGAACTCGGGAGTCGCGAAGTATGCGGGCTGCCACACACCGATTCGGCCGAGGTCGGGGGTTTCTTCGATGACGCTCATGGGCTCTCCGTCCGATTGGCTTGCCATAGGGATGCTTTGCGCAACCCCGCGATGCCGGAGTTCATTCCGGCACCTGATTCGGCGATCTTCGGAGGGTCGTAGCCTGCTGATCATGGTGGTTACCGGGGGCAAGGATCGGCTGCTCGTGCTGCGCGCGAGCCTCACGCTGGCCGTCGCCATGGGGCTGGGCCGGTTCGCGTTCACGCCGATTCTGCCGTTGATGGTGGGTCAGACGGGGCTGACCGCTGAGTCCGCGGCCACGCTGGCGACGGCGAACTACCTCGGCTACCTGGTGGGTGCGGTGGCGGCGATCTTCGCGCACTGGATTCCCAGGAGCAGGGCGGCGCTGCGGGTCTCGCTTGTCCTGCTGATCGCGACGCTGGCGCTGATGCCGGCGGCAGAGTCGATGTCGTTGTGGCTGACGTTGCGGTTCCTGGCCGGTATCGCCAGCGCGGTGCTGTTCGTGTTCACTGCGCGGGTGGCGCACCAGCAGGTCAGGAGCGGCGGGGACGGTGTCGGTTGGGTGTTCGGTGGCATCGGGGCCGGAATCGCGTTGTCCGGCTGCGCGCTTCTCGCGTTGGGGTCCGGCGGATCGTGGCGGGTGAGTTGGCTGGTGGTGGCCGCGTTGGCGGCGGTCCTGGCGCTGTTCGCGTGGTCGCTGCCCGGCGGTGACCCGGCGACCGCGACCTCGGCGGGTGAGCAGTCGCCGGTGTCGCGCCGGGACCGGACGCGATTCGCCTGGCTGATGGCGGCCTACTTCTGTGAGGGCATCGGCTACATCGTGTCGGCCACCTTCATCGTCGCCGCGGTGGCCTCCATCGGAACGGCGACCTGGTTGGGCGGCGCGGTGTGGATCGCGGTCGGGCTGGCCGGGCTCCCGTCCTGCGTGCTGTGGATCAGGCTGTCACGCAGGCACTCCCGGGTGGCGATGCTGGCGGTGGCGTTCGCCGTCCAGATCATCGGGGTGGGGGCCTCGGCCCTGTTCGACGCGACGGCCGTGCAATTGTTGGCTGCGCTGGCCTTCGGCGGCACGTTCATGGGAATCGTGATGCTGACGCTCGCGGAGGGTACCGAGCTGGTGGGCCCGCGCGCCCCCGCGATCGGAACGGCGCTGTACGGGCTCGGCCAGGTGCTCGGCCCCCTGATGGTGGCCCCGTTGCTCGACACCGGTTACTCGCGGTCGCTCGCCCTTGCGGCCGGAATCCTGGTGCTCGGGTTGGCGTTCCTTGTGCCGCTGCTCCGTTCTGCTCGGGCGGAGGTACCGGAGTCGGAGCGCGTGGTCGTGCGCTAGTTGATTCCTGCGTAGGAGTGCAGGCCCGAGACGACGAAGTTGATGGCGAACATGTTGAACAGTGTGGTGGCGAGGGCTGCGACGTTGATCCACGACGCGCGAAGGGTCCCCCACCCGCTCGTAGCTCGCGCGTGTAGGTAGGCGGCGTAGAGCACCCACGCGATGAAGGAAACGGTCTCCTTCGGATCCCAGCCCCAGAAGCGTCCCCATGCGGCCTCGGCCCAGATCGCGCCGCAGATGACACCGATGGTGTAGAGCGGGAAGCCGACGATGGTCGTGCGGTAGGCGACTCGGTCGAGCAGGTCTGCGGATGGAAGCCGGTTGGCGATCCAGGCTTTCGGGCCGCGGTCGTTGGCGTGTCCATGGACGGCGACGATGTGGAGCAGGCTGGCTGTGCTGGCGAAGGTGAGGATCCCGCAGGCGGACACGATGATGGTGACGTGGATGGCGATCCAGTAGGAGCGCAACGCCGGCACGAGGGGGGCGGCGTCGTTGTACATCGCCGATGCGGCGATGAACAGGAGTACGACCACCGGTGCGAGTACGAAGACCGTCAGGTTGCGGATCGGGTACTGCCTCACGGCGACCAGCCAACACACGACAGTCGCTGCGCTCAGGAAGAGTGCGTACTCGTAGAGGTTGCCCAGCGGCCAGCGGTCGGTCGCCAGGCCACGCAGAACGATCGCGGCCACGTTCAGTGTCAGGGCAACGAGTGTGAGGGCGATGGCGGCACGTCCAGCTCGCTCGCTTGGCGGGCGGTAGCTGTCCGCGGCCGAGATTCGCCCCGGCATGTTCGAGGCTGATGCGCCGACAGCGGCCACGGCCCGCACCTGGGCGTCCGCTGCGGTGCGGCGGCGAACGGAAGTGCCCGCAAAATCGAATGCCGAAAGACCCAGAGCAAGAACGTAGATCGCGAACGCGGACGCGAACGCGAAATCGCTGTACTGCGCCAGTGTGGTGTCAACCGGCATGAGGCCCCCTCGCAACTCATCGGCTACTACGGTGGATAGTAGACGACTCGGCGCAGGGCTGGACTTCGTGCAAGCCCTGATTTATGTCAGGCTCCCGGCGTAGAATCGAATGTATGTTCGAGATCGGTGGCGGGGTGAGGTCCGGTGTCGAGGCGGAGGCCGCCTCGCTGCTGGCCGACGCCGCTGCCCTCGACGAGGTGGTCGGGTCCTGCCGGGCGGAGAATCGGTTCGCGGCGCGGAAGGTGTTGGCGGCGGGCCGGTTCTGGGAGTCGTGGATCGAGCGCGATATCCGGTTGGGGTCGGGTGACATCGTCGATTGCGGCAATGGTGCGGTCGCGGAGTTGGCGGTGCGGATGGGCTGTTCGAAGACCGTCGCGGAGTCCCTTGCCTCGCTGGGCATGGACTTGCGGTTGCGGCTGCCGCTGGCGCGTGCGGCGTTCGAGGCCGGTGAGCTGGACCTGCCGCGGGTGCGGGCCATCGGCCGCGAGACGACGGGGCTGAAGCCGGAGACGGTGGCGGCGTTGGAGCCGGGGATTGTGGCGGCCGCGCGGCGGCTGACGCCGGGCCCGCTCGCCGGCGAGATCGGCCGGCTCGTAGCCGAATATTCGGCGGAGGAGGCGGCCGCGCAGCGGGAGACCGCGCAGGAGGTGGGGCGCCGGGTCGTCAAGCGTTCCCGCGGCAACACTTCGACCATCGAGGTGAATGTGTCGCCGGAGGAGGCCGAGCAGGTGATGCAGCTGGTCGCGGAGTTCGCGGCCACGGTCTGCCCTCATGACAAGCGCGGCAAGCAGTGCCGGTTGGTGGATGCGGTGTTGGCGATGATGCACGGCGAGTCGTACCTGCGGTGCAGCTGCGACCGCGCCGACTGCGCGCAGGCGGGTCGGGCCGCGTTGCCGGGTCGGCGGGCGCCGCTGACGCAGATCACCATCGATGTCCCGACGCTGGTGGGGCTACTGTCCGAACCCGCCTACCTGCACGGCCACGGGCTGATCGACCCCGAGCTGGCGCGCAAACTGGCCGCGGACGGAACCTGGCAGGCACTGCTCACCGAGGCACTCAACCTGGCCGAGGAACTAGGGCTGATCGCCCATGGCGAGGACGCCGCCGCCGGCGATGGCAACGGCGACCGCGCGGCTCTAGGAACTGTCAATGACATTGCCCCGCAGCCAGAGTCCGAGTCAGTGCCAGCCGCGGGGGTCGGCGAAGAAGCAATAGACCAAACCGATGGGGAGAGGTCTGCCCATATCAAGGCCGACCCGCCCGGCCCCGAGGCATTGCCCCCGTCACTGCCGCCGCGGTTCTGCGTGCGCTCGTACCTCGCCCGCGGCAGTCGCCGGAAAGCCGGCTACATCCCCGATTTCGGAACGCTTGCTCCACCGCGATCGTGCACTTCACCACCACCACCGACGAGCATCGGCACCATCACCGACGCGGTCCTCGCTGCCATCGATGCCGATCCGACCCTGGCCCGACCGGAACACCCCGACGGACACGGCGGCCTGACCGCCCCACCTGCCGGCGCCCTCACCTACCGCCCCGACGCCGCCACCACAGCGCTCGTCCACGCACGCGACGGGCACTGCCGATTCCCTGGCTGCACCCGCCCCGCGGCCGGATGCCAACTCGACCACATCATCGAGTACCGGGCCCACGATCCCCTCGGCGGCGGCTGGACCATCGTCGCCAACCTGCACTGCCTCTGCCAGTTCCATCATCAACTCAAGACCCTCGGCCTCTGGACGGTGACCGCATTACCCGGCCACACAATGCTCTGGACCTCAAGGACCGGCACCACCGCCCTCACCCTCCCCACCGGCGCCCACGGCAGCCACACCCTCGCAACCCCAACCCCGCGCATCACGGGCCGCCGCGGCCGGACCCCATTGCCGAAACCGGAAACACCACCAGTGCCGCCACCGTTCTGAACGCGAATGTCCCCGCGGCCACCAGGGTGACCACGGGGACGTTCAGCGGGTGAGGCTCGCGCGCGACTACTGCCCGAGCATCGCCTTCATCTGGGTGATCTCGGTCTGCTGGCCTGCGATGATCTTCTTCGCGAGCTCCTGCACCTGCTCGCTCTGTCCGTCAGTCAGGATCGCGGACGAGGACTCCACCGCGCCCTGATGGTGGGCGATCATCATCTCCAGCCACGCCCGGTCGAAATCGGCTCCCGACGACTGCTCGAGCTGCGTCATCTGCTCCGCAGTCATCATCCCGTCGCCGCCGTCGCCGTGGCCCATATCGGCGTGGCTCATGTCTGCTGTCATCGTCGGCACCCCCCACTCGGCGAGCCACCCCGTCATCTGCACGATCTCGGGGTCCTGGGCGGCCTTGATCTGGCCGGCCAGCGCCAGCAGTTCCGCATTCTCGGTGCGGCCCTCGGTCAGCGCCGCCATCTCCACGGCCTGCTGGTGGTGCGGAATCATCATCTGCACCCACATGACATCGGCGTTGTTGTGGGTGCCCGCCGATGCGGACGGCGCCGCACTCGAGGTCATCGACATCGAGCCCATCGAATCCATCGAGTGGCCGGATCCGGAGTCGTCGTTGGAGCAGCCCGCGATCAGTGCGACGGCGGCAGCGGCCGCTGCGATCATGCCGGTGGTCTTGGTACGTGTGTTCATCGTTCTTCCTTGGTCTTTCGAGTGGGACAGTGGCCGAACTGCGTCGAGCGCGACGCAGTGGCCCTGTCAGACCCGCAGAAGGCACAAGGTGGCAAGGCGATTCGAGGTGGGCACGGCAAACGGTGGCCCGCGACCGGTGTAGGTGACCGCGGACCGGCCGCGGCGAATCCGGGTGCCCGCGCCCGACGGGAGGCCGAACGCGATCAGGGACATCGCCAGCAGCACCGCCGAGAGCAGGACTGCGACGCACGCGTTGAGCATGTGGTGGCCGCCGGTGTGGTCGGCCGGCCGCTGGTCCGCGGGCGCGGCCACATGGGCCGACATCTCGGTATCGGGCGTCGGCAGGTCCGGTGCCATGACGGGTGACTCGTATCCGGTCATCGCCCCGTGAGCTGCGCCCGGGGTGCCCGCGTCGCGCGTATCCACCGCAGCCGCGCTGACCGCGGCCCGCGAACCGTGCGCCTGCCCGGCGTCCTTCACTGCCGCCGCCACGTGATGCATCGCCAGCAGGCCGCAGACCAGCGCGCCGAGCAGCAGCGCGCACGACAGTGCGGCGCGCTGCGGGGCGAGGCGGACCCGGTCCATGCCTAGACCATACCCTGCGGGGGTCAGGTAGTGAGCTCCAGCGGCCACCGCGCGGGTGCGGGCCCGAAGGCGTCGCGCGCGTTGTTGATCACGCCCTTGCCGATCACTCGGTTGCCGGTGCCGCCGATCGCCGCTCCGATGCCCGCGGGTACCAGCTTGCCCAGGATCAGCGCACTCCGGCGGGCCGCGTACTTGGTGACGAACTTGTGGATCAGCGTCCGGTTCATCCCGGTCATCGTCTGCGCCGGGAGCCGATTGGTGATGAGTGAGCCCCAGTTCTTCGTGGTCGCGCCGACGGCCTTCTCCACGATCTCCATGCCCGAGGCGCCCAGCGCCACCGCGAGTACCAGCGCCCGGCGCTGCTCGTGCTGCTGCACCGAGATGCCGTGCACCGAGGCGATCGCCAGCGTCAACAGGGCCGAGGCCTCCAGGAAGAACACCGACTCCGCGCCGACCGCCGCGATGGAGCCGACCGTGCCGATGCCGGGCACCGCCGCGGCGGCGCCCACCGCGCCGCCGCTACCGGTCACCGCGGTGAGGAAGATCTTCTCCATCCGCTCGACGATCTGCTGGGGATTCTCGTCGGGATGGGCCCGGCGAACCCGGTCCACGTACTTCTGGATCGCGGGTCCCTGCAGCTTGGCGCCGTTGTCGAGCAGCGACACGATGACCTGCTCGATGCGTCCCAGCTTGTCCGCCATGGTCTTCCCCTCCGTCACGGCCAGCACCGTCCGCGGCCGAACTCCTGTCCAACGGTCGGCCTCGTCGTGTTTGTTCCTGGCCCGGGCACGTCGTCCCTGGATGCGACGCAGATCACTGCCTACGCTGAGATCATGACCGGGCACTCGGAGGGTAGACGGGCATCGCCCGCGCAGGCCCTGCGCCCGTTCGTCGGTCCCTACGAGGGCTATCGACTGACCGGGTTCGAGCCCGGCTCGCACCTGGGCCTGCCCTCGCCGTACCTGACGGTGATCATCGCGCTCGACGCCCCGCTCGAACTCGCACGGATGTCCGATCCGCGGCAGCAGCCCGGCGCCTGGGGCACCCTCGCCAGCGGCCTGTCCACCGCGCCGGTCACGATCCGGCACGACGGCAACCAGCACGGTGTCCAGCTCGCCCTCACCCCGGCCGGTTCAAGGGCGCTCCTCGGTGTGCCCGCCGCCGAGCTCGGTGCCTGGGTCGTCGAGCTCGAGGACCTGCTCGGCACCGACGCCGCCGAGCTGAGCGACCGGATCGCGGCGCAGCACTCCTGGGAGGCCCGCTTCGCGGTGCTAGACGAGGTGCTGTCCCGCCGCCTCGCCGACGCCGAGATCGATCCGCACCTCGAGCACGCGTGGCAGCTCCTGACGGCCGCCGACGGTGTGGTCCGGGTCGGCCAGGTGGCCCGCGAGATCGGTTGGAGCAGAAGGCACCTGGTCGGCCGGTTCGCCGCGGAGTTCGGAGTCAGCCCCAAGGAGGCGGCCAAGCTTGCTCGCTTCCACCGCTCGCATCAACTCCTGCGGAGCCGGCCGTCCATCTCCCTCGCCGACGTCGCCGCCCGGTCCGGCTTCTACGACCAGGCCCACCTGGCGCGCGATTGGCGGGACATCGTCGGGATCCCGCCGTCGAGGTGGCGGGCCGAGGAGCTGTTCTCATTCATCCAAGCGGACCAGACATCGGAAGGAGCAGTGTCGAGGGCATGAGCACACAAACGATCAACACCACCACGATCTGGCCCACGCTCAGCTACGCGAACGCGCGAGGGGCCATCGCGTTCCTCGTGGACGCCTTCGGATTCATCGAGACCGCCGTCTACGGCGAGGGGGAGCGGGTCGACCATGCCCAGCTCGACTGGCCGGGCGGCGGCGGCGTCATGCTCGGCTCGCAACGCCCCGACTCCGCGGTGGGGGACCTGCCGACGGGGGTCGGTTCGGTGTACATCGTCGTCCCGGACCCCGACGCGCTGTACCTGCGTGCCGTCGATGGCGGGGCCACCATCGTGAAGGGGCTCACCGACGAGGACTACGGCTCCCGCGGGTTCACCTGCCGCGATCCCGAAGGCGTGTACTGGAGTTTCGGCACCTACGCAGGCGAGCCGCCCAGGACCCAGTGATCGGCGGGGACCACCTCGTCGGGCTTCGGCGGATGCGGCGGCGTGCCGTCGCCGAACGGTCTGCCGCCCAACGCTTCCCTCCCGTGCGGCTCGAGCCAGTTGGCGAGATCCGGCCCCTTGGGGATGATCTGGGTCGGGTTCACGTCGGAGTGCACCACGTAGTAGTGCTTCTTGATCTGCGCGAAGTCGATGGTGTCGCCGAAGCCCGGCGTCTGGAACAGGTCCCGCGCGTAGTCCCACAGCACGTGCATCTCGGTGAGCTTGCTGCGGTTGCACTTGAAGTGCCCGTGGTAGACCGGATCGAACCGGACCAGGGTGGTGAACAGCCGGACGTCCGCCTCGGTGATGGTGTCGCCCACCAGGAATCGCTGCGTCGCGAGCCGGTGGGTCAGCCAGTCCAGCCTCGCGAAGAGACGGTCGTAGGCCTCTTCGTACGACTCCTGGGTGCCGGCGAATCCGCAGCGGTACACGCCGTTGTTGACGTCCTTGAACACCAGCTCGGCGACCTCGTCGATCTCCGGTCGCAGCGCCTCCGGGTACAGGTCGGGTGCGCCCTCGCGGTGGAACTGCTTCCACTCGGTCGAGAGATCGAGGGTGAGCTGCGGGTAGTTGTTGGTCACCACCTGACCGGTCGGGATGTCGACGATCGCGGGCACCGTGATCCCGCGCGGATAGTCGGGGAAGCGGGCGAAGTACGCGTCCTGCAGGCGCGGGATCTTCAGCACCGGGTCCAGCCCGCCCGGATCGAGGTCGAAGGTCCAGCTCCGCTGGTCGTGGGTCGGCCCGCAGATGCCCATCGACAGGACGTCCTCGAGGCCGAGCAGTCGCCGCACGATGATGGCGCGATTCGCCCAGGGGCAGGCCCGCGCGACGACGAGTCGGTAGCGACCGGGCTCGACCGGGTAGCCGTCACGGCCGTCCGCGGTGATCCGGGTGGTGATGTAGCGGGTGTCGCGGGTGAACTCCTGGCCCGCTTCGACATACGACCCCGCGGTGCTGTTCTCGTCGGTCACTGTTCATCAACTCCGTCGATAGTGGGCAACAATCACACGGTACTTCGGGGGAGCGTGGCCACGGTATGGACGCCCAGTTCTTCGTAGCCAAGCGACGCGGCCAGTCGGCGTGAGGCCGTGTTGCCGGGGTGGCTGCGCCACTGCGGGATCAGGCCCACGTCGATCGCGTCGTTCGTCGTCAGCCGGGCCACCACGGCTCCGTGTCCGCGCCTGCGATGGTCCGGCGACGTGAGTGTGCCCATGTGGGCCAGGATGCCCTGCCACTCCGCGTACCCGGACGAGGACAGCGGCGTCCCGGCGGCATCGACGAGCGTGAACCAGTTCCGCTTGCCGGTGAGATCGGCCTCCGCCGTGTCGTCGGGCGGGCAGGCCGACTGCAGGGCAAGCACGTGTTCGAGGTCGTGCGAGATCAGTGGGTCCTCGCGGCCGATCTCGGTGCCCACGTCGGCGGCGAAGGACAGCAGCCGCGGGCCCGAACAACTGCCGCCGTGGTCCTTGGTGATCGTGAGCATCGTCGCGCCGTCGGTCAGCTCATCGTCGCTGTAGCGCTCCGCCCGCTCGATCGCCCAGTCCGGGCCCACCAGCGCGCTCGCTCCAGCCAGCCGGAGGAACCGGACCCGGTCGGAGCTCTGGTCCACCCGGATGTGACGGGTACCCGGCCGCACCAGGCCGAGGTCCGGCAGTCCCAGTTCCCTGGCCCAGGCCAGGGCGATGATGTCGATCTGATGGGCGTCCACCCTCGTCACGGTATCGGTCCCGGCGCGCGGCGCACGCCGGCCACAGCATCGCCGCCCAGCCGACGACGACGAGCACCGCGGCGATCACGTCGCTCGGCCGGTGCCACTGGCAGATCATCACAGCGGACCCGGCCGCGGCGGCGGCCCCACACATCAGCGCGGCGGCCGCCGACCGCGAGCCCGGGGTCAGGACCATCGCCAGCCCGACCGCCAGCGAGGTGATCACGGTGACGTGCCCACTGGGGAGCGTGTTCTGCGCGCCCCAGCCGAGATACGGCCGGTCGAGCAGCACCTTGACCGCCTGCGTGGTGAGGTTCGCGCCGGCGATCACCGCCAGCGCGACCACGATCGAGCGAGGTCGACGACGGATCAGCCCGATGAGGACGATCGCGCCGATCGCCGCGGCGATGACCGTCGCGTTCACCGCTCCGAGCAGGGTGAAGCCCGCCTCGTGCCAGGAGTCGGGTGCGGCGTTCGCGGTGCGCATGATCTGCTGGTCGAGGAGCTGGCCGCCTTCGGTGGTGACGAACACCGAGTGCACGAGCATCAACGCGATCGCGCACGTCGCCGCGATCGTCGCGCCCGGCATGAACCGCGATACGCGGCCACGGGCCTTCGCCTTCTGGATCCCCATTCGGATCAGGATGCCGCGCCCAGATGAGAGCTTCATGAGAAAGCTGTTGCCGAACCATCCCTCCGCGCCGTATATTCCATCTGGATTAATTGGCGCGGAATAGGAAGGCGTGGACGTGGCGGCAACGGCGTTGACTCCCCTCGGGATCACGGTGCTGGCGCTGCTGTTCGAGCGGCCCATGCATCCGTACGAGATGTTCCAACTGCTCATCCAGCGGCGCGATGATCGGCTGGTGAAGATCCGGCCGGGCTCGCTCTATCACACCGTCGACCGGTTGGAGCGGCAGGAACTCGTCGCAGTGCTCGGCACGGAGCGTGAGGGCAACCGTCCCGAGCGCACCACCTACGCCATCACCGAGGCGGGACGGGCGGCGCTGACCGTGCGGATCCGCGAGATCCTGGCCACCCCGGTCAGTGAGTACCCGCAGTTCCCGGTGGCCCTCGCGGAGGCGCACAATCTCGACGCGGACACCGTCTGCGAGCTGCTCGGCGAACGGGTGTCCCGGATCGACGAGGACATCCGGGAACTCGAAGGGATGCGGCAGGCGGTGGTGGCCGAGGACATCCCGCGGGTCTTCTGGTTCGGGATGGACTACCTGCGGGCAGTTGCCAAGGCCGAGGCCGACTGGCTGCGGGGCCTGATCGTGGAGATCGAGAGCGGCGAACTACCTTGGCTCACAGAGGAACTCATCAGTAAGCGCAATCCCCAACTTGCGAAGGATTGACATGCAAACCGAGATCAAGCAATGGCCGGCGCTCTGGGCGCTGTGCCTCGGGTTCTTCATGATCCTGGTGGACTCCACCATCGTCGCGGTCGCGAACCCGGCGATCATGGAGGATCTGCAGACCGACATCAACAGCGTCGTGTGGGTGACCAGCGCCTATCTGTTGGCCTATGCGGTCCCCCTGCTCGTCACGGGCAGACTCGGTGACCGGTTCGGTCCCAAGAACCTCTACCTGATCGGGCTCACGCTGTTCACCGCGTCCTCGCTCTGGTGCGGACTGTCCGGCAACATCGAGATGCTCATCGTCGCCCGCGTGTTCCAGGGCTTCGGCGCCGCGCTGATGACCCCGCAGACGATGGCCGTGATCACCCGGATCTTCCCGCCGGACAAGCGCGGTACCGCGATGGGGCTGTGGGGTGCCGTCGCCGGTGTCGCCACCCTGGTCGGCCCGCTCGCGGGCGGCGTCCTGGTCGACGGACTCGGCTGGCAGTGGATCTTCATCGTCAACGTCCCGGTCGGCATCATCGCCTTCTTCGCCGCGTGGCGGTTCGTGCCGTCGCTCGAGACCCATCAGCACCGTTTCGACATCCCCGGGGTGATCCTGAGCGCCGCTGGCATGTTCTTCCTGGTTTTCGGCCTTCAGGAGGGCAACACCTACGACTGGTCCGGGCTGGTCTGGCTGTCGATCGTCGCCGGCCTGATCCTGCTCGCGGTCTTCAT
This sequence comes from Rhodococcus sp. PvR044, assembly GCF_040548995.1. NCBI lineage: Bacteria > Bacillati > Actinomycetota > Actinomycetes > Mycobacteriales > Nocardiaceae > Rhodococcus > Rhodococcus sp. PvR044. The sequence continues at coordinate 395,817 of NZ_JBEPSX010000004.1, forward strand.
CTGGTACCAGTCGTGGAACAAGAACGAGCCCCTGCTGCCGCTGGGACTGTTCAAGGACCGCAACTTCTCCCTGGCCAATATCGCGATCACGTCGATGGGCTTCTCGATCACCGCGATGGTGGTGCCGCTGATGTTCTACGCGCAGGCCGTCCGTGGGCTCTCGCCGACCGGTTCGGCGCTGCTGATGGTCCCGATGGCGGTGCTCACCGGCGCGCTGGCGCCGAACGTCGGCAAGCTGGTGGACCGGGTGCACCCGCGCTACATCGCCGCGCCCGGCTTCCTGATGCTCTCGATCTCGCTCGGCTGGCTCGCGTTGGTGATGCAGCCGCACGTCGCGATCTGGGAGCTGCTGCTGCCCATCGCCCTGATGGGCGTCGCGAACGCCTTCATCTGGTCGCCGCTGGCGGCAACCGCCACCAGGAACCTGCCGATGAACGCGGCAGGCGCGGGCTCGGGTGTGTACAACACCACCCGCCAGGTCGGTGCGGTGCTCGGTAGCGCAGGCATCGGTGCCCTGATCACCTCGCGGCTGACCGTCAACGGGGTACCCACCGGCGGTGAGCACGAGGCGGGCGGTGCGATGCCGAGCTTCATCGTCGACGGGTTCAGCACCTCGATGGCGCAGGCGGTGCTGCTGCCCGCGGGTGTGCTGCTGATCGGTTTCGTTGCGTCGCTGTGCTTCTCGCGGCCGATCCGGGAAGGGGACAAGCCCCCGGTTGACGCCGAACACCAACGCGTCCAGGCCTAAGCCGCGCGGGCTCGGGTGTGGCAGGCTGACGCCATGACTGCGTCGTTCCCGCCTGCAGGTTCCGAGCCCGCCCAGCCGACCCGGCTGGAGCGCATCACCACGGACGCCGGCGCCGAGATCGCCGTGCTGACCTTCGCGCACGGACCGTTGAACCTGTTCGACCAGGCCATGTTCGACGCGATCACCGCCGACGTGGATTCGCTGAGCGCGGCCCCGCCGCGTGCGGTGCTGCTGCGCGCCGAGGGCAAGGTCGTCTCCGGCGGCGTGGACGTGCATGTCTTCGAGGGGTTGAGCGCCGAGCAGGGCGCCGAGCTGTGGCGGACCCTGTTCGCGGAGATCATCCACCAGATCGAGGCCCTGCCCTGCCCGGTGGTGTACGCCGCGCACGGGCTGACGCTCACCGCCGCGTTCGAGATCGCGCTCGCCTGCGACATCATCCTCGCCGCACCCAAGGCCAAGTTCGGTCTCGTCGAGACGGTGGTCGGGTTGACGCCCTCGATGGGCGGGCCGCAGCGGCTCGCCGAGCGCGCCGGTTCGGGCCGGGCCAGGGAACTGGTGATGACCGGCGATCTGTACGACGCCGCGACGTTGGCCTCCTGGGGGGTCGTCAACGCGGTGCACGAGGATGTCGACGCGGCCGCCCGCGCCCTGGTCGCGAGGCTCGCGGACGGTCCGACCCGTGCGCACCACGCCACCAAGCAGATCATCGAGGCCTGGCGTTCCGGCGGTGTCGCACACGCGGACTCGATCACCCCGGAGGTCTCGGGCGTGCTGTTCGGTACCGAGGACCTCGCGGGCGCGGTCCGCAGCTTCCTCGACGTCGGACCGGGCAAGGCCACCTACACGGGGCGCTGAGCGCGGAGTCGGCTCGCGTGGGCGCGGCAGCGCCTAGGGTGGGCGGCATGTCTGACGAAGTGCTGCTCGAACGTCGTGGCCGCATCCTGGTCATCACCATCAACCGCCCGGAGGCGCGCAACGCGATAAACGCCGCGGTCAGCAACGGGCTCGCGGCCGCGGTCGACGAACTCGACGCCGATGCGGACCTGTCGCTCGCCGTCCTGACCGGCGCCGGGGGCAACTTCTGCGCGGGCATGGATCTCAAGGCGTTCGTCGCGGGCGAGAATGTGATCGCCCCCGGCAAGGGGCTCGGCTTCACCGAGGCGCCGCCCCGTAAGCCGATCATCTCCGCCGTCGAGGGATACGCACTCGCGGGCGGCACCGAGCTGGTGCTGGCGACGGACCTGGTGGTCGCGTCCTCGGAGGCCAGGTTCGGCATCCCCGAGGTCAAGCGGGGACTGGTCGCGGCGGGTGGCGGCCTGCTGCGGCTGCCGAAGCGGATTCCGTACCAGAAGGCGCTCGAATTGGCGCTCACCGGAGACAGTTTCACCGCGGAGGAGGCGCACGGTTACGGCTTCGTCAACCGGCTGACCGAACCCGGCAAGGCGCTCGACGGCGCGCTGGAGCTGGCCGAGCGGATCACCGCCAACGGCCCGCTCGCGGTCGCCGCCACCAAGGAGGTGATCGTCAAGTCGTCCGGCTGGACCGACGAGGAGGCGTTTACGCGGCAGCTGGAGCTGATGGGACCGGTCTTCGCCTCGGAGGACGCGCAGGAGGGGGCGATCGCCTTCGCGCAGAAGCGCGCCCCGGTCTGGAAGGGCCGATAGGGGTGCGCCGACGTCGGGTGGCGGCGCTGTCGACACTCGTCGTGGTGGCCGGACTGCTCGGCGGGTGCGCCTCGCAGGAAGAGGATTCGGCGACGGCGCCGGCAGACGTCGCGGCCGACGGCTACGTCTACGGCTACGCGCCGATCGCCCTGGCCCGGACCAGGGCCAACATGATCTGTCTGCTGCCGGTCAACCAGCTCTACAGCCAGGCCGCCATGTCGGGGCCGGAGACCAGGGTGGTCGTCGCCCCGAACGCGGACACCCTGTACTCGATCGCCTGGCTCGACCTGCGGTCCGGCCCGGTGCTGCTTACCCATCCGGAGATGGGGGAGCGGTACTTCGATTTCCAGCTGCTCGACATGTACACCAACGTGTTCGGCAACATCGGCACCAGGGAGACCGGGCAGGCGGCGGGCTCGCACGTGATCGTGCCGCCCGGGTGGCACGGCGAGACGCCCGCGGGCGCCGCGGTGATCGAGTCGCCCACCTGGGATGCCTGGATGATCGGGCGCACCCTGGTGGAGTCCGACGCCGACCTCGCCGCGGCTCGTGCCGCCCAGCAACAGTACAAGATGACCGTGCTCACCTCTCCGGTCCCGGACGCGCCGCCGCCGCTGCCCCCGACCGATTGCGGCAACAACCCGGCGCCGCAGGCGATCGCGGGTTCCGGGCCGAAGGTCTTCGACGAGCTGTCCGCGATCCTCGCGGCCAACCCGCCGCCCGCGGCGGACGCACCGATGCTCGAGCACCTCGCCACCCTCGGGGTGACGCCAGGCGCGACCCCCAGCGGCGGCGAGCCGGACGACGTCGCGGCCATGGCGGCGGGGGTTGTCCGGGGCGACAAGCAGATCGTCGGGCTCGCGAACACCTCGTTCGGTGGCGACGGGCCGTGGAGCTCGCTGCAGGACGCGGGCCGGTACGGCACCGACTACCTGCACCGCGCCGGGGTCGCGAAGATCGGGCTCGGGGCGAACGTGCCCGAGGAGTCGATGTACTACGTCGCCAGGACCGACTCGGGCGGCGCCGCGTTGCGCGGAGACGGTGGCGGCTATCGGCTGCACTTCCCGGCAGGCGGGCTGCCGCCCATCGACGAGCGCGGCTTCTGGTCCGTCACCCTGTACGGACCGGACATGTTCTTCGTGGCGAACCCGTTGGGCCGCTATGCGATCGGTGACCGCACCCCCGGACTGGTGCGGGGCGCCGACGGCTCGCTCGACCTCTGGATCGGGGCCCAGCCGCCCGCGTCCGGCCCCTCGAACTGGTTGCCCGCCCCGCCCGGCGAGTTCGTCCTCATGCTGCGCTCCTACCTGCCGACCGACCAGTCGTGGACGCCGCCGGCGCCGGAACCGGCGAGCTGACGCGGGATACTGGACGCCTGACGACCTCAGGAGGACACCGTGTCGACCCCGCTCGCCGAGCTGCACATGCACATCGAGGGATCCCTCGAGCCGGAGCTGATCTTTGCGCTTGCCGAGCGCAACAAGGTGGAGTTGCCCTACCGGGACCTCGATGACCTGCGCGGCCGCTACGAGTTCAGCGACCTGCAGTCCTTCCTGGACCTCTACTTCGCGAACATGGCGGTGTTGCGGACCGAGCAGGACTTCGCCGACCTGGCCCGCGCCTATTTCGCGCGCGCGGCGGCGGGCGGCGTCCAGCACGCGGAGATCTTCTTCAACCCGCAGGCGCACACGGCCCGCGGGGTGCCGCTGCGCGCGGTCCTCGACGGGCTGGCCGATGCCGTCCGCGCCAGCGAGGCCGAGTTCGGGGTGTCCAGCGACCTGATCGCGGCCGTGCTGCGGGACCGGCCGGTGCCCGAGGCCGAGGCGATGCTGGACGAGGTGCTCAGGCTGGACGTCCCGGTCCTCGGTCTCGGCCTGGACTCCGCCGAGGTCGGCTATCCGCCGTCGCTGTTCGTGGACGTGTTCGCGCGGGCGCGGGCGAACGGGCTGCACACCGTGGCACACGCGGGGGAGGAGGGCCCGCCCGACTACATCTGGCAGGCGCTGGATCTGCTCGAGGTGGAGCGGATCGACCACGGCGTGCGGTGCCTGGAGGACGAGGCGCTGATCGCTCGGCTCGTGGACGAGCAGATCCCCCTGACCGTCTGCCCGCTGTCGAACGTGCGGCTGAAGGTGGTCGACACCCTTGCCGAGCATCCGCTGCGCCGCATGCTCGAAGCGGGACTGCTGGTCACGGTGAACTCCGACGACCCCGCCTATTTCGGCGGGTACGTCGACGACAACTTCGCCCGCCTGCAGGCGGAGCTCGGGCTCACCGAGCAGGAACGGGAAACCCTGGCCCGCAACTCCATCCGGGCCTCGTTCGCCTCGCCCGAGCGGAAGGCGGCGCTGCTCGGCTGAGCTGTGAGTGATTTGCACCCCAAGCGGGGTGCAAATCACTCACGGGGCGCGGAGCGCCGTTATCCCAGCACCTGGCGCAGGTAGGCGTTGTCGAAGACCCGGGCCGGGTCGTACTTGTCCCGCACGGACCGGAACTCGTCGAAGTGCGCGTAGGTCGGCTGCAGATCCGCCGCGGTGCGCGAGTGCAGCTTGCCCCAGTGCGGCCGTCCGTCGACGGCGCGGGCGATCGACTCCACGGCGTTGAAGTACTCGCTGTGATCGCGGCGGTGGTACTGGTGCACGGCGATGTAGGCGGTGTCGCGGCCGTTCGCGGTCGACATCCAGACATCGTCGGCCGCGGCGAACCGGACCTCGACGGGGAACGCGACCCGGAAGTCGGACTTCTGTAGCCAGCCGTCGATCTCGCGCAGCGTCTCGGGGAGCGCCTCGGCGGGGATCGCGTACTCCATCTCGCGGAACCGCACCCGGCGCGGGGAGGCGAAGACCGCGTAGTTGCGATCGGTGAACTCGCGCGCCGAGAGCGCCCGCGAGGAGAGGTTGTTGATCCGCGGGATCGCGGCCGGGAACCGGGCGGCGACGCGGTTGACGCCCTCGAACAGGGTGTTGGAGAGCAGTTCGTCGTCGATGTAGCCGCGGACCTTGTTGACGGGGGTGAGCGGTGTGTCCCCTGGCAGGCGGGTGTTGTGCTTGGTCAGCACCCGGTCGGTGTGCGGGAACCAGTAGAACTCGAAGTGGTCGACGCCGTGGGCGTGCTCGTCGATCCGTTCCATGGTCTCGCTCAGCCGCGCGGGGGCCTCGACCGCACGCATGGCGTAGGCGGGCTCGCACAGCAGCGTCATCGACGCGATGACGCCGAGCGCGCCCAGACCGAGCCGCGCGGCGTTGAACAGTTCCGCGTTCTCCTCGGCGGAACAGTTCACCACCGAGCCGTCCGCCAGCACGATCTGCAGCCCGCGGACCTGGGTGGCCAGACCCCCGAAACGGGCGCCCGTGCCGTGGGTGCCGGTCGAGATCGCGCCCGCGATGGACTGCACGTCGATGTCGCCGAGGTTCGTCATCGCGAGACCCAGAGACCACAATGTGGGATTGAGTTCGTTCAGGCGAGTGCCCGCGAGGACGGTGACGAGGGCGCCCGACGGTTCCACCGGGATCACGGACTGGATCCCCGTAAGGTTGTCCAGGCTGATCTGCACGCCGTCGGTGACCGCGACGGGTGTGAAGGAATGTCCGGCACCAACGCACTTGACGTGCAAGCCTTCCGCTGCGGCGCGGGTGATCTCGTCACTCAGCTCCGCGACAGTCGCGGGTGCAGCGAGGCGAGTGGGCCGTGCGCTGGCGCAGCCGGCCCAGTTCTGCCAGAAATGTGATTCCATTCACTCATAATCTACTGGACGATCGTCCAGGTCAACACCTGATACGGAACTGGCTCCGGCGTTCTAGGATCGGCAGATGCTGAATCGGCTTCCTGCGGACGAACGTCGCGCCCAACTCGTCGAGTCCGCGATGGGTATCGCGGAACGCACCGGGATCAACTCCGTCACCATTCGTGCCGTCGCCGAGGAGGCGGGGGTCTCGCTCGGGGTGGTCCATTACTGCTTCGAGAACAAGGAGGCGCTGGTCGCCGCCATGGGCGAGGCCCTCGTTCTCCAGCTCAGCGCTGCGCTGCGGTACGCATTCGGCACGGCGCAGGGTGAGGGTGACCAAAGCGGCCTGCGTGGCCTGCGCGAGGTGCTGCACAGCGGCCTGTCCAATATGTGGCCGCTCATCGAGATGACGCCGAACCGGCAGCTGCTCACCTACGAGATCACCGCGTACGGGCTCAGGCAGCAGGCCGCGGGCGCCGAGCTGGCCGGGTCCATCGCCTCGCTGCAGTACCGGACGATGGACATCGAGGCGACCGCCTTCCTCGAGGAGACGGCCCGGTACACGGGGACCACCTGGACCGAACCGGTCGAGCACATCGCCCGCTTCTGTCTCGCGGTGATCGACGGCATCGTGCTGCGGTGGCTCGTCGACCGCGACGGCGAGGCAGTGATCGCCCAGCTCGACGACGCGGTGCAGATGATCGCCATGAAGGCGGTCGAGGCGGACGCGGAGCAGGCCTAAAACCTGGACACTCGTCCAGTTGGATGGTTGACTCAGGCCATGACCTCGACCCGCGAACGGCTGGACTCCTACGCCATGACCTCCACCCGCGAACGGCTGGACGCCGCAACCCGTGAACTCGATCCGCCGCTGGCCGCGGTGGATCTCGGCACGCTGCGCACCAATGCCGCGGACCTCGTCCGGCGCGCCGGTGGCACCCCGGTCCGGGTGGCAAGCAAGTCGGTTCGCTGCCGGGCAGTGCTCGAGGAGACGCTGGGCTCCGGGCTCACCGCGCAGGGTGGATTCCGGGGCATCATGTCCTACTCGCTGCGCGAGGCGATCTGGCTGGTCCGGCTCGGCGCGCGCGATGTGCTCATGGGATACCCGACCGTCGACCGGGGTGCGCTCGCCGAGCTCGCCTCCGACCCACTGCTGCTCGAGTCGATCACGCTGATGGTCGACAACTCGGGCCAGCTCGATGTGCTGCACGACGCGGCGGGCAGCACATCGGTGCCTGCCCGGGTGTGCCTCGACATCGACGCCTCGCTGCGGGTCGGCCCGCTCCATCTCGGAGTACGGCGGTCGCCGCTGCGGACCCCCGATGAGGCCGTGGTCGTCGCCCGCGAGGCCAAGCGCCGCGGGTTCGTCGTGGTGGGCGTGATGTTCTACGAGGCCCAGATCGCCGGCCTGCCGGACACGAGTGCGCCGGTTCGGCTGGTCAAGCGCGCCTCCGCTGCCGAGCTCGCGACCAGGCGCACGGCGGTCGTGGATGCGGTCACCGCCACCGTCGGCGAGCTGCAGATCGTCAACAGCGGCGGCACCGGCTCGCTCGAGGTCAGCTCCGCCGACAGTTCGGTCACCGAGGTGACTGCCGGTTCCGGGTTGTACGTGCCGACGCTCTTCGACCGGTACAACGCGTTCACCCCGCGCCCGTCGGTGTACTTCGCGCTGTCCGCGGTCCGCAAGCCGACGCCCCGTATCGCCACCCTGTTCGGCGGCGGCTACATCGCGTCCGGCCCCGCGGGCCCCACGCGGGTGCCGACCCCGGTCTGGCCCGCGGGCCTCAAGCTCACCAGGAACGAGGGCGCGGGCGAGGTCCAGACCCCGGTGACCGGCGATCCGGCAGCGGCCCTTCGGATCGGGGACCGCGTCTGGTTCCGGCACGCCAAGGCAGGCGAGCTCTGCGAGCGGTTCAACGAGCTGCACCTCGTCGAGGCCGACGGCGCCCGCACCACGGTGCCGACCTTTCGTGGCGAGGGGCAGTGCTTCGGCTAGAGGTGTGTCCGGATGAACGCGCCGAGCTCGGTCAGTCCGGCGGGAGTGGTCGGTAGGTAGTCGGTCAGTGCCGGGGAGCGGACGATCACCGCGCGCCACTTGCCGCGGGAGATGGCCACGTTGAGTCGGTTCCTGGACAGCAGGAACCCCATGCCTCGGGGAACCTCGTCGGCCGAGGACGCCGTCATCGACATCAGCACCACCGCGGCCTCCCGGCCCTGGAACTTGTCGACGGTGCCGACGAGGACCTCGTCGAGTCCCGCATCGGCGAGGGTCCGGCGGAGCAGGCTCACCTGGGCATTGAAGGGGGCGACGACGAGGATGTCCGACTGCGCGAGCGGGCGGGTGTCCTCGCCGGCACCGGGTGTCCACGGGGTGCCGAGCAACGCCCGCGCCTCAGCCGCGATGGCCGCGGCTTCCTCGACGGACTCCGTCGAGTTGCCGTGGTGCTCGACGTACATGGCCACAACTCCGGGTTCCACGCCTGCGAGGGTGCGGGCGGTGGTGGCCGGCTCCTGCGAGTGCAGCCGTCCGTCGTAGGACAGGTCCGAGACCGCCGCGCACACCGCGGGGTGCATCCGCCAGGTCCGGTCCAGGAAGTAGCCGAGCTCCGGCGGCAGTGCGCCGTGACCCTCCGCCAACCAGCCAAGGGCCGAGGTGTCCACCGGCTCCGGATGTGTGCCCTGGCTGACCTGCGGCAACTGCTGAGGGTCACCCAGCAGTAGCAGGTTGCGTGCCGAGATCCCCACCGCGACGGTGTTGGCGAGCGAGAACTGACCGGCTTCGTCGACAACCAGTAGGTCCAGGCTGCCTGCCGGAACCCGGGCGGTGTGCGCGAGATCCCATGCGGTCCCGCCGATCACGCAGCCGGTCGACTCGTGCTCGGTGAGGAAGGCCGCGAGTCCGCTGGACTCGACCTTCGTCCACGCCGGATGCTCGCCCAGGCCGGAACCGGGCTTCTTCGCGACCCGCTCGCCGGGGACCCCGGCGCGCACGATCCCGTCGAGCATGTTCTCGACCACCGAATGCGATTGGGCGACAACGCCGATTCGCCAGCCGTGCCGGTTCACCAGCTCGGCGACCACCGCGGCGCCGGTGTGGGTCTTGCCGGTGCCGGGTGGCCCCTGCACCGCGAGGTAGGAGTCGTCGAGGTCGCGCAGTGCCGCGACGATCGCGGCGGCCTTGTGCTCCGGGTCGGCGACGGGGAGCGGATTGCCGGAGCGCGTGCGGGGCGGCACCCGGCGCAGTACGTCGACGGCGGCCGAGGCGGGCATCGACGGCAGGGCCGCGGCCATCGCGGCGGCCTGCTCGGCGATCGCGGCTTCGATGGCCACCGTCCGGACCGGCTGGCCGGGGGCAAGGGCCATCGGTAGGACGGCGTGCGGGCCGGTGCCGGTCGGCTCGAGTTCCTCCACGACCGCCACCTCGCGCGGCTCGCCGTCGGGCCCGACCTCCTCCTCGAGCGCGAGGACCGTGACGGGGACGGCGCCGCGGGCACGCGGGTCGTCGGAGCCGATCCCGGTGCCCTGCTCGTAGAGGGCGTACACCTGGTCACCGACGCGCACCGTGGTGCCCGCGCCCCAGTGCCCGGCGAGGCGAACGTGCCTGCGCTGCTTGCGTTGCCGCGGGGTGCTCTTGTGCCACTCCACCGGCACCTCGGCCCGCTCGGCCACCAGCACGTCGGCGGACTCCGCCCACTCGTCCTCGGGCTGGACGAGCCGGTCGAAGTGCGCCCACCAGAACGGCTTGCGCTCGCGTCGGTGGTAGCCGACCGCGGCGGCCATCAGGGCCGCGGCCCGCTGGTCGTCAGTCCGCTCTCCTGGCAGGGCGTCGCCGACATGGTCGCGGAGCGCGGTCTCGGCCGCGCTCGCTTCCTCGACGGGCGCCGAGAGCACCTGCTGCGCCGGGTGCGGCTGCACTCCGTGCTCGGCCGCGACGGCCCGCAGCCAGTCCCGCAGCCGCAGCGTGGAGACGCAGTCGTACTCGTTGTAGTCGGCGATCTCCTTCAGGAGGTCCTGTGCCTCGCGCTCGCGCCCCGCGTCGCGCAGCGCGCAGTAGTCCGCGTAGGCGACGATCGAGGCGGCGGCGTTGGTCACGTCGCCGTCGCGCAGCTGCTCGCCCATGTACAGGGGTTCGAGCTTCTTGATCGAGTACGACGAGGCGCCGACCCGGACCGCGCCGCGGACCACCGGGTACAGGTCGACCAGCACGTTCTCCCGCAACAGCGTGTCAACCGATTCCTCGCCGACGCCGTAGCGGCCGGCCAGCCGCAGCAGCGCGGTCTTCTCGTAGGCCGCGTAGTGGTAGACGTGCATGCCAGGGAAACGGGTGCGGCGCTCGGCGACGTAGTCGAGGAAGTCGAGCAGGGCGCGGCGTTCCTGGGCGCGATCGTGCGCCCAGAACGGGCGGAAGGTCCCGTCGGTCTCCGTCACGCCGAACAGGTACTCGAGGCCCCAGTCGGTGGAGCCGTCCTCCGCCCACAGCGGGTCGCCCTCGAAGTCGAAGAAGATGTCGCCCGGGTCGGGCTCCGGGACGGCGGCGAGCGCGCTCGCACCGTCGATCACCTCGTACACGGGGGAGTGCGAGCGCTCCTGCCGGACCTGTGCGGCCGCCTGGGCCTGCAGTCCGCCGAAGGTGCGTGCGCTCATGCCCTCGACCGGCTCGGTGCGGTCGGCGAGGGCGTCGAGGTCCGCGACGCCACCGCGGATCAGTTTCTCCCGCTGCGAGAATCGCATCCCGGCCACCAGCAGCAGGTCCCGGGTCCGCACGATCTCCGGCGAGCAATGCTCGCACCGGCCGCAACCGCGGTAGCGCGGATCGGCCCAGGCCACCGGCGTCTGCTCGCGGTGGTGCCGGTCGAGGATCCGGACCAGCTCGTCGCGACGCTGTCGGAACACCGGCGCGATGTCGCCCAGTGCGAAGTCCGCGGTGCTGTGATCGCCGAGGACCAGCGTGACGTGCGGCGCGGCGGGGACGCCGTCCGCAGTCAGTGCGTCCGCGTAGGCCGCCAACTGCAGCAGGGCGGTGACCTTGGCGTGGCGCGAGAGCTTGGTGTCGACCACCACGTATCGGTCGCCCTCACGCACCAGGAAGTCGCAGAAGCCGAGGAAGCGTCCGTCGAAGAAGGTGCCCTGGTAGATCACGTCCGCGCCGGACCGGGCCGCTGCCACCGTCGCCTTGTTCGCCCGGGTCAGCTCCTCCCAGTCCAGGCGCGGTCGGTCGATCCGCACCACGCCGTCCCCGAAGCGCTCGACGTACCGGTCGAGCTGACGCTGTTCGTGCGCGTCGCCGAGTTCGGACGTCCGGGCCAGCATCGGGTCCGCCCGGTCGGCGCCTGCCGGTTCGATCCGCCCCAGCTTCGCGTCGAGCCTGCGCAGCAGCGCGTACTCACACTCCGCGGCCTGGGACAAGTCGCTGGCGCTGAAGATCAACACGTCGTCGAGGAGGAACACGGGACGACTATCGCAGACGGCACCGACCGAGCCGGGCGAACGCCACCCGGATCCGGGTGCGGTCGGTCGTCAGCCGCGCCCGCCGCAGGCCGCGGAGACCCCGGCCAGCGTCTGGGCCGCTGCCAACTCGGCGTCGAGCGCCGCGTCCGCCAACAGGTCCGGGTCGGCGGGGTGGTCGATGCCGAGCACCGTCACCGGGCGGCCGCCGGCCGGGGTCAGCGTCAGTCGGACGCCGGTTGCGAACCCGGGAGCGGGCTCGGGTGGTACGACGCCCGCCGCGGCCAGCGCGCGCAGCGTCGCGTCCCAGCCGGTCGGGCCGAGCGCGACGATCACCCGCACCCAGCGGCCGACCTCGGCGTACTCCCGATCCAGCCACGACGCGTCGCCGACCGCGGAGACGATCCGGGTCCCGAACAGGTGCTGGCCCGGCGCGCGCAGCCCGGTGGGCCGGGAGGCGACACCGATGCGGTGCAGCGACCCGGCGATCCGGTCCTCCGCGGCCGGGTCCGGTGCCGGGTCCACGATCAGCAGCTTGGGCAGGGTGTCGCCGTATCCGGGCACAATCGTCGACATGAGCCCCATTGAACCCGATCCGGTGCTGCTCGACGCGGCCCGAACCGCGGACCGAGTTGTGGTGTTCTCCGGGGCGGGCATGTCCGCCGAGTCCGGCGTGCCCACGTTCCGCGACGCGCTCACCGGGCTGTGGCAGCGGTTCGACCCGACCGAGCTGGCCACCCCGCAGGCGTGGGAACGCGATCGCGAACTGGTGTGGGCCTGGTACCAGTGGCGTAGCGCGCTGGTGCGGCGGGTCCAGCCGAACGCCGGTCACCGTGCCGTGGCGGACTGGGCGCGGTTCGCCGAGCTGGCCGTGGTCACCCAGAACGTCGACGACCTGCACGAGCGGGCCGGCTCGGACGTCGCCTCGCACCTGCACGGCAGCCTCTTCGCGCCGCGGTGCAGTGCGTGCGGAACGGCGGCGCACGTCGACGTCATGCCGGATCGAGTGCCGGTGGAACGTCTTTCGCCACCAGAGTGCGCGGCGTGCGGCGAGGCGGTCCGGCCGGGCGTGGTGTGGTTCGGCGAGCCGTTGCCGCGGGCTGCGTGGGACGCCGCGGAGGACGCCGTCGAGGGGTGCGACCTGATGGTGGTCGTCGGCACCTCGGGGATGGTGTACCCGGCGGCAGAACTGCCGGCGCGGGCGGCCGCGTCGGGTGCGACCGTGCTCGAGATCAACCCGGAGCCGACCGAATTGACCGCCGTGGCAACCCATTGCTGGCGGGCAACAGCGGCCAAGGCGCTGCCGGCGCTGGTGGCGGCCTGTGCTCCGGCCGGGGGCTGAGCCGGCGGCGTCGTCCTAGAAGGTCCGCAGCGCCTCACGACTGAGCTGATAACCGTGTCCGGAAACCTCGTTGGCGCAGAGCAATCCGCCCTCGGTGCTCAGGCAGCCGAAGTCACCCATCCGGATGCTGCTGCCGTAGGGCAGCACCCTGCTGCCCCGGGTGACCAGCGGTCTGGGCAGACACACGCCTGCGGCGACGCCCTCGTCGGTGAGCATCGCGTAGTCGGGGAACCACTGGCACGGTTCCTTCGCGTCCGCGGGCTTGGCCGCGGGCGGATAGGCGTGGTCGGTGACCTCGCACAGCAGCACGGTCGGCTCCTTCGGCGTCGAGCAGCGGATGTTGCCGCTCGGTGTCGTGAAGTGGAAGCCGATGGTGGGCGCAGCGGGGGAGGAGTCGGTCTCCTTCGCGTCGTGGTAGGTCTCGGGGTCGACCGGGGACCCGGCGCCGATCCGGGCGGTGTCGGTGGCGGCACCCGGATTCGGTGGGCGCGGCGGTGTCGGCACCCCGGAGGTGGTGGGGAGGCCCCAGTCCTCGGCGGCGACCGCAGTCCCCTCGATACCCGCGCCGCCGCATCCGCTGACCGCCGTGCCGATCGCGACTGCACCAAGGACGCGGAGGAGGGCGGGGGCACATGCGAGGAAGCGTCGCGGCATCGGTCGACTATCTCAGATGATTTCGTGCCGCTGCGCGGCGTGCTGACGGCACAATGTCCCGATGCCATTCTTCTCGGGGGTCAGCGGGCAGGTTCACTATCGACATTGGCCGGTGCCAGATCCGGTCGTCGTCATGGTGTTCCTGCACGGGTTGGGCCAGCACAGCGGTAACTATCACCGGTTCGGACGGGCCATGTCGGCCCAGCACATCGAGGTGTGGGCCCTCGACCACATCGGCCATGGACTGTCGGAGGGCGACCTCGGGGTGATCGGTCCGCTGCCCGGACTGGGCGACAATGCCCTGCGGTTGGCCGCGATCGCCGAGGAACAGCATCCGGATCTGCCGGTGATCGTGATGGGGCACTCGCTCGGCGCGGCCGCGGCGCTCGCCGCGATCGAGGCGGAGCCGACGAGGTTTCACGCGGCCGTGCTCAGTGCACTCCCTCGGGTCATCTCCTCGCGGCCGCCGATCGCCATTCGGCTGCCGATCCTGACCCTGCACGGCGTCGACGACAGGATGGCGCCGATCGATCCGGTCCGGTCGTGGGCGGCGGCACTGCCGTCCGCCGCGTTGCGCGAATACCCGGACGCCGGTCACGATCTGCTGCACGAACCGGTCCAGCGGGTGGTGACTTCCGACGTCGCGGCCTTCGTGCTGGGTACCGTTCAGGAATGACACCGGACCAACACCTCGAGACGCTGCGAACCGAGGGGCTGAGGCTCGCCGCGATGCCCGCGGTGGCGCTCGACGCCCATGTCCCCACGGTGCCGGGGTGGACCCTGGAACGGGTCGTGCGGCACACCGGGCGGGTACACCGATGGGTGCGGACGACGCTCGCGGCGGGGCCGGGAGCCGAATTGGACGGGGCCGCGCAGCCGGAGTCGCTGCCCCGCGGCCCGGACTGCCTGCCCGCGTACCGGGAATCCCTCGAGCAACTCCTGGCCGAGATCTCCGCCCACGATTTCGACCGCGGCGCACCGACGTTCGCGGGTCCCGGCACCGTGGGGTTCTGGGCGCGCAGGCAGGCCCACGAGGTGGCGGTGCACCGGGTGGACGCGGCCGACGCGCTGCACGCCGCGGGTGGCCCCCCGCCGGAGGACATCTCCGCGGAGTCGGCCGCGGACGGCGTCGACGAGTGGGCCCGCCTGATGCTGGTCCGCGCCCTGCCTGCCGACCGGATCCCACCGGAGCTGCACGGCAGGACCGTGCACCTGCACGGCACCGACACCGCGGATGCGGAATGGCTGCTGCGGTTCGGACCCGAGGGGGTCACCGTCGAAGCCGGGCACGCCAAGGGCGATGTCGCGGTCCGCGGCACCGCGCAGGAGCTGCTGCTTACGATGTGGCGGCGACGACCGCTCGCGGCGCTCGAGGTGTTCGGCGATGTCACGGTGGCGCAGCGGCTGGTGGACGCGGCCCGGATCTAGCCGAGCGAGCGCGGAGGTGGAACCGCGTCGGACGCGTGTGCGTCCAACCGGAACAGGGGCACGTAGTCGGGGACGGACGGTTGATCAGGATGCGATGGAATCTCAGCCCGGATGAGTTCGACCACGCCTGGCGCGAGGCCGGACCCGACCGGTTCCCGTACCCGCTGGAGGTGCATCGCACCGTCGAGGACTGTGCCGCCCACGCGCGAGCGCTGTCCGATTGGTACGAGGGCTACCGCTCCGCGGAGCTCGACGTCGCCTTGGGGATTCTCGCCAAACCGTCTGTGCGCGTGGAGATATTCGGGGTCGAGGGCGGAGCCGCCGTCAGCGATGGCCGGCCTGCCGCGGTCAGCGACGGGCGGCTCGCCGCCGAATGGGATGGGCGACCCGCAGCCGTGGTCCGAGTGCTGGGGTGCGCGAGCGAGCGCACCTCCGTGGTCGTCGCGCAGCGCCCCGGACCCACGGCGGACACCGGCGGGGACCTGGCGATGTGTCTCGGCGGGGTGGACACGCTGGCCCCGCGCATCATGGACATGCTGCCGGGGGCCGAGGCGGGTGGCAGGCGGGCGATGAGGGCTCCGGTGTCCGAGGTCCGCGGCGGACGTCGGTCCTCACTCCTGGTACCGGTGCGCTCGGCGACCACGGCGGCCCGGATCCGAGCGTTGCTCGACCTGCCGCGCAACGGGGTGGGACAGGTGACCGTGACCACCGGAGTCGACCAGCCCGCGTCGTCGGCGAGCCGGGCATTCAGCTGGATCGACGTGAGCGGTGACGGTCGCTACCTGGTGCGGACCGAGTCCGAGGTCGAGATTCGGCCGCTCTCGGTCGCCGACTTCACCGCGGAGTTGCGCGCGGATCTGCCGGCGACCTACTGAGTCGGATCAGGTCATGATGACCGCGTCGGCCGAGCCGAACGCGAGCGCGAGGTTGTTGAAGAAGGTCGTCACCGGGTCGTACACGAGTACGTCCTGCGGGTTGAGCATCTGGCAGTCCTCCTTGAAAACGAATGGGTCGTCCCCCCGATCGGAGGGACGACCCATTCACTCATGGCCGGGGATCGCTCAGGTGTAAATGGCCTCGATCGCCGTCGCGAATTCCTGATGGATGATGTTGCGCTTGAGCTTGAGGGTGGGGGTCAGCTCGCCTGTCTCGACGGTGAAGTCCACATCGAGGATGCGGTACTTCTTGATCTGCTCCGGGTTGGAGACCTTCTTGTTCCCCTCGGCGACCGCGGCGTCGATCTCGGCGACCAGGTCCGGGTGCTTGACGATCTCCGAGATCGCGATGTCCGCGGCGATGCCGTTGCGCTCGAGCCAACCCGGCAGGGCCTCGGGGTCGATGGTGATCAGCGCGCCGATGAACGGCTTCGCGTCGCCGACGACCAGGCACTGGCTGATCAGGGCGTGGGCGCGCAGCGCGTCCTCGAGCACGGCCGGGGCGACGTTCTTGCCGCCTGCGGTCACGATGATCTCCTTCTTGCGACCCGTGATCGAGACGAAGCCCTCCGAGTCGATCGAGCCGAGGTCGCCGGTGTGGAACCAGCCGTCGCGGATGGAATCCGCGGTGGCCGCGTCGTTGTGCCAGTAGCCGTTGAACACGACCGGTCCCTTGACCAGCAGCTCGCCATCCTCAGCGATCTTCGCCGCGTGCCCGTTGATCGGCTTGCCGACAGAGCCGACCTTCTGGGCGTTCGTGGTGTTCACGGTGATCGCGGCGCTGGTCTCGGTGAGGCCGTAACCCTCATAGATCGGGAGGCCGATGCCACGGAAGAAGTGTCCGAGACGCGCGCCGAGCGCCGCGCCGCCGGACACCGCGCGGTCGCACTCGCCGCCGAGTGCGGCCCGCAGCTTGCCGTAGACCAGCTTGTCGAACAGGGCGTGCTTGAGCTTGAGCCCGAGGCCCGCGCCGCCGGTGTCCTTGGCCTCGCTCCATGCGATGGCGGTGTCGGCGGCCTTCGCGAAGATCTTGCCCTTGCCGCCGTCCTCGGCCTTCTGCTTGGCCGAGTTGTACACCTTCTCGAACACGCGCGGCACCGAGAGGATGAAGTTCGGCTTGAACGCCGCGAACTGCTCGAGCAGGGTGCTGATGTCGGCGGTGTGGCCGACGGTCACCTTGTTGTCGAAGGCGCCGAAGGAGATGGCGCGGGCGAACACGTGCGCCAGCGGCAGGAACATCAGGGTGCTCTGGCCCTCGTACATCGCGTCGTCCAGCGCGATCTTCACGGCCTTGGACTCGGCGTAGAAGTTCGAGTGGGTCAGCTGGACGCCCTTGGGGCGGCCGGTGGTGCCGGAGGTGTAGATGAGGGTGGCGGGGGAGGAGGCGTTCACCTGCCCGCGACGCTCGTGCAGTTCCTCGTCGGTGATGGCGGACCCGCGGGCGGTCAGCTCGTCGAGGGCTCCCGCCTCGATCTGCAGCATCTCCCGCAGCGCGGGGGCGGCCTCGGCGACGTCCTTGACCGTGGCGGCGTGCTTCGCGGTCTCGACGACGAGCACGGAGGTGGCGGAGTCCTCGAGGATCCACTGCGCCTGGTCGGCGGAGGAGGTCTCGTAGATGGCGACAGTGCAGCCGCCTGCGGTCCAGATGGCGTAGTCCAACACGACCCACTCGTAGCGGGTGGCGGACAGGATGGCGACGCGATCGCCGAGCGCGATGCCGGAGGCCATCAGGCCCTTGGCGACGCCCTTGACCTGCGTGGCGAATTCGGCCGCGGTGACGTCGACCCAGGAGCCGTTGACCAGTCGCTTGAAGGGAACGTGCTGGGGGCTCTCCTTTTCGAGGCGGAACACCGTATCGGCCATCGAGATGTCTTCCGGGATGGAAAACGACGCCGGAACTTCGAACTCTCGCACTGTGACCCCTCCAGGTACTACTGACGTGTGGAGTGTGCATTGGATCACATCCGTGGTCGGTATGCACTCTCAAGCTTGTCCGAATTGCGAGGGTTAGCCTCGCTACGGAGATTTACGTGTAACCCCAAGTCTCGTGATCTGCGGGTTTTTCGTCTGGTTGAGGCGAAGATCACGTGGCGAGCAGGTCGGTCACCTCCTGGTCCGTGAGCTGGTGGAAATCCCGGTAGGCACCGCCGACACCGCCGAGCCAGCGCGGGACGAGCGGGCAGATCACCTCGTCCGCCTCCTTGGTCAGCCGGGCGACCGCCTCCTCGGAGGAGACCGGCACCGCGACCACCACGCGGGCGGCCCCGTCGGCCCTGGCCACCCGGCACGCGACCGCCGCCGTCGCCCCGGTGGCCATGCCGTCGTCGACGATCACCACGGTTCGGTCTCGCAGCGGGATCCGCCCCCGATCGCCGCGCAGCACCCGCGCGCGCCGCTCGAGTTCGCGGCGTTCTCGCGATTCGACGGTGGCCAGCCCGAGCGGACTCATTCCGGTCTGCGCGAGGACGTCGTCGTTGAGCACCCGGATGCCCCCCTCGCCGAGCGCGCCCATCGCCAGCTCCGGCTGCCACGGCACGCCGAGCTTACGGACCAGGATCACGTCGAGTTCGCCGCCGAGTTCGTGCGCGACCTCGGTCGCCACCGGCACCCCGCCCCTTGGCAGTCCGAGCACGAGCGGATCCGCGTCGCGCAGGTGGCCGAGCGACTCGGCCAACGCGCGACCGGCTTTCGCGCGAGTCTCGTACAGCATCCTGTCTCTGACGCTACGCCGCTCGAGCGCCCTCGGCTCCCGTGCGAGGGACTAGCGCTCGGTGATGCCGAACCGGCGCAGCGCCAACGCCGGGTTGGTCGCCCGGACCTGGGCGATCCGCGCGGCGGTGGCCTCGGCGCGCGCGGTTCCGACCTGATCGCCCAGCGACGCGAGCACCACGCCCATCGGGTCGACGATCATCGAGTTGCCCGCCCCGGTCCTGGCGCTCTGGTCGGCGGCGGCGACATAGATGGTGTTCTCGATCGCCCGCGCCCGCACCAGGGTGGTCCAGTGGTCCTCTTTCAGGGGGCCGGGCACCCACTGCGCCGGCAGCAGCAGCACGTCCGCGCCCGCGTCAACGATCCGCCGGGTGACCTCGGGGAATCGCAGGTCGTAGCAGGTCTGCATGCCGAAGGTTAGCCCGTCGACCTCGAAGGTCGCCGGATCGTCGATCGCCCCGGCGCGGAAGAACTCGGATTCGCGGTAACCGAAGGCGTCGTAGAGGTGCAGCTTTCTGTAGACGGCGGCGACCCGGCCGTCAGGAGCCGCCGCGACCAGGGTGTTGGAGACCCGCTCGTCGCCGTCGAGTGCCTCGTTGATGCCGGCAACCACGTGCACGCCGAACTGTCCGGCGATCTCGAGCATCCCGCCGACAAATGGGCCGTCGAGAGGCTCGGCGGAGGACAGTATGCGTTCGTCCGTCGGTGGCGCGGTGAACATGGCGTACTCGGGTGCCACCACCAACTGCGCGCCGCGCGAGGCCGCCTCGCCGACCAGGTTTCGCAGCGTTAGGTGGTTCTCCCGCTTGTCCTGTCCGGCGGAGAACTGGGCAACGGCGATCTCGACCATGGCACGAGTATGGCCCAGCCGGTGGGCGCGCCGCGGGCGCGCCCACCGGTGCGTCCTACGCCGTGGAGGTGAGATCGCCGTCCAGGTAGGCCTGGTACGCGGGCAGATCCAGCATGCCGTGCCCGGACAGGCCGATGACCAGGACCTCCGGCTCAGTCAGGCTGCGCGCGTATTCGGCGCAGGCCGCGATCGCGTGCGCGGACTCGGGTGCGGGCACGATGCCCTCGGCGCGCGCGAACAGCACGCCCGCGGCGAACGAGTCGGTCTGGTCGACGGCCTGACCCTGCACGTAGCCCAGCTCGACTGTGTGGCTGAGCAGTGGTGCCATGCCGTGGTAGCGCAGGCCGCCGGCGTGGATCGGGTCCGGGACGAAGTCCTGACCGAGGGTGTGCATCTTCAGTAGCGGCGTCAGGCCCGCGACATCGCCGTGGTCGTATCGGTACTCACCCTTGGTGATCGAGGGGCAGGCGGCTGGCTCGGCGGCGACGATGCGCGTCGTGGCCCGGTCGTGCAGCACCTCGCGGATGAACGGGAAAGCCAGACCGGCCAGGTTCGAGCCGCCGCCCGCGCAGCCGAACACCACGTCCGCGTTCGCCTCACCCGCGGCGCGCAGCTGCTCGACCGCCTCCAGGCCGATCACGGTCTGGTGCAGCACCACGTGGTTGAGCACGCTGCCGAGCGCGTAGCGGGTGTCGGGGTCGCCGGCCGCGACCTCGACCGCCTCGGTGACCGCCATGCCGAGGCTGCCGGGGGTGTCGGGGAAGTCGGCGAGCATCTTGCGGCCCGACTCGGTGAGGTCGGAGGGGCTCGGGTGCACGGTGGCGCCGTAGGTCTCGATCAGGTGCCTGCGGTACGGCTTGGACGCGTAGGACGCACGCACCTGCCACACCTCGAGCTCGATGCCGAACTTCGCGCACGCGAACGACAGCGCGCTGCCCCACTGCCCGGCGCCGGTCTCGGTGGTGATCTTCTTGACCCCGTCCTGGGCGTTGTAATACGCCTGCGCCACCGCGGTGTTGGTCTTATGACTCCCCACCGGACTGACGCCCTCGTACTTGACGTAGATGCGGGCCGGGGTGCCCAGCGCCTTCTCGAATTCACGCGCCCGGATCAGCGGCGCGGGCCGCCACGTCTTGTAGACCTCGCGGATCGGTTCGGGAATCTCGATGTACTGCTCGGTGGCGGCCTCCTGCGCGATCAGTGCGCTGGGGAACAGTGCCTCGAGGTCGGCGGGGGTGACCGGCTCCCTGGTACCCGGGTGCAGGTGTGGGGGCGGCGGCACCGGCAGGTCAGCCGCGATGTTGTACCAGTGGGTTGGGATCGGCGTCGGCTCGGACACGGGCGCTCCTGGTTGGTATTCGGACGAATGGGACGGGCACATTGTGATCAGCGGCCGCCGCGGCGCCGCGACCAGGGGGTGGTGCGGCTCACACGGGTTATATCCTAGTGCTAGGATATAACCCGTGCCCGCAGAGCTGACCGAATCCGAGGTGACCGTCCTCGGCCTGATCGCCGAGCGTCCGCGCCACGGCTTCGACCTCGAGAAGGTGATCGACGAGCGCGGCATGCGGCAGTGGACCCAGATCGGGTTCTCCTCCATCTATTACCTCCTCGGCAAGCTCGACAAGCGCGGTCTCATCGAGGAGGTGGCGGTGGAAGCCGGTGGACCCGGCCGCCCCCGCCGGGTCTACGCGATCACCGCGGCCGGCCGCGCGGCCGCCGCGGAGCGGACCGCTCAGTTGCTCGCCGAGCCGTCCGCGACCACCGCACCGGTACTGGTCGGGATGGCCAACTGGCCGCTCATCCCGCCCGCCGAGTCGATCGCTGCACTTCGGCGACGCTCGGACGCCTTGTTGCGCAAGAAGGCCGAGGTGCTCGCCGCGCGCGACGCCCAACAACCGCTACCGGATTTCGTCGACGCCGTCTTCGAGTACTCGGTCGTGATGCTCGACGCGGAACTGAGCTGGGTCGCCCGGACCCTGACATCCTTTGAGAGGAAACGATGAGCAAGCTGGACTTCAAGAAGCAGAAGGAGCTCTACTCGCCTGCGGCCGACGACTTCGCATTGGTGGAGGTTCCGCCGATGTGGTTCCTCATGATCGACGGACACGGCGATCCGAACGTCTCCGAGGACTATCGGCTGGGGGTGGAGGCGCTGTACGCCGCTTCGTACGCGGTGAAGTTCGCGAGCAAGAAGGGGCACGAGGCCGACTACGTGGTCGGGCCGCTGGAGGGCCGGTGGTGGGCGCAGGACCCCACGGTCTTCGTCGACCGCAGCAAGTCGGAGTGGAACTGGACCATGCAGATCCGACAGCCGGACTGGATGACCGCCGAGGAGGTCGCGGCCATCCTGGCCGAGACGGAGTCCAAGAAGAAGCTGCCCGTCGTGGGGGAGTTGCGGCACGAATGGCACGACGAGGGCCTGTCGGCGCAGATCATGCACGTCGGCTCGTACGACGACGAGGCGCCGACCCTCGAGCGGCTGCACACGGAGTTCATTCCCGGTCGCGGTCTCGAATTCAATGGCAAGCACCACGAGATCTATCTCGGGGACCCCAGGAAGTCCGCGCCCGAGAAGCTACGGACGGTGCTCCGTCAGCCCGTCCGGCAGGCGTCGGCGACGGGCGCGACGAGGGCGTGAGCGGGACTCCCGGCGGCGACGTACTAAACTCCTGGTGAGATGAGCGACACCGAGCACAACCCCGAGCCGGAAACCGACACCACCACCTTTGCCGATCTCGGCATCGATGAACGGGTGCTGCGGGCACTCTCGGACGTCGGCTACGAGTCGCCGTCCCCGATCCAGGCCGCGACCATCCCGCCGCTGATGTCCGGAAGCGACGTCGTCGGGCTCGCGCAGACCGGCACCGGCAAGACCGCGGCGTTCGCCGTTCCGATCCTCTCCCGCATCGACACCGAGCAGAAGCGGCCGCAGGCGCTGGTGCTGGCGCCGACCCGCGAGCTCGCCCTGCAGGTTGCCGAGGCGTTCGGCAAGTACTCGGCGCACATCCCGGGGCTGCAGGTGCTGCCCATCTACGGTGGCCAGGCCTACGGCGTGCAGCTGTCCGGGCTGCGCCGCGGCGCCCAGATCATCGTCGGCACGCCGGGCCGGGTGATCGATCACCTGGAGAAGGGCACCCTCGACCTCTCGCACCTGGACTACCTGGTGCTCGACGAGGCCGACGAGATGCTCAAGATGGGCTTCCAGGACGACGTCGAGCGGATCCTCGCCGACACCCCGGAGTACAAGCAGGTGGCGCTGTTCTCGGCGACCATGCCTCCTGCGATCCGCAAGATCTCCAAGCAGTACCTGCACGACCCGGTCGAGATCACGGTCAAGACCAAGACGTCGACCGCGCCGAACATCACGCAGCGGTACGTGCAGGTCGCGCACCAGCGGAAGCTGGACGCGCTGACCCGGGTCCTCGAGGTCGAGACCTTCGAGGCGATGATCATCTTCGTCCGCACCAAGCAGGCCACCGAGGACCTCGCCGAAAGGCTGCGGGCGCGGGGGTTCTCGGCCGCCGCGATCAACGGCGACATCGTGCAGGCGCAGCGTGAGCGCACCATCGGCCAGCTCAAGAGCGGCGCGCTCGACATCCTCGTCGCCACTGACGTCGCGGCCCGTGGCCTCGACGTCGAGCGCATTTCGCACGTCGTCAACTACGACATCCCGCACGACACCGAGTCCTATGTCCACCGCATCGGCCGTACCGGCCGCGCCGGGCGCTCCGGCGAGGCGCTGCTGTTCGTGGCGCCGCGGGAACGGCACCTGCTCAAGGCCATCGAGAAGGCCACCCGTCAGCCGTTGACGGAGATGCAGCTGCCGACCGTCGAGGACGTCAACGCGCAGCGCGTCGCCAAGTTCGGCGACTCGATCACCGAGAGCCTGAGCTCCGACAACCTGGCGCTGTTCCGGACCCTGATCGAGGATTACGAGCGCGAGCACGACGTGCCGCTCGCCGACATCGCGGCGGCCCTTGCCGTGCTCTCGCGCGACGGCGAGACCTTCTTGATGCCGCCCGAGCCGCCTGCGCCGCCGCGCCGCGAGCGTGAGCCGCGCGCGGAGCGCCCGCCCCGCAAGTTCGACGACACACCCAAGTTCGGTCGGGAGGGGCAGGAGCTCGCCACCTACCGGATCGCGGTCGGCAAGCGGCACCGCGTGGCGCCCGGCGCGATCGTCGGCGCGATCGCCAACGAGGGCGGCCTCCGGCGAAGCGACTTCGGCCACATCAGCATTCGGCCCGATCACAGCCTGGTGGAGCTGCCTGCGGACCTCGCGAGCGAGACCCTCGAGGCGCTGCGGCGGACCCGGATCTCCGGGGTGCTCATCCAGCTGACCCCGGACCAGGGCCCGCCAGGGCAACGCCTCCCGCGCGACGGCGGCAAGGGCAAGTTCGACCGCAAGCCCAAGCGGGACCGCTACTAGCGCAGCGACCCGACGGCCAGGCCCCAGACCTGCGCACGCGTGAGCGTCCGGCCTCGTGTGGCGCCGGCCTCGAGACGTTCTTCGGGTATCCCCGCTCGAAGTTCGTCGTCGTAACGGGCCAGGTCGATGGGGTCCATGGCCTGAGGTTTGTATCCGATGAGCGCACCCTGCTGGTCGACCAGACCGGTGAGTTGGGCGGCGGCATCGTGGTCCCCGCGACGAAACAGCGCGTACGCCAGGGTGGCCAGGGCCACCAGCCGAGATGTGACGTCTGCATTCGACTCGCAGATGTGCAGCATCCGCGCGAGCTTGTGTTCCGCAGGCCCGCCCCACCGCTCCTGGGCGAGGTCGGTTTTCGCGTCGATCCATAGGGCTGATGCCTCGCACCACCCATAGCGGCATTCCGCCGCGACCTGAGCGGCCTGCCCCAGATTTCGGCCCGCGGCCTCGAAGTCGCCCGCACGGAAGTCTGCCGTTCCGAGGCACATCAGCGCTTCGGCGGCCGTGCTGCGACTTTCGGTCCGGACGGCGAAATCCAATGCCGACTCGGCGTGCGCCCGCGCCTGATCGGTCAGTCCGGAGCCGGCCTCGAAGAAGGCCAGCATCACCGCCGCGTCGGCGTGGGCCGCGGGATCCTGGGCGGTGTCGGCGAGGTCGGTGAGCCGCCCGAACGCTTCCATGAGCCCGGCAAGGTCCCCGGCAAGGTAGCGGATCACCATCAGACCGGCGGTCGCCCGTCCCTGGACGGGGACCGAGACGGTAGGACGGTCCACACAGTCGTAGTGCAGCAGAGCTGGTTTCAGGTGGGTCAGCGCCTCCGCCACGTGCCCGGCGCGGAACCAGTACCAGTAGACGCCGCCGGCAATGCGCAGGTAGGTCTCGTCGTCGTGAACATTTGCGTCGAGCGCGGCGCGCACGTTGGCGTTCTCCAGTTCCAACCGCCGCATCCAGTCGACGCTCCGCGCTTCGCGCAGGCCGTGGTACGCGGCATCGGCCAGTTCACACACCCAGCGGGTGTGCCGTGCCCGCACCTGCGCCGTGTACTCCGGCTCACGGATCCGGGCGGCGTAGCCACGGAGCGTCTCGAGCATCCGGTACCGACGCGGGTCGCCCCCGACCACCATGACCAGCGACTTGTCGACAAGGGAACCGAGGTCGACGAGCAGGTCAGGGGTGTCCGCGATCGCCCCCGCTGCGTCCAGGTCGAACCCGCCGTCGAAGATCGCCAGCGACTGGAACAGCAGCGCCTCGGAGGGGGAAAGCGTCTGGTACGACCAGTCGACGGCGGCGAGCATCGTGCGATGCCGGGCGTTGGTGCGGGGGCCACCGCGCAGCACCGCGAACCGGTCATCGATGTTCGCGATCAGCTGTTGTACGGACAGGGTGCGGCACTGCGCGGCGGCGAGCTCGATCGCCAACGGCATCCCGTCGAGTTCGGTGCACAGAATGGCCAACAGCTCGAGCTCGGTGTCGTCCGGCTCGAATCCGCCGAGCTGGGCAGCCGCGCGTTGGACGAAGAGTGTCACGGCTTCGCCTGCCCTGCCGTCGGACAGTGGAGGGATCTCGTGGACCAGTTCGCCTGGGGCGCCGAGCGCCTCGCGGCTGGTGGTGAGGATCCGCAGCATCGGGCAGCGCGAGAGCAGCGTGCTGACGACTTCGGCCACTGGGTCCAGGACTTGCTCGCAGTTGTCGAGGATGAGCAGCAGCTCGCGCTCGCGGAGCACCGCGCCGAGTGCGGTGGCGCCGCCGGGGCTGGTCAGTCCCAGCGCCGTCGCCACGGCACCGGTGACCTGTGAGATATCTTGTGCACCAGCCAGTTCCACCAGCCACGGCCCGTCGGCATCCTCGCGGATCCGCGCCGATTCCAACGCCAGCCGGGTCTTGCCCATGCCCCCGGTCCCGGTCAAGGTGACCAGCCGGTGCGCACGCAGCAGGGCGTCGATCTCGGCGAGCTGCCCGGACCTGCCCACCAATGGGGAGAGCGGCAGAGGGATGTTGTGCGTCAAGGGATCTGGCGCCGAGCTGTCCCTTTCCGGAGCGTCCGGTGCCTCGGACATCGGGCTGTGGGCGCCCAGCGCTGCGTCGTCGTGGGCGAGGATTGCGGACTGGACTGCGAGCAGGCTCGGTCGGGGGTCCGCCCCGAGTTCCTCGGCCAGCACTTCGCGGGCCCGGCGGAGCGCCTCGAGCGCGTCGCCCTGCCGGCCCGAGCGGTACAGCGCGACCGCGAGGAGCTCCCAGGAGCGTTCCCGTAGTGGGTGTTTCACCGTGAAGGCCGTCAACTGCGCGGCGGCCGGAGCATGCTCGCCGAGCACGAGCGCCGCCGCCATTCGATCCTCGAACGCGGCCGCCCTCAGATCCTCGAGCCGGCCCGCCTCGGCGGCGGCGAAGTCCAGATCCGCGACGTCGGCGTGGGCCGACCCGCGCCACAGTGCGAAGGCGGCATCGAGGGTCTCGGCTGCGGCCCCGGCGTCGCCCGCGGCCAGCAGTGCCTTGCCCCTCCTGCTCAGCATGACGAACTGTTCGCAGTCCACCTCGCCGACCTCGAGCGCATAGCCCCGCCCCCGGCGCACCAGCACCCGTGGCGGTGCCCCGCTGCGGTCGGGCTCGAGTATTCGTCGAAGCCGGGCCACGTAACCCTGCAGCGTCGTCCTCGCGCTCGGTGGCGGGGTCGGCCCCCACAGGTCGTCGATGAGCGTGTCGTCGGAGACGGTCTCGCCCGCCGCGATGATCAACCGGGACAGCAGCGCCCGCGGCACCGGCCCGCCGACTGACGACTCCGAGCCGTCGATTCGCACCTGCACGGGACCGAGAACGTGTACGGACACCCGGGGCAGGGGCGAAGCGGGCGCATCAGGCATGACGGTGAGCATAGGGCCGCGTCCTACCAGTGGCTTACCAGCGTGACGGTTCGCGCTGCCAGCCGATTGCAACCGTGTCCCGGCACCGTGGTTCCGGTCGGACACACCGACGCTCGTTACGACAGGAGAACGACATGCGCGACACCACCATCAACGAGATCCCCGCGGCAGGCGCCGAGCTCAACGAGGCGCAGCTCGCGGCGGTCTCCGGCGGTCGTGCCAGCACCTCCAGCGCGGTCTACGACGTGGCCGGGGGCTACTGCACCACCGACGCCGACTTCTGATCGGTCTCCCGGAGGGGAGTCAGGGGGCGCGGTGCGAACCGCGTCCCCTGCGTCGTCGGACTGCGGCGACGTATCGGACTGCACCGAGGAGAACCGCCATGGCAGAGTCTGCCGCCCACATCCTGGTCCTGACCCAACCCGGCGACCCCCACGCCGAAGCCGTGGTGGACCTGCTCGACTCCCGTGGCGCAACCGTCACCGTGTTCGATCCCGCCGAGTTCCCGTCCACCACGACGCTGTCGCTGCGGTACACGGCGGCAGGCCGGCTGCGCCGCGGCCTCTGCCGCGACGGTGAGCTGGTGGACCTGGATTCCGTCGACGCCGTCTGGTTTCGTCGCCCGCAGGATCCCCGCGCGCACGCCGGCATCACCGATCCCGCCGTTCGCGAGTACGTCGAGCAGGAATGCGACGCGTTCGCCGCCGGCGTCTGGGACGACCTGGACGCGCTCGCCGTGCCAGGGACGCGGTCCGCCATCCGGCTCGCGGCGCGAAAGCCCAGCCAGCTGGCACTGGCCGGCCGGCTCGGATTCGAGCTCCCGCCGACGATCATCACCACCGAACCGGACGAGTTTCTCGACTTCTGGGACGAGAACGAGGGCCGGGTCATCACGAAACCCCTGCAGAGGCCGTGGCTGCGGCGCGGCGACGAAAGCTACGCCCGGATGGCCGAACTCGCGACCACCGTCGACGTGGCTGCTGCCGAATCGATGCGGCTGTGTCCGCTGATCGTGCAGGGCTATGTGCCGAAGCGGGTGGAACTGCGGGTGACGGTGGTCGGCACCGTGGTGTTCGCCGCCGAAATCCACAGCCAGCAAAG
Source organism: Rhodococcus sp. PvR044 (assembly GCF_040548995.1). NCBI lineage: Bacteria > Bacillati > Actinomycetota > Actinomycetes > Mycobacteriales > Nocardiaceae > Rhodococcus > Rhodococcus sp. PvR044. The sequence continues at coordinate 423,704 of NZ_JBEPSX010000004.1, forward strand.
CAACCACACTCGCCTCGACTGGCGGTGCTACGACCCCTCCGCGACCCGATACGCCGTGCACACACTTCCGGCCGACGTCGCCCGCCGGTGCGTGCTGCTCGTGGCAGAACTCGGACTGCGGTACGGCGCCATCGATCTGATCGTGACCCCTGACGGCCGGTACGTGTTCCTGGAGATCAACCCGTCCGGCCAGTGGCTCTGGATCGAGCACGCGACCGGGCTGCCCATCTCGTCCGCCCTGGCGTCCCTGCTGCTGTCCGCGGCGGACCGTCACCTGCCCCAACGAACCTTCGGAGCCCCCACATGACCGCACCGACTCCGGCTCTGCTCGCCGACGCGCTGAGCCTGCTGGTGCAGCTCAGCACGACCGATTCGCGGCCGGACGGACACGACGCTCTCGGCCCGCTGCGCGCCCGGCATCCACTTACGCGAATGCGCCTGCTCCGGCACCGCGAATCAGTGGACGACTCGGTCCACTACGGATTGTTGCTCACCGAGACGGGGGTGGGCACGGCCACGCTGTCGTGGGCCCCCGAGCGCGGTATTCCGTGGTCGCTGCGCGGAACCCAGCGCACCGCCGAGTCGATGCTGCTGCGGGTGAACGGGGAAGCGCTCGCGATCGAGGAGGCCATGGCCTACTTCGACGTGATGTGGGAGAAGACCGAGCTGCTCGACCGGCTGATCTCGGTGTGCCTGATCAAGCAGGAACTCGCCGAGAACCCGGTGCGGTTCGACCCGGCCGCGCTGCAGGAGGCGATGGACGCGTTCCGGCGTGCCCGCGGGCTGCTCACGGTGGATGCGACCGAGGGCTGGATGCGCGCGCGGTTGCTCAATCATGCGGCGCTCGAGGAACTGGTGGAACGGGAGGCCGCCATCGCCGAGCTGAAGCGGCGGGTCGCCGAGGACCGCGGATCACAATGGCTGTCCTTGCACGCCCGTGGCCTCGAGCGTGCCCGGATCGCCACCGTGCGGTTCGCGGACCGTGAGGACGCCGATCACTTCCTGGACCTGGTGCGCGCCCGGATGGCGGGGTGCCCCGCGGACACGGTGTGTGCGTTCGCGGGCGCGGCCGCCGGGGCGTTCGCGGTGTCGGCCGCGCTGACGGGCGCCGAGTTGACCGAGGTGGCCAGGTGTGAGCTACCCGAATCCCTTGCGGAGTCCGTCTTTCGGGCCGAACCCTCGGCGGTGCTGGGGCCGATGCGTGACGAGGCTGGTTGGCTGGTTGTGCAGGTGCTGACGCGGTTCCCCGCGGTGCACGATATGCACACCGACCGGATGGTGGCGGACGCGGTGTTCGCGCAGTGGTTGGACGAAAGGCGTGAGGCCGCCCGGATCGAATGGTTCTGGGGGGAAGCCGACAAGACCCCGACCGGGATGCAGGAGCGAAGGCCGTGAGCTCCCGGATCGTTCCCGTTATCCAGAACGGCATGTCGGACTGCGGCGCGGCGTGCCTGACGATGATCATGCGACACTTCGGGTCTCACCACACCGTGTCCGAGGTGGCCGACGAGCTGGGCGTCGGGCGGGACGGGGTGACCGCGCTGGCCTTGGTACAGGCAGCGCGCGGATACGGACTCCAGGTGCGCGCCCTCGGGTTCCATGCCTCAACCGTGCTGCGCGGCGAGGCGAGCCTGCCCGCCGTGGCGCATTGGCACGGAGCCCATTTCGTAGTGGTCGAGCGTGTCGGGCCGACCTGGGTGCACGTCGTCGACCCTGCCCGTGGCCGCCGGCGGCTCAGTCACACCGAGTTCGACGAGGGGTACTCGGGAGTGTTGCTGGAGTTCGATCGCGGTGCGCTCGCACCCCGCCATCGGTCCGAACGTTCGCGGGCGCTGTGGCGCCGGGAGTTGTTGGCCCTGGCGCTGCGCGGACGCCGCGGCCTGATCGGCCAGATCCTTCTCGCCTCGCTGATGCTGCAGGCGGTTGGTATGGCGCTGCCGATGTCGTCGGCATTCCTGGTGGACCGGGTCATCCCCGATGTCGACTACAGCCTGCTACTCGGTGTGGTGACGATCGTCGGCGTGGCCGCGCTCGGGTACTTCGGTGTCGGGCTGGTGCGCAGCGCGTTATTGGTCCGGATCCGTAGCCAGGTCGACTCGAAGGTCACCATGACGATGGTAGAGCGGCTGCTGCAGCTGCCGTTCAGCTACTTCATGGGCCGCGGGACCGGCGATGTGGTGCAACGTATCTCATCGGTGCGGGCCGTCCGGGAGCTGGTGACCGGCCCGGTGGTCGCGGCAGCCCTCGACGGACCGCTGGCGCTTGGCTATTTTGTCGCGGTGTTCTGGTGGTCGCCGGTTGTCGGGCTGTGGCTGGCCGGATTCGCTGCGGTGCAGGTGGCCCTGATCGGGGTCAGCAGCCGCCGAATGGTCGACCTCGGGCAGCGAGAGCTCGTCGGTCAGGCCGCTGCGGAGGGGCAGCTGATCGAGGCAATCGGGGGGATCGAGACGGTGAAGGCCTCGGGTGCGGAGTCCGCGGTGATCGGGCACTGGTCACGGCTGTTCGCGACGTCGATGGAGGATGCCGCGCGCAGCGGCCGGCTGCAGGGGGCGGTGGACGCGGCGTTCGCGGCGCTGAGGGTGGCTGCACCCGCCGTTCTCATCACTGTCGGTGCGACGCAGGTGATGTCGGGGCAGCAGTCGCTTGGGCAGATAGTCGCGCTGAACGGGATTGCGCTGGCCGCACTGGCTCCGATCGGCTCATTGGTCGGTACTCTGCAGCGCGTCCAGTTGGCGGGCGCGCACTTGCGTCGGCTGGGTGACATCCTCGAGGCGTCGACTGAACAGCAGGGTGTAGAGGTCTCGGATGCGCCGGAGCTGCGCGGGTCGATCTCGTTGCGGGGAGTTGGTTTTCGCTATGACCCGCGTTCCAATTGGGTGCTGCGCGACCTCGACCTCGAGGTTCCGTCTGGGGCGACGGTGGCCCTGGTCGGGCGCTCAGGTTCCGGCAAGAGCACCCTCGCGCGACTGTTGCTTGGGCTCTTCCCACCGACCGAGGGATCGGTGCGTTACGACGGCGCCGACTCTGCGCGGATGGATCTGAGTTCGCTTCGCGCGCAGTTCGGCGTCGTCACGCAGGACAGTGTCCTGTTCACCGGCAGCATCGCGGAGAACATTGCGCTGTGCCGTCCCGGCGCCGGCCTCGACGAGGTCGCCGAGGCCGCTCGGGTGGCGTGCATTCACGACGAGATCGCCGCGATGCCGATGGGCTACGACACCCTGCTGCGTGAGGGGGTCGGACTCTCCGGTGGTCAGCGCCAGCGATTGGCGTTGGCCCGCGCGGTGTTGGCGGACCCGCGCATCCTGCTGCTGGACGAGGCGACCAGTGCACTGGACACGAGTACGGAGGCTGCAGTCGCGCGGAACCTGTCCACGTTGCGTCAGACCCGTATCGTCATCGCGCACCGCCTGAGCACTGTGCGGGAGGCCGACGTGATCCTGGTGCTCGAAGGCGGCCGGATCGTGGAGCGCGGTAGACACGAGGAGCTCGTCAGCGCGGGTGGCGAATACGCCCATCTCGTCGCGGGGCAGACGATCGAGGTCGTCCCAGCGACGTGACGCGGGGCTACTTCGCGGGAGCGTCCGAGGGGGCGGCGACGGTGAACATACCGACGGTCGGCAGCACCACGCAGGTCGCGTCCGCGTAGGTGACCGTGCCGAACAATGCGGCTGCGACGTTGCCGGGGCCCGAGTCGACGACCTTCGACAGCGACGGGGTGCCGAACTCGGTGACGCCGTCGATGGGTGCGATGCCGCTGGCGCCGGTGCTGGTGTTGACCCATACGGCGGTCAGGCCGGAGCCCTTCGCCACGCCGGAGACGCGGGGCGAGGCCTGGAACCGGATCTGGCCGGGCTTGAGGTCGCCGCCGCTGCTGGCGGACGCCCCGGTGAGCGTGATCGGGACGCCGGGGCCGCAGCCGAGCGTCGGCGAGGTGAACGCGAACAGGCCGAAGGAGCTCGCGATGTTCGTGGTGACCAGGGGAGAGCCAACCAGGACGTCGACGGCGGCGCTGTTCGCCTCGGAGTTGGCTGCGGCCTTGCGGAGATCCTGGATGCCGTCCGACTGGGGGTCGGCGCCTGCGGTGCCCGCGAACACGAGGGTGGCGGTCGCGCCGATGGCGAATGCGGCGGTGGTGCGACGTGCCAGGTTCTTGCCGTTCACTCAATGCTCCTCGTGTCGTGTGCTGCTCCGAGGAGAAGGTACCGGATAACCGTGCACCCGGCGAGAGATGATTTCAGGGGCTGGCTGCCCGGTGTCGGGGCACCCGGCCCAACCGCCGACCACGACCCGTTCAGCGTGCAGGTGTGAGGGGCTGCTCCCCGAGTGACTCCCGGATCGCACCGATCAGTGCGGACTTCTTGTCGTTGTACCGGATCCGGAACGCGTCCTGGTCGGTGACGCCGTCGATGGTGGAGTCTGTGACGAATCCGAAGAGGGCGACGGTCGCGTCGACCACCGGGCCGGGGGCGCAGATCCGGAGTTCGTTTGCGATCGAGTCCATCTCGACGATGGACCGGGCCAGGGCCTTCAGTTGCGGGTCGTCGGACTCGAGCGACTCCTCGAGGTCCGCCTCGGCGAGCAGGGCATGGTCGACCTCGACGATGCTGTTGTGTGCCCGGTCGGCCGCGGCGAGGAAGCGCACGTAGGTGGAGCGGGCCTGCGGGTCGGACGTGGTGGTGCGGACCGGTTCCGGTGTCGATGCCGATCTGCCGCGCCGGACGGCGAACACGCCGAGCAGGATCCCGAGGATCATCGACAGCGGCACCGCCCACCAGGGTGCGGTATCGGAGCTGAGGGCCTCGACCAGCGAGTTCACTTGCCGATCCTAACAATCGGCGACCCGAATTCCCGGTAGCGACGGGCGACGACACGCATCTGCTTAATGCAACCGGAGGGTTGCACCTCCGGTGGAATAGTGCAACCATTGAGTTGCATCTATCGCGGGTAACCCACAGGAGGAGATCGAGATGACGTCGACAGGTCAGGCAACCGTGGACGAGGGGCGCTACACCGTCAGCCGCACCGTGGTCATCAACGCGACGCGCGATCGGGTGTGGCAGGCGCTGACCGATCCGGAGCACATCGCGAAATGGTTCGGCCAGCGCGCGGTCATCGACTCGCTCACCGTCGGGGCCAGGGGCGTCTTCAGCTGGGACGAGCACGGCGACATGCCGCTCGAGATCATCGAGGTCGACGAGCCCGACCGCTTCGGGTATCGCTGGGGCCACCTCGGCGAACCCGACCTGGCCCGCGGCACGGACGTGCGATTCACGCTCCGCGAGCTCGGCGGATCGACCGAGCTCACCGTCGTCGAGACCGGATTCGACCGGGTCAGCGACGTGGAGTCCGAGCGCCGCGACGCGCTCGAGGGCAACCGGCAGGGCTGGAACGCCGAACTGGACGAGCTCGTGGCCTACCTCGAGGCGAAGGCGGCATGACCGGAGGCGTCCCGGCGCCGACCCGCGTGTTCGCCGCGCTCGCCGACGACACCCGCTGGGACATCCTCGTGCTGCTCGGCGAGGCGGACCTGTCGGCGTCCGCGCTCGCCGATCGCCTGCCCGTCAGCAGGCAGGCGATCGCCAAGCACCTGGCGGCCCTGGAGGCCGCGGGTCTCGTCGAACGTGTCCCGGCGGGCCGGGAGGTGCGATACCGCGCGATCGGCGCCACCCTCAGCGCGGTCGGGCGCAGGCTCGAGGCGATCGGCGCGCACTGGGATGCGCGGCTCGACGAGATCAAGCGGATCGCCGAGGCGCTGTAGGCGATACCGGCTCAGGCGTTGCCGACGGCCTCGCGCAGGTAGGCGAGGTCGTCGGCAACGCCGTCCGCCGGGGTCTCCAGGATGACCGGGGCCTGCGCGGCGAGCACGACGGCCGCCAGCACCTCCGGGTCGATGGTGCCGTCGGTCAGGTTCGCGTGCCGGTCCCGCGCGGAGTTGAACTCGTCGCGGGAATTGTTCAGGTGCACCAGGTCGATGCGCCCGGTGATCGCCTTGATCCGCTCCACCACGCCGACCAGTTCCTCGCCACCGGCCCAGGCGTGGCAGGTGTCGAGGCAGAAGCCGGCGCCGAACTCGCCGACCTGGTCCCACAACCGCGCGATGTCGTCGAACCGCCGGGCCATCGACGATTCCCCGCCCGCGGTGTTCTCGATCAGGATCGGCACCTCGAAGCCGCCCTTGTCGGCCTGCCGCTCGAACAGCTTGCGCCAGTTGTCGAACCCCGCGGCGGGGTCCTCGCCGTCGCGGACGTGCCCGCCGTGCACCACCAGGCCGATCGCGCCGAGGTCAGCCGCGGCCTTCGCCTGCTCGGCCACCGACTTGCGGGAGGGGATCCGGATCCGGTTGTTCAGGCTCGCCACGTTGATGACGTACGACGAGTGGACCACGACGTCGATCGCGCTGTCGCGGATCTGCTCGGCCCTCGGGTGCGGGGTCAGCTTGTTCCACTTCTGCGGATCGGTGAGGAACAGCTGCACCACCTCCGCGCCGAGCCGCTCACCTGCCCCGATGGGATCGTCGTCCTCGCGTACGTGTGCTCCGATGCGCATGGTTACCAGGGTAGGGCCTGGGTCGGACAGACGACTTCGAGAACCTGCCTCGTGCTTCGTCGAGGTAGCGAAGATCAGTACGGGCAGGATGGCCCGGGACATACCTGTTTTCGGATCAGATGGACGGATCTCCCGCGAAAGCCCTGTAGAAACTGGATGACCTCACGGTCGTCAATCACGGCATCACCCACCTCACGTAGGAGATTTGCATGTTCGCCAAGGCCGGAAGGCTCGCCTTCTCCGCTGCAGCCGCTGCTTCAGTCGCTGTGCTGATTCCCGGGATCGCCCACGCCGAATGGGGGAAGACTCCAGGAAACTATGCAGCCTGGTCCGCGCCGGCGAACCCGACATCGTTCACGATCCCGATGACGCTGCAAGTCGATCCGGGTGACTACAACGCCTACTGGTCTACTCAGTTCAAGTTCGCCGGAGTGGACGCGTCCGGCTACTTCGGCTTCCAGACCCATCGCGACGGCGGCGGAATGTTCCTGGCCTCGGTGTGGAATGGGGTTTCCGGTACCGCCGGATCGACGGGAACATACTGCAAACCCTTCGCCGAGGACGGTACCGGCAAGACCTGTCGGTGGGATGCGCGCCCGCAGCTCGGGCATGTGTACGAGCTGACGGTTGCCCGTGACCCGAGCGGCACGGGCTGGACATTCACTGTCAACGACCGCACGACCGGCGCATCGACGGTTCTGGGAACGATCACACTCGCGGGAACCGCCACACTGGAGAAGAACTCCTTCATCTCCTGGACGGAGTACTACGACTGGAACAACCCGAATACCGTGTGCGCGGATGCCAAATACTCCAAGATGCTGTTCGGAATCCCCAGCACCGATGAGGGGCAGGGAAACTACACGAACAGCTGGAAGTCCAAGACCTGTCAGGAGCTGTCGGAAGTCACGGTGGGTCCGGCCGGCGCCACCGAAGAGAACGGGCCTCGGCCCCTGGTGCCCCCGGTGCCCCCGGCAGTCACGACAGGGAGCCTCGGCAGCTGACTTCACGCATCCCGCCGCATCCCGCCGCACCCCGAGCAAAAGATCAGGGTGGTCCCTGATGGCGCTCGCATATCGGCTCCGACAAGACTGATGCGGTCGCAGTGTCAGCCCAGCCCCAGGACGAAAGGCAGTCATGAGCTCGCATGCCCTCGGCGCCGTCGCGGTGTCAACCGAAACGCCGGCCCCCACCCCCGTCGCCGCTCGCGCGCAGAACCTGAACAAGACGTACGGCTCCGGGGACACCCAGGTCCGCGCGCTGGACGGGGTGTCGGCCGACTTCGCGCGCGGGGAGTTCACCGCGATCATGGGGCCCTCGGGGTCCGGTAAGTCGACGCTGATGCACTGCCTGGCCGGGCTGGACTCCGCCACCTCGGGATCGGTCATGATCGGGGAGACCGAGCTGACGACCCTGTCTGACAAGCAGATGACGCAGCTGCGGCGCGACCGGATCGGGTTCGTCTTCCAGGCGTTCAACCTGGTTCCGACGCTCACGGCGCTGGAGAACATCACCCTCCCGCTCGACATCGCGGGCCGCAAGGCCGACCCGTCCTGGCTCGACAACGTGCTCACCCGGCTCGGGCTCAAGGACCGGCTCGACCATCGGCCGAGCGAGCTGTCCGGCGGGCAGCAGCAGCGCGTCGCCTGCGCGCGGGCGCTGGCCGGTCAGCCGGAGATCATCTTCGGCGACGAGCCCACCGGAAACCTGGACTCGCGCTCCTCCGGCGAGGTGCTCGCCATCCTGCGGGCCGCGGTCGACGAGTTCGGCCAGACCGTCGTCATCGTCACCCACGATCCGCGGGCCGCGAGCTACGCGGACCGGGTGGTGTTCCTCGCCGACGGCCACATCGTCGACGAGTTGCGTGACCCGACCGCCGAGACCGTCCTGGACCGGATGAAGCGGCTCGACACCGTCGACACCGTCTCCGTCGACGGACAGGGCTGAGACATGTCCTCACCCATGCGCAAGGTTTCGCTGCGAAACCTCGCGGCGCACAAGGTCCGGCTCGCGCTGACCGTGCTCTCCGTCGTCCTCGGCACCGCCTTCGTGGCCGGGTCGTTCGTGTTCACCGACACGCTGCAGAAGACCTTCGACGGGCTGTTCGCGGACGCGGCGAAGGGCGTCGACGTCCGGGCCAGCGGGCTGGAGAAGGGGTCGAGCGGGGTGCCGCTGAGCGAGCTCCCGAAGCTCGAGGCGGTCGACGGGGTGCGCGCGGTCGTGCCTGCCGTCGACGGCCCGATCGTGCTGCTCGGCGCCGACAAGAAGCCGCTGCAGTCCGGTGGCGCCCCCAGCATCGGGCTGTCGTACACCCCGCCGGAGCAGGCGCTCGGCGATCCCGACGTGATGGTCGCGGGGGCGCCGCCCGCCGCTCCTGGCCAGATCGCGCTCAACGAGGGCGCGGCACGCAAGGCCGGTCTCGCGGTGGGGGACCGCACCCAGGTGCTGGTGCCCACGAGCGGCGTCATCGACGTCACCGTCAGTGGGATCTACCAAACACCGTCCGACTCCGGCGGATTCGTCGGCGCGCAGTTCGACGGCGCGCAGGCGCGCGAGCTCTTCACCGATGGCAGCCACGTGGACTACGTCGACGTCGCGGGCACCGGGGTCTCGCAGTCCGAGCTGCGCGACCGGGTCGCGGCCGCCCTCCCAGACCTCAAGGTGGACACCGGCGATCAGGTCCGCGAGGACGTGAAGGCGGAGGTGAACTCGGCGCTCAGCTTCATGAACTACTTCCTGCTCGCGTTCGGCGCGATCGCGCTGTTGGTCGGGACGTTCATCATCTACAACACCTTCTCGATGATCGTGGCCCAGCGGCTGCGCGAGCTCGCGCTGCTGCGGGCGATCGGCGCCAGCCGCAAGCAGGTGGGGCGTTCGGTGGTGCTCGAGGCGCTCATCGTCGGCCTGCTCGGCAGCGCGCTCGGCATCGCCGCGGGCGTCGGCCTCGCCTACGGGCTGCGCGCGATGCTCAACGGCTTCGATGTCGGGTTGCCGTCCGGGCCGTTGCAGCTGGAGCCGCGCACCGTCATCGTCGCGCTCCTCGTCGGCGTGCTCGTCACGGTGGTCAGTGCCTACGCGCCCGCGCGCCGGGCGGCCAAGGTGCCGCCGGTGGCGGCGATGCGGGAGGAGTTCTCCTCCACCGGTGACTCGCTGCGGGTGCGGACGCTGGTCGGCGCGATCGCCGCCGTGGTCGGCGGCGCACTGCTGCTGGTCGGCTCGCGCGGCACCGGCGGCGGGGCGGCCACGACGGTCGGCCTCGGTGCGGCCGCTTTGATCGTCGCGGTCCTGCTCGCGGCGCCCGCGCTCTCGCGCCCGGTGGTGGGTGCGCTGGGCGCGGTGTTCGCCAAGCCGTTCGGTCCTGTGGGCCGGCTGGCCCGCACCAATGCCGTGCGCAACCCCCGCCGCACCGCGGCGACCGCGTTCGCGTTGACCCTCGGGCTGATGCTGGTGTCGGTGATCGGGGTGTTCGGGGCTTCCGCGAAGGAGAGCGTGAACTCCCTGGTGGACAACGGTGTTCGCGCCGACTACATCCTCGCGGGCCCGGATTCGATGGGTGTTCCCCTCGGCGCGGCGGCCGCGGTCGAGGAGGTGCCAGGCGTGGCGGATGCGGTCGAACTGCACGGCGTTGCGGTCAAGATCGACGACGAGGAACAGTTCGGCACCGCCCTCAGCGGACAGCTCGACGGTGTCCTCGACTACACCCTCGAGGAGGGGTCGGCCGAGCTGGCAGGCACCAACATGCTGGTCTCCCGGACGACCGCAACAGAGAAGGGATGGCGGATCGGTACGCCGGTCGTCCTGACCGACCGCGACGGCGAGCAGGTGACCACCAATGTCACCGGCATCTACGCCGACTCCCAGCTCCTCGGCAAATGGATGGTGCCCGAATCGGTGTACGAGCAGGTGACCCCGGCCGCAGTCAGGGCGGTCTGGGCGGTGCTGATCGAGGCCCAGCCCGGCGCCGACCTGGCGGCGATGCGCGGCGATCTGGCGGCGGCGACGGACAAGTTCCTGGTCGTGCAGGTCAAGGACCGGGAGGAGTTCAAGGGCAGTCAGGGCAAGCAGATCGACACCCTGCTGGCGGTGCTCTACGGGCTGCTCGCGTTGGCCATCGTCATCGCGATCCTCGGCATCATCAACACCCTCGCTTTGTCGGTGGTGGAGCGGCGCCGCGAGATCGGAATGCTCAGGGCCGTCGGCATGCAACGGCCGCAGGTCCGCCGCACCATCTACCTCGAGTCGGTGCTCATCGCGGTCTTCGGTGCGGCGGTCGGTGTGCTGCTCGGAGTCGCGTTCGGCTGGGGCTTCGTCAGCACGCTGGCGGATGAGGGCCTCGACGTGATCGCGGTGCCGTGGGGGCAGGTGGTCGCCATGCTGCTCGGCTCCGCGGTGGTAGGCGTGCTGGCCGCACTGTGGCCCGCCGCGCGGGCCGCGCGCACCAAGCCGCTGGAGGCGATCGCCGGGGTGTGATCGCCTGTGCCGCCGGGCTGGTCGTCGACATCAGTGCTCGATGTCGACGACCAGCCGGGTCGGGTCGCTCAGGGTGGAGACCGTGAACGGATGCCCGCCGGACTCGAGACCGATGAACGACTGGGTGGTCCCCTCGAACACCCCGGAGATCCGGGTCTCGGTGACCAATTCGGAACCCTCGCCCGGCAACGGGTTCGGTCCGTCGTACTCGGCGACGCCCGTCTCGAACGGGTAGCCGCTGCCGGTGATGAGGACCTCGAGGATCGCGTTGCCTGCCATCGGGATCACCTCCCCGCTGCCCTCCTGCACGGCGAGGTCGGCGTAGCGGACCGACCAGCCGGGAACGCCGGTACCGCCCAGTTCGTAGACCACGCGGTCGTAGCCGTCGTGGCCGCCGACGCGCAGACCGGTGACCGTCAGGTGCGCGTCGTCGGACGCGTCGGCCCGCTGGGAGTCGGTGCTCCAGGCAGTGTTCGGGGTGGTCGACATGAGCGTGGCGCCCGACTCGGAGGTGGGGGAGTCCACCGGCGCCGCGGTGACCGACCCCGAGGTGGTCGCGAGGCCGTCGCCGCCGTCGCCGCAGCCGGTCAGCGCGAGCACCCCGCCCACCGTCAGCACGCCACAGAGCGCGGCGAGACGGGTGTGGGGCGTGTTCGGGCGGTTCATGATTCCGGCATCTCGGAGGAGTGGTGGTTCACGATCAGCCATTCGCCGTCCCTCTTCTCGTATACGAACGTGTAGCGGGCATCGACGATCTCCGTGCCCTCGGGCTTGTTCATGGTGAATCGGTAGACACCGGTGTCGATCGCGTTGTCCGCGTCGAGCACGTTGACGACCGACTGCTCGATCACCGCGCTCGGCTTGCTTGGCAGGAAGCCGGTGAAGTAGTCGACGATGCCCGCGCGGTCGGTGCGCACCGTATTGGACACCGTCGGGAGGAGCACTGCGTCCGGGGCGTACAGGTCCGCGACGGCCTCGGGGTCGCCGGTCGCCAGGGTCTCGTTCCAGGTGTCGAACAACGCGGCGACCTGTTCCTGCGACGGCGGATCATCCTGCGCGACTCCGGAGATCGGGTCCGCGCATGCCGCGAGGGCCGCGATGGCGCCCGCGGTCAGTGCGATGGATCGAACGGTGGACTTGTGCATCGCGGCACCTGATTTCCCTCGGTTGTCATTCGATGGATTGACGGGGCTACCTCACCACCAGATCGTGGTCGGTGGCGCTGAGGGTGATGGCGGCGATCTGCTTGCCCCGCATCCAGTCCCTGACGAAGCTGTCGAGCGCGGGATCGTCGCCGCGCGTGTCGAAGGCCTCGCGGGGGACCTCGACGGCGCCGACGAGATGGCGCGGCTCCCCGTCGAGCCCGGGGGCGCGGGGGCCGAGGCGCAGTCCGTCCGCGGTGTGCAGGATCACCGGGATCTCGGCGCCGTCCGGCGCGGTCACCGTCGCCGCCCTGCTGGTGGCCGCCGGGTCGAAGTGCGACACCGAGATGCGGTAACCCGATGGCGCGGCGTGCGATCCGACCGCGTCGAGCAGCCGTGGGTCGACCACCGAGTACGGGAGGCCGATGTCGATCAGGGTCTGCCCGTCGATGCTGCCGTCGCGCGCGGGCAGGTTCCCGGACAGGTGCCAGGGTGCGGGCGGGGCCAGGGTGTCCTTCGACCGGTCCGCCGACGGGTTGTCCACAGGGACGCCAAGGCGCGCCGCGTCAGTGCGGGTGAATTCCCATTCGGGCGCGGTCGGGGCCTTGTGCCAGAACCCGGTGGCGCCGTCGCGGCGGCCCTCGACCCGCAGTTCGCGCTGGCCCGGGCCCGGTCCGGTCGAATTGACGCTGATCGCCGAGGTGATCTCGCCGGGGACCTTGGGCTGATGGACCCAGTCGGGCGCGGGCAGTTGGATGGCGGCGGTGCTGCGATCGAGCAGCTCGGCGAAGATGTTGGGGGCGGTTGGCTTACCGACCTGGCTGTCCCAGCTGTACCGGAAGAAGACCGAGTCCGAGCCCGACGAGTCGAAATCGAAACTGCGGGTGTACATGTCGCCGTACCGGTTCATCACGAAGGTCGTCGACCCGGCCGCGGACAGCGAGATCGACTGGAACCGGCCTCCGACCGGCCCGCCGATCTCGTAGCTGTCGTCGTTCGGCAGCCACGGGTCCGCGAAGGTGATGCGGCTGCCGTCGCCGGTCAGTGCGGGCAGCATCGTCATCTTCCCCAGCCCCACGTAGTGGATTCGCCCCGCGATGTCCGTGAAGGTCTGGTTGTCCCACGGGGAGGAGACGCTCAGTGCCCAGCCGTTCCCGTTCTCGCCCGGAAGTTGTTGTCCCGGAGCGAACCACAGTGGCGAGCCCCACGCGGACGTCCAGTTCCAGAGGATCGGGTCCTGCGAGGCGTTGTCCATCGTGTAGATCCAGCCGTTGTCGTCGACGGCGGCCAACTCGTCGTCGTCCACGGAGATCCCGATCAGGCGGCCCCGCAGGCACTCGGGCATCGGGACGTAGCGCCACGGTTCGGCGTTGGCGCCGCCTGCCGTTCGGGGACGGGTGAGCAGGTCGTGCCCGACCAGTGCGAAATCGGAGAACCGGTTGAACTGCGTGGTCGGCGTGCGTAGTTCGACGCTGGCCGGGGCGGACTGTCCGGTGAACACCGGCAGGTTCGTCAATCCGAGCCTGCCACCGCCGGACGGGACTCCCGGCGGCAGCTGCGCGGTCCCGAACGGCACGCAGGCGGCGGGCTGGCTCGGCGGTGCCTGTGCCGCGGCGACGGGTACCGGCCAGAGCAGGCCAAGCGTGACGAGGGCCGCCGCGCGTGGCACCCGTGATCGGGTCGAGTGTTTGGCCTGACCGCCGCGTCGTCTCACCCCTGCAGTGTCCCATGTCGGGACCGGTCCGCTCAGGAATCCACGGCCGTCGGGGTCGCTGTGTTCCGGTTCGGTGTCGGGGCGGGCTGCTCGGCCGTCCGCCTCCTGCGGGTGGCAAATGGCAGGAGCGAACAGGAGGTGAGGATCACGGCCACGCCGAGCCATTGAGCTGGGCCGAGCCGTTCGGAGAGCACGATTGCGGCGACCAACACCCCGACCACAGGTTCGAGGAGTCCGATCAGACTCATGGGGACGGATCCGAGCCGCCGCACCGCATAGAAGGCGCCGCCGAGACCGACCGGAACGAGGAAGAACCCCTGCAGGATGACCGATCGCCAACCGTCCGCGGTGAGCCCGAAGTCCTGATCGGTGGCGATCGCGCCGACGCCGATCGTCACGGTGGTGCCGACCGTCACCAGCCCGGCGGCCGTGACGGCGCCGACCTGGCGCACCCAACCCTCTCCGAGCACGAGGTACACCGCGTAGCCGGCGGCGCTGAGCATGGACATCATCGCGCCGGTTGCGGTGACTGCGCTCGCACCTGATCCGGCGACGAGGGCGATCCCAACCGTCATCGCGGCACACAGGGCGAGGACCGGTGCGCCGATACGCCGGCGGTGAATCAGCCAGACCAGGAGCAGGACCAACACGGGGTAGATGTGCACCAGCACGACCGCCACCTGGGCGCCCGTGGACCGGACCGCGGCGAAGTACGCGAGAATCTGCAGACCGAAGATCGGTCCGCACAGCAGTGTCAAGCCGAGGGTCGCGGGGAGCGGAAGCCCCCGAAGTCGGCCGGTGAGACCGGCAACCAGCAGGATGAGCGCGCCGCCGCACAGGCTGCGCAGCGTCACCATCACCGACGGGGACACCCCGTCGCCGTACGCGAGCACCGCCGCCACCGGGGTCACCCCGTAGGCGGCCGCGGACGCGATCCCGCCCGCCCAGGCACCGGCGAAGTGTCGCTCGCCGGAACGCGCCGGCCCGCCGGTGCCTGGGCCTCGGGTCATCAGAGGTTCCGGGAGATGACCAGCCGCATGATGTCCGAGGTGCCCTCCTCGATCTCCTCCAGCTTGACGTCGCGCATCCACTGCTCCACCGGGTACTCGCGCGAGTAGCCCCAGCCGCCGAGGGTCTGGACGGCGGCGTGGGTCACGAACATCGCGGTCTCGGAGGCCGTCAACTTGGCCATGGCGGCCAGCCCGGTCGTGTTCACGCCCGCGTCGATCGACCGCGCGGCGTGGTGGACCAGCAGCCGGGACGCCTCGATCCGGGTTGCCATGTCCGCCAGGCGGAACGCCACGGCCTGGTGCTCGATGATCGGCTTGCCGAACTGCTTGCGGGTACGGGCGTAGTCGAGCGCGTACTCGTAGGCGGCCCGCGCCGCTCCCACGGCGGCCGCACCGAGCACGATCCGCGAGATGTCGAAGGTCTCCATCAGGCCGTAGAAGCCCTGTCCCTCGTCGCCGAGCCGGTTCTCCTCGGGGACGAACACGTCGTCGAAGAACAGCTCGCGGCAGACGATCGCACGCTGTCCCATCTTCTTCATCGGCTCACCCCAGGTGAGGCCGGGTGTGTCCTTGGTCAGCATGAACGCGGTGACGCCTTTGGAACGTTCGTTGCGATCGGTCTTGGCGAACACCACGTACTGGTCTGCGGCGCCGGCATTGGAGATCCATGCCTTCTGACCGTTGATCCGGTAGCCGCCGTCCACGCGGGTGGCGGTGGTGATGATCGACGCGGCGTCCGAGCCGGAGCCGGGTTCGGTGGTCGCGAGCGCGGTCATCAGGGGAGCGGTGCCGGTGAGCGGCCGCAGCCACTTCTCCTTCTGCTCGGGGGTGCCGAGGGCCATCAGCGGGTCGGAGAAGAAGCCGTTGGAGCACACCAGGTTTCCGATGCCCGGGTCGCCCCAGCAGAGCTCCTCCTGCACCAGGCACTGGGTGAACACATCGGTCATGCCGCCGCCGCCGAACTCCTCGGCGATCATGAAGTCGGTGATGCCGACCTGGGCGGCCTTGGCGAAGATGTCGACGGGCGTGACCACGTCGGCCTCGTCGACCTCACGGCCGCGCGGGCGGATCTCCTTCTCAGCGAAGTCACGGCAGAGCTTGACGATCTCGCGCTGCTCGGTGGTGAGCGGCCAGGCTTCGAACTGGGTAGCGGTCATGGTGGGCCTTTCTGGGTATGGGTACCGGGGGTTAGGGGAGGGAAATCGGGTCGGCCCGATCACATTTGGACTGAGGTCATCTCGGTGAACTCCTCGATGCCGACGCGGCCGAGCTCGCGGCCCAGCCCCGAGTTCTTCCACCCGCCGAAGGGTGCGAGTGGGTTGAAGGCCGCGCCGTTGACGTCGACCTGGCCCGTGTCCATGCGACCCGCGACCGACAGGGCGCGTTCTCGGTCGGCAGACCAGACGGCGCCCGCGAGGCCGTACTCGCTGTCGTTCGCGGCCGCGATCGCGTCCTCGTCCCCGTCGTGCGGGAGCACGACCAGGACCGGGCCGAAGATCTCGTCTCGTGCGACCGGGTCGTGCCGGTCTACGTCCGCCAGGACGGTGGGCTTCAGGAAATGCCCGCGTTCGGCGATGGCGTCGGTGCCACCCGCCGCCAGCCGCGCGCCCCGTGCCACCGCACCGTCGACAGCCGCGGCGATCGACGCGCGCTGCCGGCCGGAGATCACCGGACCGAGCGTGGTTGCCGGGTCGAGCGGGTCGCCGACGACCATCGCATCGGCGTGCGCGGCCGCGAGCTCGACGGCCTCGGTGTACCGCGTGCGCGGAACCAGCAGCCTGGTCCATGCGCTGCAGGTCTGCCCGCTGTTGAGCATTGCCGCCTCCACTGAGCCGGTGACGGCGGCGGTGAGATCGGCGTCGTCGAGGACGACGCTGGCCGACTTGCCACCGAGTTCCAGACACGCGCGCTTGAGCTGTTCGCCCGACACCCGCCCGACCTCGCGGCCGACCGTGGTGGATCCGGTGAAGGAGACGACGTCGACGCCCGGGTGCGCGACGAGGGCCGAGCCGACCACCGAACCCTGCCCGGGCACGAGGTTGACCACGCCGGGCGGCAGGCCCGCTGCGAGCAATGCGTCGCAGAACAGGTAGGTCGACAGTGGGGTCAGTTCGGCGGGCTTGACCACAGTGGTGCATCCGGCTGCCAGCGCCGCGCCGACCTTCGCCGCGAGCTGGTAGAGCGGGTAGTTCCACGGGGTGATGCAGCCGACCACGCCCGCTGGCCGGCGCAGCACCGTCGAATTGCCGATGGTGGTGTGCATCGGTTCGTCGCGGGCGATCCGCGCGAACGAGGCGATGAGCTCGATTGCCAGGTCGACGTGCGCTTCCTCGGCCACCGCCACCGGGGCGCCCACCTCGGCGACGATGGCGTCGACGAGCAGGCGGCGGTCGGCGAGCAGCCGGGCATGCACTTCGTCCAGCATGTCCGCGCGGGTCGCGTGATCCGTTCGGCCCCAGTCGATGCCGGCCCGTCGCGCGGATCGCACCGCGGCATCGACGTCCTCGACCGATGCGGACGCCGCGCTGCCGACGACCTCCTCGGTAGCGGGGTTGTACACCGCAGAGGTGCTCGCACGCTCCTGCCAGGTGCCGTCGATCAGGACGGTATTGCGCATCCAGTTCGTCACAGCGGCACCTCGTCCTCGCGCACATGGATCAGGGTCGGCCGGTCGGCGGCCAGGGCAGCGGCCACCGCCGCGCCTACCTGGTCGGTGGACTCGAGCGCCACTCCGTGGCAGCCGAGGGCTCGGGCGAGCGCCGGGAAGTCGGGAGCGCCGAGGTCGACGGCGTGCACCGCCTCGTTGCGGTCCGCCATCTCGTTGCGGATCTCGCCGTAGCCGCCGTTGTCGACGATGACGACGGGGATCGCCAGCTTCGCCTCGGCAGCGGCCGCCAATTCGGCGATCGTGAACATGACACCGCCGTCGCCGAGCATCGCCACGACCTGGCGGTCCGGCGCCGCGACCTTCGCCCCGATGGCGGCGGGCAGTCCGTATCCCAGCGTGCCCAGCCCGGTGGGGTACAGGAACGACCGGGGGCGGTGCAGGGGGAGGTTCGACAGCGCGCCGTAGTAGCAGGCCATCGCGCTGTCCGCGGCCAGTACGGCGCTGTCGTCGAGGACGTCGTCGAGCACCTCGCACAGGCGCACGTAACGAGCGCCTTCCCGGCGGGCATCGTCGCGGATCCGGTCCCGCCAATGCTGTGCGCGGGCGCTCCCGTCGGCCTTCGGCCCTGGCAGGGCCTGGAGGAGGCTGGCGAGGGTCTCCGCGGCGTCACCGACGAGCGCGACCGCGGGGCGGGCGTTGGTCGAGATGGAGGTCGGGTCGATGTCGATCCGGATGAGGGTCGTGTCAGCTGCGATCGGACCCCACCACCAATCCGATGGGGCGAGTTCGGTTCCCACCGCGATCACCACATCGCTGTCGGCGACCACCCCGGCGACGGAGGGATGTTGGAGGCCAGCGCCGAGCGAGAGCGGATGGTCCTCCGACAGCACTCCCTTGCCGTTGGCGCTCGTGACGACCGGGGCGCCGAGGGCCTCGGCCAGTTCGCGCAGTTCCGCCGCTGCGCCGGCGGCTCCGCCACCCGCGATCAACAGCGGGCTCCGGGCGCCCGAGAGCAACTCGTGCGCGGCGCCGAGGGCAGCGGAGTCGGGAATCGACACCGACCGGGAGATGGGCGCGACCGGGCTCACCTCGTCCGAGGCGTCGAGCAGGTCGAGCGGGATCTCGAGGTAGGCCGGGCGCGGCCTTCCCGAGGTCATCGCGGCAAAGCACTGCGCCACCGCGAGCGGGATCTCCGCGACACTGGTGACGCGCTGGGCGTGGCCGACGACGGAGTCCATCGCGCGGAACTGACTCTTGACCTCGTGGAGGTATCCGTTGCCGTTGCTCGGATGTGCGAGCGGCAGCCCCGGAGCGATGAAGAGGACCGGCACCGAATCCGAATAGGCCTGTGCCGCAGCGGCCGCCGCGTTGAGAATGGCGGGTCCGGTGGTGGTGATGCACACCCCGGGCCTGCCGCTGACGCGGGCGAAACCGTCGGCCGCGTAGCCCCCGCCCTGCTCGTGACGCGGGGAGACATGCGTGATGCCGGAATCGGCAAGCGCCGCGTAGATCGGGAGGTTGTGCGTCCCCGGGATGCCGAAGACTGCCGTGACCTCGTGCGCGGACAGGGCGTCGACGAGCGCCTGGCCGCCGGTGCGGACTGTGTTGTTCATGGTCATGCCCCCTTGGTCGGATCGGTGTAGATTGCCTTGCCCAGCCACTGGCCGCCGTCGACGACGTGGACGTCACCGGTGACGTAGGAGGCGCGGTCGGAGAGCAGGTAGGCCGCCGACTCGGAGACCTCCTCCGGCGTGGTGAAGCGGCCTGCGGGCACGCTCGAGAGCACCTGGGTACGCGCCTGGGCGGTCGGCCACAGCGCGGCGCCTGCGCCCTCCGTCTCGGTGGGCCCCGGTGCGATGCAGTTCAGTCGCACTCCGCGCGCGGCCCACTCCACCGCGAGGGTGCGGGTCATCGCGACCACACCCGCCTTGGCGGCCGCGCTGTGCACGGTGCCGGGATGGCCGTGCCACGCGTAGGTGGCGATCACATTGAGGATCGAGCCGGACCCGGCCGCGAGCATGTGCCGTGACGCCGCCCTGGTGCAGTAGAAGGTGCCGTTGAGCACGATGTCGATGACGGCCTTCCAGCCGTTCGGGGAGAGGTTCTCGCCGGGCACGACGAAGTTCCCGGCGGCGTTGTTGACCAGTGCGTCGAGGCGTCCGGTCCGCTCGACCACCGAGTCGATCGCGGTGTCGACCGCAGAGGGGTCACGGACATCGCAGGACACCGCGATGCCCGTGCCGCCGGCCCGTTCGGCCAGCGCGACCGTCTCGGCCAACGCCTCCTCGCGTCGACCGAGCACGGCGACGGTGCCGCCGGCGGCGGCCCATCGGGTCGCGATCGCCCGGCCGATCCCGGATCCGCCGCCGGTCACGACCGCTACGCGGTCGGCGAACTCGGCCCTGATGTCTGGTGCAGTCATGAGTCGTTCCTTGGGTACGAGGGGATTGGTCAGGGGTGCTGTTCGATGACGAGCGCGTCGACGGCGAGGATGCCGTCGGGGCCGACCCGCAGCGGGTTGACCTCGATCTCGTCGACGTGCGGGTGTGCCGCCGCCAGTTCGGAGACTGCCGCGGCCGCGGCAGCCAGGCCGTCGATGTCGACGCCCGGCTTGCCCCGCCATCCGCGCAGCAGCGGCAGACAGGTCAGTCGCTCGATCATCTGGAGAGCGGTGGCCTGGTCGATCGGCGCCAGTTCCACCGCCACGTCCCGGTACACCTCGGCCTCGGTGCCACCGGCCCCGACGACGATCACCGCACCGAGATCGGGGTCGCGGCGGGCGCCGAGCAGGATCTCCACGGTGTCCGGGCGGGTGTCGAGTTCCTCGACCACGTAGTCGCCGACGCCGAGGGCGGCGTACATCGTGTCGAAGGCCGCGACGAGTTCGGCGTGGTCGGCGATGCCGACGCGTACGCCGCCGACCTCGCTCTTGTGCTCGAGCCAGCTCGCCTTGAGTACGTAGGGTGCGGTCAGCCGCTCGACCGCCGCCGTGAGCTCGGTCCGGTTGTGCACGGTGAGGCTGCGCGGGAACCGGATCCCAGCTTCGGACAACAGCTTCTGGGCTGGGAGGTACCCAGCGCCGATCAGCTCGGTCCTGGGAGCCGACGGACGGCACTCGCGTCCGGCCGACTGCAGCCGGCTCGCGTGCGAGAGGGACCGGACTGCGGAGTCGATCGCACTGTAGGTGGGGATCGCGTTGGCGTGCAAGGCTTCCGTGGTCGGGTTGCCCTCGACCATGGTGTGCGCGATCAGCGGCTTGCCGTTCGCGGAGACCGAGTCGCCCATCGACCGGGCGACCTCGATCTCGCGACCGGAAAGGGACGGGGTGTCCGCCCCATAGGTGCCGAAATATCCGGTCAGGACGACGGAGTCCACCTCGTCCGACTCCAACAGGAGCGAGACCACGCTCGAGTACGAGCCCAGGTCCCGCTCACCGGCACCGGCCAGGTCGACGGGGTTGCTGCAGGCGGCGCCGCTCGGGAGTTGCTTTTCCAGAGCGGATTTCAGTCCCGCCGAGAATTCCGGGACCCGGAGCCCGGCCTTGGCGACGACGTCGGCCGCGATGCCGGTCTGTCCTCCGCTGTCACCCACGACGGCCACCCGGCGGCCGCCGGGCAGGCCGGTCGCGAGCAGCAGGCGAGCGAGGTCCACGAGCTCGGTAGGGGTGGCGACCCGGACCGCGCCCGCGACGCGCAGCGCGGCATCGACGACGTCCATGCTCGAGGTGAGCGATCCGGTGTGCGATCGGGCCAACCGGGAGCTGGCCTCGCTCGCGCCGACGGTGAGCACGATCGTGTGCTTTCCGGCCTGTCGGAGTCGGCTGAGCGCATCCACGATGTCCGGGCCGCCGGCGAACGACTCGAGGTAGAGCGCGACCACGCGGGTCGAATCGTCGCCGACCAGCTCGTCGAGCAACTCGGCGGCGCCCAGGTCCGTCTGGTTCCCGATCGAGATGAACCGGGAGACACCCAGTTCGGCGCGCGCCGCCAGCAACGCGATCTCCGAGCCGACCTGGCCGCTCTGCGAGATCACCGCGATCGGTCCGGGGGTGAACTGCCCCCAGGCCAGACGCAGCTCCGTGGTGCTGTCGTAGATGCCGAGGCTGTTCATCCCCACCAGCCGGGCCCCGGCCGCCCGGATGCGTTCCGCGATGGCGCGCTCGTCGGGGACGCCCGCGGTGATGCCGAGGAATCCGCGGGCACCGAGCGCGAGCGCCTCGTCCACCACCGCGCCGACGTGGTGCGGCGGCACGCACAACGCGACCAGTTCGGGAGCGTCCGGCAGCTCATGCAGTCCGGCGTGACTGGACTCGCCGTGGATCTCGGCCCCGGACCGGTTCACCAGGTAGACGCGACGGCGGTGGCGTCCGGACAGCGCGCCTGTCGCCAGCCAGTAGCCCCACTTCGCTGGGTCGGCGGTGGCGCCGACCACCGCCACCGAGGAGGGGTCGGTGAAGACCCGTAGGTCGGTGTCGGTCGTCGGCGCAGGGATGGGTGCCATGTCAAGAACTCCTGGTCGTGGTGGGGCCGGGGCGTCAGTAGGTCGGGAACTGCGCGGACAGATCGGCGAGCTTGTCCGAGGCCAGAGCGAACGCGGCGGCACGCGTGCTGACACCGTGCTCGTCGGCGTGGTCGAACATCTGGCCGCTCAACGTCCACATGCGGGTGCGGATCTTGTCGAAGGACTGCTCCGCGCTGCCGTCGATGTCACCGAAGAACACCCACCACCACCAGGCGTTGGTCGCGGAGTTGGCGAGGAAGTCCGGCGACACCACGACACCCCGGGCGACCAGCGCCTCCTCGGCGCTGGGGGTGATCGGCATGTTGGCGGCCTCGACGACGAGTGCGGCCCGGACCTGGTCCTGGTTGGAGTCGTCGATGCAGTACGACGTCGCCGCCGGGATCAGCACCTCGGCCTCGACGGACAGCCACTCTGCGGACGGCAGCTGCACGTCGCCGGCCGCGAGCCGGCTGCGGTCGACCCCGCCGGTCGCGTCGCGGGACAGGAGCAGCGTCTCCACGTCGAGACCGTCCGGGTTGGCGACGACGCCGTGCACGTCGGCGATGCCGACGATGCGCACACCGGCCTGGGCGAGGTAACGGGCGGTGGCCCCGCCCATCGATCCGAAGCCCTGCACCACGGCCCGGGTCTGCCTCGGGTCCATGCCCTTTCGGTCCATAGCGGCGAGGGCCGCCTCGGCGACACCGTATCCGCCGACGAGCTCGTCGAGCTTGACCCCGTCGACGATCGCGGTGAACGCCGTCTTCATCCGGGTCGCGGACTCGGCCCGGTCGTCGATGACGCGGTGTGCGGCCTGCACCGAGCTCTCGAGCCCGATGTCGCTCAGGGCCGCGTCCACCGCGTCCTGGCGGACACCGAAGTCCTCGCCCATGGTCCAGCGCTGCTCGATGAGCGGCGCCATGGCCTGGAGGTAGCGCCTCAGCACCCCGTCGGCGTCGGCGTGGTACGGGTCGAAGTCGATGCCGCCCTTGGCGCCGCCCAGGGGGACGTATCGGGCGCCTGCCTCGAAATGGATGGCCTCCTTGAGGGTCATCCCTCGGGCCAGCCCCCTGACCTCGTTGAGCGTGCAGCCGGCGCGCATCCGGAGGCCGCCGCTGGAGATGCCGCGGACGAGGCGGTCGATGACCAGGTATCCCGTTGCGTCGCTTTCGGTGTCGCGCCAGGTCGCCTCGAAGAACGGGTCGTCGGTGCGGGTGGCGTCGGTCGATCCGATCGCGTTCGGAAGGGTCAAGGACATGGGGGCTCCTACGCTCTCTGTCATCTACTAACTGATTGCTCAGTCAGTATGCGAGAGTGATGCGTGCCACGTCAAGGGGATGGCGTTTGAATTTTCCGGCGCCGCAGGGCGATCACCGGTGGAGGAGCCGCCGGGGGAGCCCCGGCGGCAGCGCGTCAGAGCTGTAGCTCGGAGCGGATCGCCCGGTCCATCCAGGTGGCGACGTCGTCCTTCGACACCGCGCCGTCCAGTGCGACGAGTTGGACCGCGAGCCCGTCGAGCATGGCGGTCAGCCGCCAGGTGGTGCCCTGCGGGTCGTCCGTGCGGAACTCGCCGTTGTCGACGCCCGCGCGGATCAGGTCGGTGACCACCTCGCGCCAGCGCATGTCGAGGCGATGGGTGACATCGCGCAGCGCGGGCTCGCGCAGGCACGCCGACCAGGTCTCGATCCACAGTCTCCAGCCCACGGCGCGGCCGGTCGGTCCGTATTCGTTCAGGACTGCACGCAGGCGGTCCTCGATCGTGCCATCGGTGCTCTCGAGCACCGTGTCGAGGTTGGCCAGGTCGTTCTCGGCGGCCAGTTCGAAGGCGCTGACGATGACGTTCTCGAGGGTCTTGAAGTGGTAGAAGATCAGCGCGGTGCTGACGCCGAGCGCCTCCGCGATGTCGGCGGCACGCAGTCGATCGATACCGTTCTCGGTTACCAGGTCCAGCGTGGTGGAGAGGATCTCGTTGCGCCGATCCTTGGTCTCTTTACGCTGTTTTGTCTGCTTTGCCACACTGTCAAGCTACTGCACCGTCGTGCGAATGCGCCGAGCCGCCACCGCGCTGCTCTCGTTCGAGCGAATGCACGGTGACGGCTCCGGGTGTATGCGGCGATAGCGCACGCGTACTTGGGGTTTCGTGAGCGATCAAGCCCTCGCAGCGGCCTCCGACGCGATCTCGATCGGGTCATGCGGTGTTGCTACGGACCGCCGCACCCGGATGACGAGTTCGATCACGGCGATCACCGCGATGTTGACGATCAGGCCGCTGATGCCGGTGTTGATGTCGGGCCCGTCGAACGGCGCGAAGGTGAGCAGGATGACCGTGAACACACCGGCGCACAGGCCGGCGATGACCGAGGCCTTGTCGAGTCGTCGTTTGAGCAGCAGTGCTCCCGCAATCGCGGGGACCACCTGCGTCGACCCGCTGAAGGTCAGCAGCAGCATGTTGCCGAGCAGGTTCGGCATCGACAGTGCGAGGACCAGTGCTGCAAGCCCGAAGACCACCACCACCGCCTGGTTCACGACGAACTTGCGCTTCTCGTCCTTGACCTGGAACACGTTGTTGACGGCGAGCGGCGCGATGGCGATGAGCAAGGCAGCGGAGGGCACCATGGCGGTTGCCGCGGCGGCGGTGAGCACGACACCCATGGCCCACGGCGGCAGGGCCTCGGACGCCATCTTGAGCATCGCGGAGTCGCCGTCCTGGTCGGTGCCGAATGCGACGATCGCCGTATAGCCGAGCAGCATCGGGATGCTGGCCAGGGCGCTGTAGATCGGCAGGTAGATCAGGTTCTGGCGGACCGCCTTCTCGCTGCGGCTGGCCAGTACGGCCGGCCAGTTGTGGGGCAGCGCGTAGAACATCACCCCGATCATGCTGATCGCCATGCTCGTGATGAACCACCAGATGCCGTAGGTGCCGGTCTGGACGTACAGCATCTCGGGCATCTCACGGGCGATGGTGCTCAGTCCGAAGTCGAGCCCGCCGTTGAAGTGCATCGGGATCGCGATGCTGATCACCAGCATCACCAGGATCATCAGCACGTCCTTGAAGTACGACGTCCGCGCCACGCCGTGCAGTCCGGACCACAGCACGAACGCGATCACGAGTACGAACGCGACGATGCTGCTGATCGTGCCGTCGGCGGCACCACCTGTCGCGGCGCGGACGATCAGGCCCAGTCCGGTGATCTGCAGCTGCAGGTAGGGCAGCAGGAAGATGATGCCGAAGACCGCGGAGAGGAAGCCGAGCGTGGGGCTGTTGTAGCTGCCGCGGAGGAAGTCGGATTGGGTGACATACCCGGCCGCCTTCGCCCGGCGCCACAGCTTTGGGGCAATCCAGTACATCACCAGGTAGGCGAGTGGGATGTACGGAATGCAGTAGAAGGCGGAGGCGCCGAGGGAGACGACCAGCCCGACGGTGCCGAGGAATGTGAACGTCGTGAAGGTCTCGCCTGCCTGCAGGACCCAGGTGGTCATCACGCCGAACTTGCGGCCGGCGACCGCCCATTCGTCCATGTCCTTGACGGGCTGTCGCCGCCCATAGAAGCCGATGGCGGCGATGACCAGCATGCCGAGGACGCCGATTGCCAGGGTGACGTTCACGCTTCGTTGCCTTCCGCGTCGAGATCGGTGCGGGTGCGCTCGAAGTAGGTGAGGACGCCGGACACGAGGATGCTGCTGACCAGGGTGACCCAGATGAAGATGGCGGGGGCGCCGAGCCACACGTGCGGGCCGTTGATCTGGGGTATCCAGGTCACCAGGAATATCAAGATGAAGGGGATGGAGCCGACTATCCAGTACTTACGCATGTGCACCGCCTGATGGGTAGGGGTTAGTTGCCCGCGATGAATCGGGCACGGAGGGTGGGGTCGGTGGCGAGGTCGACGATGGTCCAGGCCATCGCGGTGGCGCCGTCGATGAGCGCGCGGTCCGCGGAGGCGCCCGCACAGTGGGCCGCGAACTCGGGCTGGTGGTTGACCGAGGTGCCGCAGTCAAGGGCGAGGGTCGGATGGATGGCGGGGATCGCGCGGGAGACGTTTCCCATGTCGGTCGATCCGAGTGCGGATGACGTCTCCCCGACCGGGGCGAACCTGCGGCCGAGCTGCCGGGCGTTCGTCTCGTAGAGGTCGGCGAGCGCGGTGTTGTTGCGGAACTCGGAGTAGTCGGGCCCGGTGGGGGCGCTCGTCATCTCACAGCCGGTCGCCAATGCCGCCGCCTCGAAGCATCGCTGGACGCGCTGCTCGAGCACCTTGAGTGATTCGAGGTCGGATGCCCGAATATAGTAGTGCGCACCGGCTTTCGCCGGGATGATGTTCGGTGCCTCGCCGCCGTTGGTGACGATTCCGTGGATCTGATCACCGGGATGAAGCTGTTGGCGCAGCAGCCCGATCGCCACCTGGGCGAGGGTGACCGCGTCGCCGGCATTGACCCCCTCGTAGGGGGCGGCCGAGGCGTGGGCGTTCTTGCCGGTGAAGTCGACGAGCAGGTCGCCGTTCGCGAGGACACTGGTGTATGCCTGCTCGAAGGTTGCGGGGTGCACCATCATCGCGGCGTGCGTGCCGTCGAAGACACCGGCGTCGAGCATGAGGATCTTGCCGCCGCCGTTCTCCTCGGCGGGGGTGCCGAACACCTTCACCGTGATGCCGAGGTCGGAGGCCAGCGGGGCGAGCGCCCGAGCGGCGGCCACGGCCGATCCGGCGATGACGTTGTGTCCGCACGCGTGCCCGAGGCCGGGCAGGGCGTCGTACTCGGCGCAGATCCCGACCACGAGAGGCCCGTCGCCGGCGGTGGCGAGCAACGCGGTCGGCAGGTCGGCGACGCCGGTGTTGACGGCGAAGCCCGCCTCGCTGAGGGCGTCACCCACCCACTGGGCGGCGCGGTACTCCTCGAAGCCGACCTCGGGGTGGGCGTGGATGCGGTGGCTGAGGTCGACGGCGGACTGCTCGGCTCGCCCAATGTTCTGCCGGACGGCTTCCTTCAGATCCACGGAGTCTCCTTACTGACTAATCGATCAGTCAGAGTATGAGACCAGAGTCACACCGCAGTCAATAGGCACCCGCAGTCACATTCAGATCCCGTTTCAGTGTGCTCGCAACGGTCGGTCGCCGAAAGGCGCCGTCACCTGGGGCTGTGCGGACCGGGTCGCGGCGCGTTCCCCGGATTTCTGGGACAGTGGAGTCCTGGAACTCGAGGAGGCTCGATGTCGGATGACCCGCAGGTCCCGGGCGATTACGAGACCGCGGCACAGCGCCGCGAGCGGATCTCGCTGCAGGTGCGACGGTGGAGCGAGGGGGCGTGGGTCGAGGCCCGGCTGCCGGTGCTGTCCGACGAGGCGGCCGTGCTGATCGCGGCCGGACACGTCGACGTCACCACGCGCGAGATCTTGGCCGAACGGCGGCGGACGGGTCGGACCATCCCGTCGATCGGGGGCTTCGGTGCGCTCCGGCGGCTCACCGACGAGCAGGCCCGGCTCGCGGGTCGGGCGGCGGAGCTGCGGCCGGGGCCCGTGCAGGCGGTGTTCACCTTCCGGGCGGCCGAGGTCGCCAAGCGGCTCGATCACCTGCGGTCGGCCATGGTGCTGTCCGGCACGCATTACGCGAGCGGGGTACGCGCGATCCGGCGGGAGCGCCGCGACGGGGTGCACCTCGAACCCGACCAGCGGGAGGCGTTGTTCGCCGCGCTGCAGCGGACCCCGGTGCCCGTCACCTCGGGCGATCGCCCCGTCGACCAGGTGCGGAACGCGACCCTCGGCGCCGCCGCGGAGCGGGTGGCCGCGCTCACCGAGAGCACCCCGCTGGCAGGCGTCGGTCGCCGGGCCGCCGAGGCCCTCGCCCAGGGCGCCGCGCCCGAGGGTGAGCGGTTCGCGGACCGCTACGACACCCTGCTCTACCTGGCGGGCACGCTGTACGACCGGATCGACGGGTCCTCGGCCTGGCATTCGGAGCACTTCCTCATCCAGCGTGCCCAGCTGGACCTGGCGGACGAGCTGATCCAGATCGCGGCCGACACGGTGGCGCTGCGGGGGATCACCGCCGAGCTCGGCGCGGCCATGCGGTCCACGCGGGGCGAGGGTGCCCGCACCCAGATCACGGCGCGGCAGACGGCGCTGGCGCCGGTGTGGCATCAGCTGGTCGACCGGGTCGCGGCGCTGGCCCGCATCGGAGACCTGCTCTCCCAGGCGGAGGAACAGCTCCAGGCGGTCGCCGCGGTGCAGCGGACGATGAGCCTCGATTCGAGGATCGACGACCTCATCGCGCGCTCGGGCAACCGGGAGCTCTCGGCGGAGAACACCCACCACGTCGGCGACCAGTTCGGCGGGGTCGAGGAGCTGATGGGGACCTATCAGAGCGTCCTGTACCGGGACATCCTGGCGCTCACGTCGCGCGCGGAACCGGGCCGCGGGCGGGACTGACGGTCAGGCGGTGGCCGCGACGAGGCGAAGGGCCAGTTCGGAATACAGCTCCGCGACCCGATCCGGTTCGGTGAAGCCGCCACCGGGGAACCATCGGCACACGTCGACGCAGAGCGAGGTGATCGCGAGGGTCACACCCTCGACGTCCGGCACGACGAACGAGCCGTCCGCGGCGCCCGCCTTGACGATCCGCTTGACGATCCGGTTCACGTCGCGGCGGAGCCCGATGATCGTGCGGTAGTGCTCGGGTGAGAGCGCGGTCAGCTCGTACTGCACCACCCGTCCGCGGGCGTGGTGGGTCGCATGCCAGCGGGTGAAGGCGCCGACGACCGCGCGCAGCCTCTCGGTGGGCGGCGAGTCGACGGGATCGGCGTCGGTGAGCAGCTCGACGCACCGCTGGTGGCCCTCGTAGCTGATCGCGTAGAGCAGCTCTTCCTTGGACTTGTAGTGCGGGTACATCGCGGCGGGGCTCAGGCCGAGGCGAGCGGCGATGTCGCGGGTGGTGGTCCCCCCATAGCCGTTCTCGGCGAACGCCTCCACGGCCGCGGCCCGGATCCGCGCGGCGGCCTTGGAGCTGCTCACCACGCCGGGTGTCTCCGCCGCCACCGATTCGCTCACCCTTCGCCTCCCCTTCACGTTCTGCACCTTGACAACACCCGCCAACGGGACAAGTATAAGCATGCGCTTAGGAAATGAGCGTGCGCTTAGTTCTGCGGTGCGCGCTCTCGGCTCGCCCCGTCCGGTTCGACCGGCCGGGGTTCGGCGATCTGACACAGAAAGCACACAATGAACCTGAAACTCACCGACGAGGAACTCGCCTTTCGCGACGAGATGCGCACGTTCTTCACCACCCAGGTCCCGGCCGATATCCGTGAGCGCGCCGCGCGCGGCGGTGAGCTGACCGCCGAGGATTTCAAGACCACCCAGGCGATCCTCAACGCCAACGGGCTCGCCGTGCCGAACTGGCCGGTCGAGTGGGGCGGCCGCGACTGGACGCCGGTGCAGCGTCACCTGTGGCTGGACGAGATGCAGCTGGCCTCCGTGCCGGACCCGCTGGCGTTCAACGCCGACATGGTCGGGCCGGTCATCGCGGCCTTCGGTTCGCAGGAGCAGAAGGAACGGTTCCTGCCCGCGACCGCGAACCTCGACATCTGGTGGTGCCAGGGCTTCTCCGAGCCGGAGGCGGGCTCCGACCTGGCCTCGCTCAAGACCCGCGCCGTCCGCGACGGCGACGACTACATCGTCAACGGCCAGAAGACCTGGACCACGCTGGCGCAGCACGCGGACTGGATCTTCTGCCTGGTCCGGACCGACCCGAACGCCCCGAAGCGGCAGGCGGGCATCTCGTTCCTGCTCATCGACATGAAGACCCCCGGCGTCACCGTCCGCCCGATCAAGCTGATCGACGGCAGCTACGAGGTCAACGAGGTGTGGTTCGAGGACGTCCGTGTCCCGGCCGAGAACCTCGTGGGTGAGGAGAACGCGGGCTGGGGATACGCGAAGTTCCTGCTCGGCAACGAGCGCACCGGCGTCACCCGGGTCGGCACCTCCAAGGTGCGCCTGGCACAGGCCAAGGAACTGGCGGCCCAGACCAAGGTCGGCGATGGCACGCTGCTGCAGGACCCGCTGTTCGCGGCGCGCCTCGCGGAGCTGGAGAACGAGCTGCTGGCGCTCGAGCTGACCCAGCTGCGGGTGGTCGCAGGCTCGGCGGACGGCAAGCCCAACCCGGCGTCGTCGTTGCTCAAGCTCCGCGGCTCGGAGCTGCAGCAGGCCTCCACCGAGATCCTGATGGACGTCGCGGGCCCGGATTCGCTGCCGTTCGGTGCGGCCGACATCGATTCGCCGTCCTGGGCGCAGCACGCCGCCCCGACCTACCTGAACTACCGAAAGGTATCCATCTACAGCGGATCGAGCGAGGTGCAGCGCACCATCATCGCCTCTTCGATCCTCGGATTGTGAGGCGCCGCAATGGACTTCGAACTCAATGACGAACAGGTCATGCTGCGCGACACGACCCGTGAGCTGCTCGCCCGCAGCTACGACGCCGAGAAGCGCAACGCCGTCACCGCCACCGACCTCGGCTGGAGCCGGGACGTGTGGAAGAGCTTCGCCGAGATCGGCCTGCTCGGGCTGCCGTTCGCCGAGGAGGACGGCGGGATGGGCGCCGGACCGGTCGAGACGATGGCCGTGATGAACGAGATCGGCCGCGCGCTGGCGCCGGAGCCGTACCTCGCCGTGCTGCTCGCCGGTGGGCTGATCGCCGACGCGGGCTCGGCCGATCAGCGCGCGCGCTACCTGCCTCGGGTCGCCGAGGGCACCGTGCTGCTGGCGTTCGCGCACGCCGAACCCGGTAGCCGGTGGCCCGCGAGCGAGGTCTCGACGACCGCCACCGCGCGGGGCGACGGCTGGGTCCTCACCGGCCGCAAGAACCCGGTGCTGCACGGCGACTGCGCCGACAGCCTGGTCGTCAGCGCGACCCTGCCCGGCGGGGGAGTGGGCCTGTTCGTGGTCGACGCCGCCGCCGAGGGTGTCACGCGGCGCGGCTACGCCACCCATGACGGGCTCCGCGGCGCCCAGATCGAGTTTGCCGACGCGCCTGCCGAGCAGCTCGGTGACGGCGGCGACGTCACCGCCGCGATCACCGCGTCCGAGGTGCGCGCGCAGGCCGCGCTGTGCGCCGAGGCGGTCGGGGCGATGGCGGAGACGCTGCGGCTGACCACGGAATACCTCAAGCAGCGCAAGCAGTTCGGTGTTCCGCTGGCGAAGTTCCAGACCCTGACGCAGCGCGCGGCGGACATGTACGTCTCGCTGGAGTTGGCGAGCAGCATGAGCCTGTACGCCACGATGTCGCTGGCCGACGGCGTGAAGGACCCGACGATCGCCTCGCGGGCCAAGCTGCAGATCGGGCGGGCCTCGCGGCACATCGGTCAGGAGGCGATCCAGATGCACGGCGGCATCGGCATGACCGCCGAGTACCCGGTGGGGCACTACGTCTCCCGGCTCGTCGCGATCGAGCACACGCTCGGCAGCGCCGACGACCACCTGCGCGTGCTGGCGGGCACGGTCGCCGACCACGAGATGGTCAACGTCTCGCAGTAACCCGTTTCGGCCGAGAGCCCCGACGACCCGTGCGGTCGGCGGGGCTCTCGTTCGTCGGGGTCAGCGGCTGAGCTTGGTGCGCATCATCATCACGTTGTAGTCGGACCAGGTGGTGGCCAGGAAGTACAGGTTCTCGCCCTCCGACCAGGGGTGCATGTACGCGCCGTACAGGCCGGGCACGGTCGCGCTGCTGATCAGCGTTTCCGGTGCGCTCCACGGCCCGGTCAGCACCGGCGCGGTCCGCATGATCAGCGCGTTCGATTCGTTGGAGTACAGCGCGATGAACTTGCCCAGGTAGGCGCTGTACTGGACCGACAGCTCGCTGACGCTGCCGTCCAGCACCGGGATCGCGACGGCCGGGTTGCCGACCACCCAGCCGTGGCCGTCCCAGTACTCGTAGCCGGCGACGTTCAGGATCGAGGCTTCCGGGGTGCGGGAGAGCCGGGCCTGCCCGGAACGACCCGAGGGCGTGCCGAAGTTGTAGATGAAGCCGTCGTGCTTGACGAAGGCGCCCATCTGGAAATTCTGATTTCCCGACGTCGGGAGATTCGCCCGGGAGAGGGCGTCGTCGATGACATTCAGTCGCACAGATTCCGGCCGCGGCGTCCACGTCTCGCCATTGTCGGTGGAGGTTGCGATCTGAGAGTAATTGGTGACCCATTCGCCGGGCGCCGCCCAGCTGCGGATGGACATGTAATTGATGTATTGCACCCCGTTGACGGAGATACCGGTGGTCGGGATGACGGTGTGTTCGACGCCGGGGATCTTCTTGCTCGGGAGGAATTCCTTCGAATGGTTCGGCCGGTCCAGGGGCGAGCTGTCGATGCTCATCCCGTCGTCGAGGTCGCGGTCGGAGCTGCGGAAGAGCACGTTGCTCCGCCAGTCGCCCACCAGCCCCTCGCACAGCGGCTCCTGGCTGAGCCCGGTGGTGTCGCCGAACGCGGTGAGGACCTGACCCGCGCCGTTGTCCCACATGATGCCGAGATCGGTGCCGACCACGTTGAACCGCCGGGCGGTGTCGTTGGGGCCGTTGAGACCGGTGACGTGCTCGACCGCCTGGGTCTTGCCCTTCAGGTTGGGGAGCCGCCCGTCCTGGCCGTTCAACCACGGGATCGGGTTGCCCGCACCACCGGTGCTTCCGAACCCGCTGCTCCCGCCGCTGCCGGTACCGCCGCAGAACGGATCCGCCGTGGCGGAGGGCGCGGAGACGGCGAGCACCGCCATCGTCGCGGCGAGGGACAGCATCAGGAACTTGGGGGTACGGGTCATCGGTTGGGCCTTCCCTCTCGATTCTGCGTAGTGGCCGAACAGCAATCGCGGCCGCTGACAATCTAACGAAGCGGGAGAAAAGGGGCCGTGGCCTTGGATAACCGTTCGGACAAGACTTCGAATTGCCTCCGAAGGTGGCAAAGGTCTCGATTTGGATAACGACGCCGCGCCTATCCGGATTGTCGGCATCGTGCCGCTAGCGTTTCGGGCGGAAATGCGGCTCAGGAGTCTTACGCACCCGAGAGGCGTAATTCTCGACGATGCAGATACCAAGCCGGCGGCTCGTGTGCGAGACGCCGAAGAACTTCCGAGTAGGTGTTCGAGCATGACCACAATCGCCCCGCCCGCCGTCAAGACCCTCAGTGCCTGTGTCTTCGTGACCGGGCTCGTCGGCGCCGCCATCGGCATATACGGCCTGGATGTCGAGGTCGCCGTGCTGTGGCTCATCGTCGCATCCGTCTCCGGGCTCTACCTGCTGAAGCTGCGGGCGGAGTCGCACGGTCGGCTCGAGCGCCCCGCTCGCTCCCGCCGCACCACCGCCTAGCCGCCCGCGCGAGGGTGCACGCCCCTAACCTCGTGTGATGCGAACGGTGGGTGTGGACCTTGCGGCGGAGCCGAGGAAGACCGCGGTCGCGGTGATCGCGTGGTCCGAGGGCGCGGCGAGGGTCGAGAGCCTGCGGTTGGGTGTCGGCAACGCGGAGATCGTCGAGGCTGTCCACGGCGCCGAGCGAACGGGGATCGACTCTCCCTTCGGGTGGCCCGAGGCGTTCGTCCGGTTCCTGACCGAACATGACGGCAACATGCTGCCTGTACCCAACGGCCTGGAGAGCAGGGACGGTCGCAGGCCGTTGGCGATGCGACGCACCGACCTCCTCGTCCGTGCGTCGACCGGGCTGTCCCCGCTCAGCGTCTCCGCCGATCGCATCGCGCACGTCGCGTTCCGCTGCGCGGGCCTACTCGCCGAGCTTCGGTACAGCGGTATCGAGGCCGGCCGGGTTTCAGGACGCGCGGTCGAGGTGTACCCGGCTGCCGCGCTCCTGGGGTGGGGCCTGCCCGCACGTGGCTACAAGGGACTGGTGAACCGGGCGGCACTCACCGAACTCGTGGCCGGGCTCGGTGAGGCGGCGCCGTGGCTGGACCTCGGGGCGGGGGAGAGTTTGTGCCGGGAATCCGACGACGCCTTCGATGCGGTCGTGGCCGCCGTCGTGGCCCGCGCCGCCGCGCTCGGCAGGACGGAGCTGCCCGCGGACGAGGATCGGGCCGTGGCGGAGCGGGAGGGCTGGATTCACCTGCCGAATTCGCCGCTGGAAACGCTGCGAGGCACGCAAATTTGAGGACGCGTAGCCGATTACCGCCTCCGACCAGGCGTTTTGGTGTTCTGAGGTTTGTCGCGTAACTTTTGTCGAGTCAGAGCGACACGGACACCGACCCGGCCGAGAGGCGCGGGACACGAGGTTGGACGTAGGCGCCAGACGATCCCGAAGTTTAGAGCCGGTTTCGATCGGTTCTTCTTCACTGCCTTCTCAGTGTGGCGGGGCCGGTTTTGACCGGGTCTGCTCGATGAGATAGGCTGGAACAGTTGCCCCGGAGCGGCCGAGAACGAGTTTCTTGGCAGTGATGGTGTGTGCGTGTTCTTTGAGAACTCAACAGTGTGCCGATGAATGTCAGTGCCAATATTTTGGTACTCCACACTCACTCTTTCCAATTGG